>CAZGUS010000037.1:0-19210 GCA_964529245.1 uncultured Anaerolineaceae bacterium
CTCGCCCGAACGGAGACGATCTGGCTGATCGTTGCCGCGGCCGCCTGTGCTGCCGTTGTGCTGCTGGCGGCGTCGCGTGGCGGCGATCGGGGCCGCCTGCGTCTGGTCCTGCCTCCCGTCGTCGGCGCCCTGGCCGTGCCGCTGGCCTGTCTCCACGACCTGCTGCTGACCGGCAAGCCCTTCTACTGGCTCAGCGTTCCCGGTGGATACACCGTCATGGCGTATCCGGACCTGGGCTCGGCCTCGCCGCTCACGACTCTCCACCGCGAGCTGCTGCACTACGCGCCGCTCCTGGCGCTCGTGGTTCTTGGGGCGTTGGGAATCGCCTGGCTGCTGACAACCCGATGGCGGGGCGTCTCTTTCGCCCTGGTCGTGCTCGTCGGCGGAGTGCTCGGCACGCTGGTCCTGCTGGCGTGGCGGGCCGTCTACATCTCCGACCGCTATTACGAGGAGGCCGACGCGGCGATGTTGCTGGCGGCGGCAGTCGGCGGCGGCCTTGTGCTGACCCGGGTCGTCGATTGGGCGGCACGAGCCGTGCGCCCCGGCGCGTCCCCGGCCGCGGAAGCGGCGACCGCGAGCCCCTGGCCGGGCCGGCTCGTACGCGGCGGAGCCGCGGCGGTCCTGGCGCTGGCCCTGGCATTGGTCTCCTTTCCGCAGGGGGGCGTCGAGCCCGCGCTCGCGCGAGCCGGTAAGGAGGCTGCCCAGATTCGCGAGGCGGAGGCGCACCTCGACTCGATCGTGGCCGGCGGCCACGGCGACACGATGACCGTCGCGGGCGTGGCTTACCCGGTGGCCGATCCGCTCGGCAGCCGCGTCTTCGTGCCGCGCTGGGGGCTGCCGATGATCTCAGTCGACACGGGCGCTCCCACGCCGGTGTTGGGCGACTCGTGGCTGGCTTTCCGCAACGGCGACTACTCGGTGTTGAGCCCGGGCCAGTACATCCTGCACGTCGCCGCCGACGACGACGGGTCCGGCGGCATCTACGCGCCGTTCGAGCACTCGGTGCCCGAAGCCGTGACCGGGAAGGGCGGAGCGAAGCTGACCCTCGTGCCGGTCTTCGTCGACGCGACGGCGGGCGTCTGGCTGCTGCGGGTTGACGCCGCCGGCTGAACCGCGGGCGCGGCGCGGCGGCGGCCCGGCCGAACCCCGGGCCATCGCGGCCGTCGCTTCCACTACAATCGCCAGCCATGCGCACCGACGAGCCCCTGGACCTGGCCTTCTTCGGCGACCCGAACAGCGTCCACGTCCGCCGCTGGCTGGGTTTCTTCTCGGACCGGGGCCATCGCGTGACGCTCATCGTGCCGGCGGACAAGGTCGTCGACCCGGGCATGCCGCCGGCGATCGCGCTCGAGCGACTCCCGCCGTTCGCGTCCGGCAAGGTGCGGCTCATGGGCGCGCTGGCGACGCGTCGGGCGCTGGCTCGCCAGCTTCGCCGTCTCGACCCCGACGTCCTGCACGCCCACTACGTCACGGGCAACGCCTGGCGCGCGTGGCTGTCCGGGTTCCACCCGTATGTGGTCACGGTGTGGGGCTCCGACGTTCTGGGCATCGGCCGTCAGAGCCGCCGTCGCCGCCTGTACGCCCGCCTCGCGCTGCACGCCGCCGACATCGTCACCGGCGGTTCAGCGGACCTGGTCCGGGCCGCGGCGGCGGCCGGGGCGCGCCCGGAGCGGACGAGATACATCCATTTCGGAGTGGACACGGACCGCTTCTCGCCCGGTCCCGACCCGACGGCGCTGCGGGCGCGGCTCGGACTCGAGGGCCGCCGCGTCCTGCTCTCGAACCGGCTGATCGCGCCGCTCTACCGCCAGGGTGTCGTGGTCGAGGTCCTGGCACAGCTTCCGACCGACGTCGTGGCGGTCATGACGGCCTACCGCTCGCAGCCCGACGAGGTGGCCAGAATCCGGGAGCTGGCCGGCCGCGTCGGGGTCGCCGATCGCCTCCGGATCGTCGATGCGCTCGAAGAGGCCGAACTGCCCGACCTCTACCGCCTGGCCGACGTCGTCGTGTCGATACCCGCCAGCGACGGCGGCCCGATCACGGTGGCCGAAGCCCTCGCCGTCGGCCACCCGATCGTCGCGACCGACCTGCCGAGCCTTCGGGAGTGGCTGACCGAGCTGGACCCGGAGGCGCTGGTGCCGGTGGACGACGTCGCGGCCACGGCGGCCGCGGTCAAGACCCTGCTCTCGCGTGGCCCCGACGAGCGGCAGGAGCGGGCGGCGCGCGGGCGGGCCGCCGTCACCGAACGAGCCGACTGGCGCACCAACATGGAGCGCATGGAAGCGATCTACCGCGAGCTGTCGACCCTGCGGCACGGGTAGGCCTCGAGGCGGCGCCGCCCGGCGCCTGCGCCGTCAGCGGCCGGCGTCAGAGGCCGGCGGTCATCAGCTCGACGCTCGAACGGAGGTCGTGCACCGGCTTCCAGCCCAGGACTCGCCGCGCCAGAGAGACGTCCGCGACCTGCCAGGGGACGTCGGACGAGCGCGGCGATCCCGCGGCCCCCTCCGCGATCTCGCCGCTGAACCCGATCGCTTCCGCCAGAGACCTGACGAGCTCGCGCGCCGAGTGGCCGGTCCCCGACGCCACGTTGATCAGCGGTGCTTCCAGCTTCGGGACGCGGCATGCGGCCACGACCGCCGCCGCGATGTCGCGGACGTCCACGAAGTCACGCACCGAACCCAGCGGTCCGAGCTCGATCCGAGGCGCCGAGGCGGCCACCGCCTCGGACAAGCGCCGTTGGGCCGCGCCTGGAAGCGAGTTGTCGGGCATGCCGGGGCCCAGGGCGTTGAACACTCTCAGGACCGCCGCCTCTCGGCCCCGATCCGCCGCGGCGAGCACCAGCTGGGTCGCGGCCAGCTTGGCGATGCCGTAGGGGCTGACCGGTTGCGCGCAGGCGGACTCGGCTACCCGCTCGCCGACCGGGCCCGGCCCGTATTCGGCGGCGGAGCCGAAATGGACGAGCCTGGCCGGCAGGCCCGACCTGTCCAGGGCTTCGACGATTCGCGCCGTCACGAGCACGTTGAGCCGGATCAGGTCCGCCGTCGGGCCGAAGCTGGCGCCGGTGCAATTGACGACGGCCTCCGGTCCGGCCGCTCGCAGCGCCGCCACGAAATCGGCGTCGTCGCCGGCCAGCAGGTCGATGTCCAGCCAGCGCCGCTCGAAGCCCGGCAGGGGAGTGCCCAGGCCGGCGCCCAGAACCTCGACGTCGGGCCGGGCGTCGAGCGCGGCCGCGACGTAGCGCCCGATGAAGCCGTTGGCGCCCAGAACGAGGACGAGCGCCACTCAGGCCCCCGGCAGCAGGTGGGAGCGGAGGCGCACGAACTCGGAGTTGGCGCGGTCGTAGTCCTCCGGCCGGCCGATGTCGAGCCAGTAGCCGTCGAAGCGGTACGAGGCGGGGTTTCGCCCTGCCGCGAGGAGGTCGATGACGAGCCGGTCGAAACCGAGCGATTCGCCGGCCGGGTAGCTCGACAGCGCGGATCGCGAGACCGCGTAGACGCCCATGCTTACCTCGTAGTCGAGCTTGGGCTTCTCCACGAAACCGACGACCCGGCCCGCCTCGACCGTCAGCACGCCGAAGTCGATGTCGACCTGGCGGTGATACGTGGCAATGGTGAGCGGGGCGTCCGAGGCGGCGTGGGCCTCCAGAAGCGAGGCGAAGCTCAGATCCGTGAGGATGTCGCCGTTGAGGACGAGGAACTGGTCCGGCAGCTTGTCCAGCAGCGCCACCACCGGCCCCATCGTGCTGAGCGGCTTGTCCTCGGTGGCGTAGTCCACCTCCAGGCCCCACTGCTCGCCAGTGCCGACGTAGGCCCGGATCAGTTCGCCGAGATGGCCGATGGCGATGGTCACGCGCCGGAATCCGTCACGGGCCAGCTGGCGCAGGACGATCTCGATGATGGCGCACTCGTCGCCGATGGGCACGAGCGGCTTGGGGATGCTGGTCGTGTAGGGACGCAGGCGGGTGCCCTTGCCGCCTGCGAGCAAGACCGCGTGGCGGACGCTCATCGGGCGCTCATACGGTGTAACTGGCCCACTTGTAGCGAGCCAGGTTGTCGGGATCGGAGAACCAGGAGGCCGTCTTCGCCAGCCCCTCGGCGAGGGTAACCGTCGGCTTCCAGCCGGTCGCGGCAGTGAGCCGCGAGGCGTCGCACAGCAGGCGCATGACTTCCGAGCCGGCCGGCCGAAGGCGCTCGGATTCCTCGGTGACGGTGACCTCGCAGCCGGCCGCGGCCGCGATCGTCTTGACCAGATCGCCGATGGAGATCTCGATGCCGGTGCCGGCATTGAGCGTTCGACCGACGACGGCCTCGGCCGGCGCCTCGCCGACGGACATGAACGCTCGGGCCGTGTCCTCGACGAACGTGAAGTCCCGCGTCGGGCGCAGGTCGCCGAGGTGGATCTCGCGCTGGCCGGCGGCGAGCTGCGCGAGGATCGTCGGGATGACCGCGCGGCTCGACTGGCGTGGGCCGTAGGTGTTGAAGGGGCGCAGCGTCGTCACGGGGATTCCGAACGAGAGGTGGTAGCTCTCGGCCATCTTGTCGGCGCCGATCTTGGAGGCCGAGTACGGCGACTGGCCCTGGAGAGGGTGATCCTCCGATATCGGGACGCTGCGCGCCGTGCCGTAAACCTCGCTGGTGGAGGTGTGGACGATGCGGGGCGTGGCCAGCTGGCGGGCCGCCTCCAGGACGTTGAGGGTGCCGAGGACGTTGGTGTCCACGTACGAGCGCGGCGAGCGATACGAATACGGGATCGCGATCAGCGCGGCCAGGTGGTAGACGACGTCGACGCCCTCCATCAGCTCGCGCACCGAGGCGACGTCGCGGACGTCACCGAGCTGGACCTCGACGTTGGCGAGGACGTCCGCGGGCAGCGACTCGAGCCAGCCCCACGAGTTGAACGAGTTGTACAGGACCATGGCCCGGACCCGAGTCCCGCGCCGCACGAGCGCCTCGACCAGGTGAGACCCGATGAAGCCTTCGCTTCCGGTAACAGCCGCGACCGCTGACAGCGTCTGGCTCCTTCCTGTTCATCGAAAGACGCCCCGAATGGTACCCGATCGGCCATACCGGCCTGCCGGGTGAAGGGACGCGCGGCCGTGCTCGGGACCGATCTTCTGTACAATCGCCCGCGATGCCCGCCCCCCAGATCGAGGCCGCCGAGCGCGATGGCCGGAGCCCCAGTCGCCCGTGCCAGGCGAAGTCGGCCGCCGGCGTCGTGAGTCCGAGCCGATGAGCGCTCCATCCGCCTCCGCCCAGACCATGGCCGGCCCGCTGAATCTAGCCTTCATGGGCGACGTGAACAGCGTTCACCTGCGCCGCTGGGTGAGCTACTTCGCGGCCCGGGGCCACACCGTGACGATGCTCGTGCCGGAGTCGAAGGAGGTCGAGCCGGGCCTGTCCGAGGCCATTTCGATCGAACGGTTCAGCCCGTTCGCCGTCCGCGGTCGGGTGACGCCCGCCGGCCTGTGGCGCGGTCGCCGTTCCGTGCGTCGCGCGGTTGCCCGCATCGATCCGGACCTGCTCAACGCCCACTTCCTGACCGTCCACGGCTGGAACGCCTGGATGTCGGGCTTCCACCCGTACGCCCTGACCCTGTGGGGCTCGGACGTCTTCATCCACCCCGGGAAGTCGCGCGCCGGTGCCGCGCTGGCTCGCCTCGCGCTTCGATCGGCCGACCTGGTGATGGTCAACTCCGAGACGCTGCTGGCCGGCGCGCTGGCGATCGGGGCGCCGCCGGCCAGGACGCAGGTCGTGCAGCACGGCGTGGACCTGGCCCGTTTCGAGCCCGGGCCCGCGTCCGAGGCGCTGCGCGCCCGTCTCGGTCTGACCGGCCGGCGGATCGTGTACAGCCCGCGTGCCATCACGCCGCTATACCGCCACCAGGTCGTGGTCGAGGCGCTGGCCCTCCTGCCGTCCGATGTCGTCGTGGTGATGTCGTGCTTCCGCGCCCAGGCCGACGAGCTGGACCGGATCCGGCGCCGGGCAGCGGCGCTGGGCCTGACCGACCGCGTCGTCCTCGTGCCCGAGTTCGCCGACTCGGAGATCCCCGACATGTACCGCCTGGCCGACGTGGTCGTCTCCGTGCCCGCCTCCGATTCCACGGCGGCGACGCTGCTCGAAGCGCTCGCGACGGGGGCGCAGATCGTGGCCGGCGATCTGCCGAGCGTTCGAGAGTGGCTGTGGGAGCTGGACGGCCCGGCCCTGGTCCCGGTCGACGACGCACCCGCCACAGCGGCGGCCCTGGCACGCGCCCTCGAGCGCGATCCGGAGGATCGCGCGGAGCTGGGCCGCCGCGCCCGGGCGATCGTCGAGTCCAGGGCCGATCAAGCCGCGAGTCTCGGGCGGGTCGAGGCGCTCTATCGCGACCTGGCCCGCGCCGGTCGCAGGGGCACCGTCGGGAGCCGGCCCTGAGCACCATCGCCGCGCTGGTATCGTCTACCGCACAACCACCGCGGTCGGAGGCCCGATGACGGCGTCTTCCACGAGCAGCGGCTCATTCACCAGGCGCGTGAGCGCCGTCTTCTCGACCAAGGTCGTGGCCTTCGCGATCTCGCTGACCACGGCCCTGGTGATCTCGCGCATCCTCGGCCCGGACGGCAAGGGCGAATACGTGGCGGTCCTGGCCGTGCCGGGCCTGCTCGGCGCCCTCGGGGTCTTCGGCCTGCCGAGCGCGGTGAACTACTTCAGCGCCCGCGGGACGTCCGTCCGCGGCCTCCTCGAAGCCGGCCTGATCCTGACGGCGCTTCTCTCTGCGTTCCTGATCGCGCTCGTGTGGTTCTCGATGCCGTGGCTCGAGCAGCTCCTGCACTGGACGCACCCGACGGCCGTGCATCTGTGGTACCTGCCCGGCGGCGGGACGGCCGCCAGCTCCGTCCTGGACCAGTCGACGGCCGACATGGTGCGCGTCGTCTTGCTCGTGATACCGGCCGCGCTTCTGACCACGTTCGCGATGTCGGTCATGTACGGGCGCCAGCAGGTCAAGACGTACAGCGCCATCCTCATCGGCCAGGGTGCGATCACTCTGGTCCTCTCGACCCTGCTGGTCGCGGTCTTCCGCTTCGGGGTCCCGGGCGCCGTCGCGTCGAGCATCGTCGTCACCTGGCTTGCCGCCATCGCGGACGTCGTCGCCGTGGGCCTTCTGGCACGCCGCATGCCGGCCGGCAACCGGGTTTCCTACCGCGGGCTCGGGCACTACGGGATCCGCGTCTATCCGGCGAGCATCACCAGCTACTTCAACTACCGGATCGACACCTACATCATCCAGGCGGTCATGCTTTCGCCGGCCGGTCCGCTGGGGCTGTACAGCATGGCCGTCACGATGGCGGAGTTGATCTTCTACGTCCCTGACTCGGTGACGATGATCTTCCTGCCACGCGTCGCCGGTCTGCCCCAGGCCCAGGCCGATGCGCTGCTGCCGAAGGTGTCGAGACTGACGGTCCTCTTGACCGGGCTTGTGGCGCTGGCGCTCATACCCACGGCGTTCATCGGGATCCATCTCGTCCTGCCGAGATTCAACGATTGCCTGCCCGCGTTCTACGTGCTCCTGCCGGCGGTGATGTCGCTGAGCGTGTCCAAGGTCATGTCGTCGTATGTCGCCGGCCGCGGACGGCCGGGGCCGATCTCCGTCGGGTCGATCGTTGCCGTTTGCGTGAACATCGCCGCCAACCTGATGCTCATCCCAATCTTCGGCATAGTGGGCGCGGCTCTGGCGTCGCTCATCTCCTATTCGGTTTCAGCCGCGATACTGCTCGTCGTGGCCTGCCGTCTCTCGAACCATCATTTCTGGGAGCTGCTCGTGCCCGGGGTCGAGGAAGCCAAGGTCCTCGTGGCCGGCGTTCTCCGCGGCCTGGCGCGAGCGCGCCGGATGATGGGCCGCCGGGCCGGCGTCGATCCGGTGAGCCCATCGTGAGCGGCCGCGTCATGGTGATTACCTACTTCTTCCCGCCCGTGGGCGGCGTGGGGGTGCAGCGGACCCTGAAATACGTCACCTACCTGCCGCGCTGGGGCTGGGAGCCGGTCGTCGTCGCGCCGGGAGATCCGGCCTTCCCGGTCCGCGACCCTTCGCTCGTGCCCACTCTCGCGCCCGACCTGGAGGTCCATCGGACCACGAGCCTGGAACCGGGCCGCCTGCCGACGGCCGCCGCGCGGCTGCTCAGCCGCCGATCCGGTTCGTCCGGGGGAGTGGCCGTGGACATGACGGCCAGCTCGGCCCAGGGCAGCCTGCCGCTCAAAGTGCTGCGCAAGCTCTCCGTCGGGTGGAACCGGATCTGGGCCGTGCTGCTCTTTCCCGAGGGCGTGATCGCCTGGGTTCCGTTCGCCGTGCGCGCCGGGCGCAAGGCTCATCGACATCGCCCGGTCGACGTCATCTATTCGAGCGCCGCGCCGATCTCCACGCACCTGGCCGCGGGCCTGCTCAAGGGTCGGATCCATCGGCCCTGGGTCGCCGACTTCCGCGATCCCTGGATCGGCAATCCCTTCGCGGCCCCGATGTCGCGCCCGAAGCGCTGGCTGCAGCGCCGCATGGAACGCTGGATCGTGACCCGGGCGGACCGCGTCATCGTGGCCGTGGACCTGATGCGGGTTCAGTTCGAGGAGCGATACCCCGACCTGGCCGGCAAGTTCGTCCACATCCCAAACGGCTACGACCGCGCCGACCTGGTCGGCGTAGAGCCGGCGCCGCCGCCCCGACCGGGTGGCTTCCACCTCCTGTACGCCGGCAGCCTCTATCGGCCCAAGGAGCTCGAGGCGTTTCTGCTGGGCGTCGAACGGCTGCTCGTGCGCCGGCCCGATTTGCGCGAGCGTCTGAGGGTCGACTTCCTGGGGCGCGTGAACGACCCCAATGCGAAGGCGGCCGCGGAGTTCGACACTCCGGACCGTCTGGGCGGCGTGATCGGCTTCGAGGGGTTCGTGGCGCGGCCCAAGGCCCTGGCCCGGATGGCCGGCGCCGACGCCCTGCTGCAGCTGATGCCCGACATGCCCGGGGCGGAGATCTTCGTCGGCGGCAAGCTGGCTGAATACCTCGCCTTCGACCGGCCGATCCTGGCGGTCATGCCAAGGGGCGAAGGTCGGGCCCTGGTCGAGGCGCTGCCCAACGGCGTCGTCGCCGACGTCGAACCGGGCAGCGTCGCCGACGCCATGGAGCGGCTGCTCGACCACACTCCCGCTACGGCGCCGTGCGACCCGGCCGGCCGATTCGACCGCGTCAACCTGGCCGGCGAACTGGCGCGCGAGCTGGATCGAGTGGTCGCGGGCGCTCCCGACTGAACCGTCCGCGCGTCGGGCAAGGTCGCGTCCGGGTCACACTGAGACGAACGAGGTCACGAGCAGGACCATGGAGAGCACCACGAGCAGGCCGGTGCCGATCCATCCGACCGCGTTCAGGAGGCGCCCGCTCGTCAGGGGCCCCATCAACTCCCGGTTCGAGGCCAGGCGCATGACGAAAACCAGGACGAACGGCAGGAGCAGGCAGTTGACGATCTGGGCCGTGAGCATGACCTGGATCAGGCTGTCCTTGGGCACGAGCAGGATGAAGATCGCCGCGAACACGACGAAGAAGATCATCAGGCCGTAGAACGCCGGAGCCTCGCGCAAGCGCCAGTCCACGCCGGTCTCCCAGCCGAACGCCTCGCAGGCGGCATAGGCGCTCGTGAGGGGTACGACGCCCAGCCCCAGGAACGACGCCGCCAGAAGCCCGATCGCGAACAGGTACGTCGCGCCCGCGCCGGCCAGCGGTCGGAGGGCGTTGGCGATCTGTCCGACGGCCTGCGGCGAGTTGGTGTCGACAGTTATCCGGGCCGAATAGACGGCCGCGGCGCAGGCCACGACGATGAACAGGGCGATGACGTTGGTCAGCAGCGCCCCGAAGCCGACGTCGATCCGCTCGCCGACCAGGTCTTCGGGCCCAAGCCGCTTGTCGGCGACGTAGGACTGGATGAACGCCTGGCCCCACGGCGTGATGGTGGTCCCGACGGTCGCCACCACCGCAACCCAGTAAGCCGAATTGGATTCCAGCCGCGGTACTACGAGCGAACTGGCGGTCAGGCCCCAATCCGGGTGGGCCAGGATGGCGGACACGAAGTAGGCGATCGAAACGCAGATGCCGACCGCGACGAAGATGTACTGGACCCACTTGTAGCTGCCGCGCGTCAGCAGGACTACCACCACCACCGCGGCGATGAGGGCCCCGAGCCAGCTGGGATAGCCCATGACCGTGACCGCCGCGCCGCAGCCGGCGAACTCGGCCACGATGGAGCCGAGGTTCGCGACGAGCATCGCGCTGATCATGAAAGAGGCCCAGCGGACGCCGTAGCGTTCGCGGACCAGGCCGGCCAGGCCCTGGCCCGTGGCCAGACCCAGCCGCGCGCCGACTTCCTGGGTGAAGAACAGCACGATCTGGCTGATCAGCAGCACCCACAGCAGCTCGTAGCCGAACTTGGCGCCCGCCACGGAGTACGTCGTGATGCCGCCGGCGTCGTTGTCGGCGAAGCCGCTCACGAGTCCGGGGCCCAGGACGCCCATGATCGCGACCAGGCGAACGCGATTGACGGCGCGCGGGGTGAGCGAAAGAACCGGTGCCCTCACCGATCAGGGGCCCCGGAGCCGCGGCCGAAGAGGCGCGGGATCCTGATCCTCGCCGGATGCGGCAGGAGCGTGTCGATGGCGTCGTCGACGGTGACGATTCCCTCCAGACGGCCGTCCGCGTCCACGACCGGCACGGCCAGCAGGTTGTAGCGGGCGACGATGTCGGTGACTTCCTCCTGGCCGGCGTCGGTGTGGACGACCACGGGCTCGCCGTACATGAAGGTCGCTATGCAGGTGCTCGGCTTGGCGACTATCAGGTCGCGCAAGGACAGGACGCCGACCAGCTTGCCGTCGTCGTCGGTGACGTACACGTAGTAGATCGTCTCCGCGTCGGGCTCGAGCTCGCGCAGGCGGTCGATCGTCTGGGCTGCGGTAAGACTGGCCGGGACGGCCACGAACTCGGTGGTCATGATGCCGCCGGCCGTGTCCTCGCCGTACGTCATCAGCTCCTGGACTTCGTCCGCCTCGTCCTTCTCCATGAGGCCCAGGATCTCGACGCGGCTCTCGTCCGACAGGTCCGCCACGAGGTCGGCCGCCTCGTCCGGATCCATCTCCTCGAGGATGTCGGCGGCCCGCTCCGGTTCGAGGTCTTCGAGGATGTCGACCTGCGTTTCGGGCTCCATCTCGCCGATCGCGTCGGCCGCAGCCTCGTCGTCGAGCGATGAGATCAAGCCGACCCGGTCGTTGCGGCTGAGCTGGTCCATGATCGTGGCCAGGTCCGCGGGGTGGAGTTCGGCCAGGCCCTTGTGGGGGACGCGAAGCTTGACGCTGGCGATCGTCCGTTCCAGAGGGTCGACGTCTTCCCAGTCGATATATCGCTCCGGCACGTCTCGATGAAAGCCGTGGGCGAGTGTCCGCCACGGCCCTTCGATGCCGAGACGGCGCAGCAGCCCGGAGGCGCCCACATCGACGGCGACCAGGTGCAGCGCGCCGTCGACTTCGTCGAGGCGCAGGTCATTGACCCGCACGACCTTGCGGCCGTCGATGTCGACGATCTGGCGATCCATCAGGTCGCGCTTCAGGCGAATCTCGTTGGGCCGCTGGTGGAACTTGCTGATGTCGATGGCGGTCGTTTGGAGCGTGGCACCGGCCGCGTCGAGCGAGGCTACGGCCTGCCACTGCAGGAAGATCTCGCGCCCGTTGGTCTTGACCACGATGCCGGTCACGGGCGGATAGCGATCGCCGATGGCGACTATCAAGTCGGCAACGGTCCCGATCGGCTCGCCCAGCTTGTCGCGCACGGGCCGGCCGATCGCCTGGCTCAGATAGAGCATGTGCCACCTCGACGGCGGGTCCGGCCCGCTCGTCGGTGGCGCGCGCCGGATGGCGCGAACCGCTTAGAGGGCGAAACGGACCAGGGAGTGGGTTTCGGCGCGCTGGACGCCGCAGGTACTGGGTCCGGTCTCCACTGAGGGAGATTTCCTCCGAAAGCGTGTTGGGGCCGGCCGGGGGGCGCGATGGCTGCCCCTTCGACCAAGTGGGAGTTTAGTCCTGGGCTGCGGCGGGGGTCAACGAGGCGAGTCGGTGTCGCGGGGCAAGAGGAACGTAAGTACGATTGCCGCGACGCCGGATGTACCCGCACCATGGCAGCGTGCTAAAGGATCGGTTTCGGCATGCCCTGCACTCGAGCAGGCTTTTTCGCTTTGGCAGCCTCGCGGCCACGTCCAAGATCACGGCCCAATCGATCTCGCGGACCTGGACGCTGCTGTCGATAGCGATCGCGCTGCTCCTGGGCCAGGCTGTCATCGGGTTCGTCGTTGGCCGCAACACCATCGGCGATCTCGCGATGGCGATCGCGACCGCGCTGTTGGTCGCCTCGGCCGTTCTCAACGCCCGGGCTTCGGGCATCCTGGTCGAGAGGCGCCACTCCGAATCCGAGACCTTCAGCCGGCTGCTGCAGGCCCTGTCGCGATCCGTCTCGCCCAACGCGGTCATCGAGGCCATCGTCCACGAGCTCGGCACCGCCACCGGGGCCGACCATGTCGCGGTGGTTCAGAAGCGACCCGGAGCGACGAACCTCAACGTGAGCTTCGTCTCGATGGCACCGGGTTCGAAGACGGCGACTTCCGTGATGCCGATCCAGCAGCTGGCGCCGGCCGAGACGCGCCGGCTTCGCAGCAGAGCCGTCGGTGAGGCTGCGGCCCAGGTCGACGGCGTCGTGATGGCTCGCTTCGACGGTCATCCGGCAAGCGCGCAGCCGACGGGCCGACCAGGGGGCGGGCCCGATGAAGAGCGGCGCGGACAGGGCGACGACAGACCGCAAGGCCGGAGCGCCCGGCCCGGGCCGTCCGGGATATACGAACCCGGCCGCGAGGAGGACGCCCGCGAGCTCGCGAACCAGATCGCCCACCGTCTGCGCGAGGCTTTCGGCCTCCGAAACACCCTGGCGGCTCCGCTCCGCGAAGGCGACTCCGTCGTGGGCGCTATCGTGCTGTCGCGCCGCACCAACGAGCCCTGGACCGAGTCGTCGGTCCGGCTGCTCAACAGCGCCGCAATCGAGACCACGGCCGCCCTCGCCCGGGTCTACTCGCACCAGGCCGCGGAGGCCGAGGCTCGGACCGACCAACTCACCGGGCTCCCGAATCGGCGCTATTTCGACGAGTACTGCACGCTCGTGGCCAGCCGCCGGCGGGTGTCGGACCGCTCGGCCATCCTGGCGGTCGACGTCGACCATTTCAAGCGCGTCAACGACATGTACGGACATCAGGTCGGCGACCAGGTCCTGCGGGCGATCGGAGACGCCATCCAGACGTCGGTCCGGGACGAGGATTTGCCCGCCCGATACGGCGGCGAGGAGTTCATGGTCCTGCTCCGTAACCCGACGTCGGGCGTGGCGCTGGAAGTCGGCGAGCGAATCCGCCAGACCGTCCGCGACACGGACCTGATCGACGCGGGAGTTACCGAACGAGTCACCGTTTCGGTCGGTGTGGCCTGCGGCCAGTCCGCCGACGAGCCCATCGCCGAGATCGTGGAGCGAGCGGATCGGGCGCTGTACGCGGCCAAGCGCACGGGCCGGGACCGCGTCATCGAGGCCTGGCCGTCGGAGGGGTGATCCGGCCCGCCGGGGCTACCATTCGGGCGTGGATCCTTCGCCGGCGACCGAACCAGCGCTCGTAGCCGAACCAGCGCCCGTAGCCGAACCTGCGCCCGTAGCCGAGCCTTTGCCGGCCGTCCTGTCGAACGGCGAGCTGGCCCGCATATTCCACGAGATCGGCGACATGCTCGAAGTGAAGGGCGAGCTGGTATTCAAGACCGTGGCGTATCACAAGGCCGCCGACGCGATCGCCCATTCGCCTCTCGAGGTCTCGCGCGCCTATCTCGACGGCAGGCCGCCCCGGATCCCCGGAGTAGGCGACGCGATCGCGAAGAAGATCGAAGAGCTCGCCCGAACCGGCCAACTGGCCTTCTACGAGAAGCTGCGGCAGGAAGTGCCGCCCAGCCTGGTCGCGCTCCTGGAGATCCCCGGCGTCGGCCCTCGGACGGTCAGGCAGCTCCACGAAGAGCTGCACGTCGAGACCCTCGACGATCTCCGGCGGGCCGCCGAGGCCGGGGCGCTGCGGTCCCTCAAGGGCATGTCGGAGAAGACGGAAAGCCAGATCCTGGCGGGCATCGCGGCGCTGGAGAACCGCCAGGATCGGATGCGTCTGGGCCAGGCCGAGGCGATCCTGGAGACGCTCCTGGCCGAGCTGGCCGGCGTGCACGGCGTCGGTTCGATCCAGCCGGCGGGTTCCTACCGCCGCCGGCGCGAGACGATCGGCGACCTGGACCTGCTGGCGGAGACGGATCGCCCCATCGAGCTCGTCGAACGGTTCACCGGGCTCGGGTCGGTCGAGACGGTGCTGGCTCGAGGGCCGCGCAAGGCGGCGATCCGGCTGATGCGCGGGCCGCAGGTGGACCTGATGATCATGCCGCCGGGAGAGGCGGGCACGTATCTGATCCACTTCACCGGATCGAAGGAGCACAACGTCCGGCTGCGCGGCATGGCCCGCGACCGCGGCTGGAGCCTCTCGGAGAAGGGCTATCTCCGGCTGGCGGACGACGGCGAGCCTGCCGTTGGGGAATCCGGCGAGCCGGCCGAGCTTCGAACCTTCCCGACCGAGGCCGGGGCGTACGGCTTCCTGGGCCTGCCCTTCATAGAGCCCGAGTTGCGAGAGGACCGCGGCGAGATCGAGGCCGCGCTTGCCGGGACGCTGCCTGCGCTGGTGACGCGGGCCGATCTGCGGGGCGATTGCCACAGCCACTCCGACTGGTCGGACGGCGTGCACACCATCGAGCAGATGGCGCTGGACGCGCGGCGGCGGGGTTACTCGTACCTGGCTTTGACGGATCACACGGTCAGCCTGGCTATCGCCCGCGGATTGGATCTCGAGCGCGTGGAGCGGCAGCGGCGAATCGTGGCGGCCCTGAACGATCGTTTCGAGCGCGAGGAGTCCGATGGGACGGCTCCGCCGGAGACCTCGCCCGAGGGCTTCCGGCTGCTCCACGGCTGCGAGCTCGAAGTCCGCGCCGACGCCACGCTGGACTATCCCGACGAGCTGCTGGCCCGCTACGACCTGGTCGTCGCCTCCGTTCACGTCGCCCGACGCCAGACTCGCGAGCAGCTGACCGCGAGAACCCTGGCCGCGATCCGGAACCCCAACGTCGACATCATCGCCCACCCTGCCGGCCGCTACGTCGGCAGTCGCGAAGACCTCGACCTCGACTGGGACGCCGTCTTCGCCGAGGCCGCCCGAACCGGCACCGCCCTCGAGCTCAACGGCTCCGACGAGCGCCTGGACCTGTCGGACGTGCGGGCTCGCCGCGCCGCCGAGTTCGGCTGCGTCTTCACCATCGATTCCGACGCCCACCGAACCGAGGAGCTCGACAACCTGCGCTGGGGGACCTCGATGGCCCGTCGCGCCTGGCTCGGTCCGGACCGGGTCATGAACACGCGGTCCCGCGCCGACCTGCTGGCGTGGGCCGCGGCCAAGCCGGGCCGCGTCGGCACCTGAGATGGCCGCCGTCTCTCGTGCCGGTGGCGGTATCCGCTCGCGAGTCGCTCCGGTTGCGTACCATGCCCTGATGCAGCAACGCGATGGAGCCCGCGAGATGGGGCTGGTCGTGGCCACGCTTGCCGTCGTCGGCCGGTTCGTGACCGACGAGCCACTCTGGCTGGCCACGGCTCTGACTGCGCTCGTCGCCGCGGCCGGCACGGCGAGCATCCTGGGGGAGCTCCGGCCGTGGCGCTGGCCGCTGGATCGAGTCGTGCTCCCCGCCATGTCCGCGTTCGCGTCGGTGGGAGTTGCCCACTTGGTGGACCCGGTGCCGTGGCTGGCACTCGTGTTCGTGGGATCCTGGGCGGTCACGGCGTGGGCGGTCTCGATCGAGACGGCCTCGGCCGAGCCCGGCGCCGGCGCCGCGTCGGTGACACGGGACGGTGCTCACGCCCGATCGACCGCCGCGCGTCTGGCCGCCTTCGGGCTCGGATTCCTGGGCTTCGCCGCGATCGGCGGCCTCGTGCCCGGCGGCGTCGCCGGCGACGGAGTGCCGCTGACCGTCGCGGCCTTCGTGGCCACGATCGTGCTGGACGTGGCCGTGGGCGGCCTGGCCGGCTACCGCATCGCGGCCGTGCGTCCGCACACTTCCGGCGAAGTGGCCGTGGCCTTCTACCTTTACTCGATGGTCGTGGCTCCGGTCGGGGTCCTGGTCCGGGTACTGGCCCTGCCGCGCCTCTTCGGCCCTGCCGTCCTGATCCTGGCCGTGTACATCCTCACGTCGCTGCGCGAATCCGAGGAACCCGTCCGCTTCAACGCCCGCCTGCTCGAGGAGACCGGCGTGCTGCTGTTGGCCGGTGTAGCGGTGGTGGTTGTCGGCATCCTGGCGAAGTAGGGGAGAGCCGGTTGCGCAGACGGACGCTCGCGTTTCGCCTCAGGTGGCCGCGTGCGTGCCTGGCGACCGCCGTCGCCCTGAGTTCTCTCGGGCTGGCCGGATGCGCGTCCGTCCAATGGGCTCCCGTCGTTCCCGGCCCGGTCGACGGCACGGCCACGCTGCTTGCCGATGGACGAGTGCTCCTGGCCGGCGGATATTCGGGCGCGAACACCCCCGTCACCGCCTCGGCGGAGCCGTACGACCCAAAGACCAACAAGTTCACGGCGACGGGGCCGATGACCACTCCGCGCGAGGGCCACACGGCGACCCTTCTCGACGATGGACGGGTCCTGATCGTCGGAGGCGCAAACGAAATAGACGGCGCCCTGACATCGGCCGAGCTGTACGACCCACAGACCGGCAACTTCAGCCCGACCGGGTCCATGAGCGCCGACAACTCGGGCGGGACGGCGACCATTCTGAAGGATGGCCGGGTCCTAGTCATCGACGATCTGAACGGCGCAGCCGATCTATACGATCCACGATCGGGCACGTTCAGTCCCACCGGTCGGATGGCCGACGATCACATGGATGGCAGCCTCACGCTGCTCGCGGACGGGCGGGTCCTGGTGGTCGGTGGCGACGACGTCCAGTTGCACGGCCTGGCGTCGGCAGAGATCTACGACCCATCGACAGGCCAGTTCAGCTTCACAGGCTCGATGACCACGGTTCGCGATGGACTCACCGCGACGCTGTTGCCCGACGGCAGGGTTCTCATCGAGGGTGGCCAGTCCGACTACGCGCATACCATCGGATACTCGGAGTTATACGACCCAAAGACCGGCGTGTTTACGCCGAGCGGAACGATGATCGAGTTCCGCAGTGCTCACGTCGCAGTATCTCTTGCCGACGGACGGGTCCTGCTCGTCGGCGGTACGGACGCGATCGGACGTGCTATCTCGTCCGCCGAGTTGCATGACCCAAAGACCGGCACTTTCACTTCGACGGGCTCGATGGCCGTCGATAGGTATTGGCCCGTTGCGGTACTTCTTCCCGACGGCCGCGTGTTCGTCGCCGGCGGCCAGGGCAATGCTGCAAGCCAAAGCAACGGCAGCGGCCAATTCATCGACAACACGCCCGAGGCTTCGGCCGAGCTGTACGACCCGAGCACCGGCAGCTTCCACACGGCAGGCTGAGTAGTCTCGCCACAAGCGCTCGGGACCTTAACCCGCTCTGTTGTGCCGGCCGGTGCCTCGGCCGCGGCGGCGCCGAGGCCGGCGAACTTCGGGCAACCCATCGATTAATCCCGCGCTGACTTCTATCCAGCCTCCCGCCGCGTACAGCCCGCCGGGCGGCCAGTTCCGGGTGCACATCGAGCGTGATCGGCGTCGTCTCGCGGTCGGGATTGACGGAGAGTCGGCCCCGATGTCGATAGCAGTCAGCTGGTGCGTAAATGGCGTGTCGTCGGACCGGAGCGGGTTCGGTCGTGCCGGGCTTGGCTGATCTCCGATCCCACTCTCGTAGGCGGCGCCACTCCCCGTGCGCGGCGGGCTCGCGGCGCAGATACTGCGCGCATGATCCGACGCGTGACCGCCACCCGCTACGTGACCCCGCTGCGCGAGGGCGGTTCGCTGCCGGCGATCGTGGAGGCGGACGACGATGGGCTGTACGTGGCCAAGTTTCGCGGCGCCGGGCACGGCGTAAAGGCGCTCGTCGCCGAGCTGATCGCGGGCGAGATCGGGCGAGCGCTGGGATTGCTCGTGCCGGAGATCGTGCTGCTGGACTTCGACCCGCGTCTGGCGGCCGCCGAGCCCGACTCGGAGATCCGGGAACTGCTCCAGCGGAGCAGCGGCCTGAACGTTGGACTGGACTTCCTCCCGGGCGCGCTGGGGTTCGATCCGGCCGCAGGCTTCCGGCCTCCTCCCGACCTTTCCGCGGACGTCGTCTGGTTCGACGCTCTGGTGACCAATGTCGATCGCGACGCCCGGAACACGAACATGCTCGTCTGGCACAAGCGTTTGTGGCTGATCGACCACGGCTCCGCGCTGTACATCCACCACAGCTGGCGGGACCCAGCCGGCCACGCGCGCAAGCCGATGGTCGAGATCAAGCGGAACGTGCTGCTGCCGTATGCAGGTTCGATCCCGGAGGCTGACGACCGCCTGGCGTCGAAGCTCACCCGGGAACTCCTGGCCGCGATAATCGCCGAGGTGCCCGACGATTGGCTGCCGCCCGAGCCGGGCAGACCCGATTTGGCGACACCGGCCGCGCTTCGCGCCGCTTATCTGGAGTACATCGAGCGCCGGTTGGCGGCGCCGCGCGCATTCGTGGAGGAGGCGGAACGTGCCCGAGTCGCGTAGCCCCTTCGCCTACACCGTGCTTCGGGCCGTGCCGCGGGTCGAGCGCGGCGAGTTCATCAACGTCGGCGTCGTCCTGTTCTGCCGCGAGAAGCGGTTCCTCGGGGCTCGGATCGGGCTCGACGTCGTCCGTCTCGCGGCGCTCGCGCCCGAGTCCGACCCGACCGAGATCCGGACGCAGCTCGAGGCCATCGTTCGGGTGGCCGAGGGCGGCGCGGACGGCGGCCCGATTGCCCGTCTCTCCCAGTCCGAGCGGTTCCACTGGATATCGTCGCCGCACAGCACCATCGTCCAGCGCTCGGAGGCCCACACGGGCCTGACCGACGACCCGGCGACCACGCTGGAGCACCTGTTCCGGACCCTGGTTGCGCCGCCGCCGTCGAACTGACGCCAGGGCCGGCGTGCGCTCGGCCGGCCCGCTCGGCC
>CAZGUS010000038.1:0-19113 GCA_964529245.1 uncultured Anaerolineaceae bacterium
TCTCTGCACGCGGCGCAGTCGGATTCCGCGCCCGTGATCGCGATCGTCGGCCAGGTGCGGCGAGCGGTTCGGGGCCGCGAGGCATTCCAGGAGATGGAGCTGGTCCGCGTCTTCGAGCCGATCGTCAAGTGGGCCGGAGAGGCCAAGGAACCGGGCGAGGTGCTCGTGCTGGCGGAGAGGGCGCTCGCGACCGCGGTCAAGGGACGGCCCGGGCCGGTGCTGCTCGCCATCCCGGAAGACGTGCTCGACATGCCGCTGCCGGGCGAGCACGTCCCCGTCAATCGCGTCGAGCACCCCGTCGAGCCCGAGACGGCGCTCGTCCGCAAGGTCCTGCACCTGCTGCTCGACGCCGAGCGGCCGGTGATCGTCGCCGGAGCCGGGGTCCTGCGGGGCCGCAGCACCGACGCCCTGGTTCGCTTCGCCGAGACGGTCCAGGTCCCGGTCGTGGCGTCGTGGCGACGTGGCGACGTCTTCCCGAACGACAATCCGCTGTACCTGGGCATGACCGGGCTGGGTTCGGCGGCCAGCGTCCGGGCCAGGGTGAACGAGGCGGACGCGCTGCTGGTGCTCGGCTGCCGGCTGGGCGAGATGACCAGCTACGGCTACTCGATCCCACGCGCCGGCGTGCGCTGGGCCCAGGTGGACGTCGAACCGCGAGCCGGATCGCCGGCCAACCGACCGGAGGTCGCCCTCACTGCCGACGTCGCGGCGTTCCTGCGTGGCACGCAGCGACTCCTCGCCGGCGCGGTGCTCGACGCGGTCGGCCTGGACGAGCGCCGGCTTCGCAACGCCGCTGACCGGGAAGCCTTCGAGGCTGCGTCCGTGGTGGACGCCGAGCCATGGGACGGTCCTGGCGTGCACCCGGGCCGCATCGTCGCGGCGCTGGGACGGCTCCTCCCGCCCGAGGCGATCGTGACCACGGACGCCGGCGACTTCGGTACGTGGGCGGCGCGAGGGTATCGCTTCAGCCGGCCGGGGACCTTCCTCGGTTCGACGGCCGGGGCCATGGGGTTCGGGCTGCCGGCCGCCATCGGGGCGACGCTGGCCAGGCCGGGCCGCCTCGGCGTTTCTCTCTCAGGCGACGGCGGCTTCGCCATGACGATGGCCGAAATGGAGACCGCCGTACGCGAGCGGGCGCACGTGATCGCCCTCGTCTTCGATAACCGCCGATACGGCACGATAACTCGCCATCAGGGGCTGCGCGGCGGACCGGTTGGGCCGGCCGCCACTCTCGGCGCGATAGACTTCGCCGCGGTGGCCGAGGCGTGCGGAGCTCTCGGCATCTCCGTCAATTCGGACGAGGATTTCGAGCCGGCGTTGCGGGCGGCTCTCGAGGCAGGACGCCCGGCCTTGCTGCACCTGGCCATGGATCCGCGCTGGACCACGCCGGATGCTGCCGAACCGACCGAACCGGCCGATGCGGAAGCCGAGCTCGAGGAAGCCGTCGAGGCCCTGGCCGAGGAACTGGTCGAGGCCGAGGTGGAAGCCGAGCTCGAGGAAGCCGTCGAGGCCCTGGCCGAAGCGGAAGTGGAGACAGCCCTCGACGTTGCGGCCGCCGTCGAGATCGCCGCGGCCCTGGAGGAGATCGCCGAAGCGGCGACGGACCAGCCGCCGGACGCCCCGGCGGCCGAATAGCGCGACCGCCCCGCCGTCGATCAGCGCGCGGGCTTGGGCAGCCTCAGGTCGAGGACCAGCTGAGTCCGCCGTTCGTGGAGGCGGCGTTCCAGGCCGACCGGGTACACGTGCGGGTTCATCATGCGGCGGATGGCCGGATGGAGGCCGCCGATCTGCTTGCGCGCTCGGTCGCGGATCTCGTCCAGGGTAGGGGAGGGCGCCACGCGCCTGCCTCCGCGCATGGCCGGCAGGACCAGCTCATGGTGGTCCCACGCCGCGTCGATCGACCGCATGTGGAGGACGTCCGCGGGGTCGACGATCACGCCGCCCTGCTCCTCGGGCGGCATGCCTTCGTCGTAGATCATGTCGGCCCGGAAGCGGCCCGTGGCGTCGGTGTAGCGCCTGACACCGAGGATCCCCGGGGTGGAGATCTTGGCCGTCTGCTCCGAGACCTTGATGGGGTAGCGCCACGAGCCGTCGGCCTCGCGCACGGCGGTCAGCTTGTAGACGGCGCCCAGAGCCGGCTGGTCGAAGGCGGTGTCGAGCTTGGTCCCGACGCCCCAGACGTCGATGCGGGCGCCCTGTTCCCGGAGCGACTCGATGAGGTGCTCGTCGAGATCGTTGGAGGCCACTATCCTGGTCTCCGTGAAGCCGGCCTCGTCCAGCATGCGGCGTGCTTCTATCGAGAGATAGGCGAGGTCGCCGGAATCGAGCCTGATACCGTCCAGCGTCCGGCCGCGGGCACGCAATCTCTTGCCCGTCTCGATTGCCCGCTGGACGCCGGTCAGCGAGTCGTACGTGTCCACGAGCAGCGTGATGTTGTCCGGCTGGGCTTCGGCATAAGCGTCGAAGGCGGCCTGTTCGTCGCCGAAGACCTGGACCCATGAGTGGGCGTGCGTGCCCCGGACCGGGATCCCGTAAAGCCGTCCGGCGAGGACGTTGGACGTGGCGGAAACTCCGCCGATGTAGGCCGCCCGCGCCGCGGACACTGCGCCGTCGGGGCCCTGTGCGCGCCGCAGGCCGAACTCGAGGATCGATCCGCCGCCTGCCGCCTCCACGACTCGCGCGGCCTTGGTCGCGATCAGCGTCTGGAAGCCGATGACCGTCAGCAGGACGCTTTCGACCAGTTGAGCCTGGAGCAGCGGGCCGCTGATCCTGACCAGCGGCTCGTTGCCGAAGACCACGGTGCCCTCGGGGATTGCGTCCACGTCGCAGGTGAAGCGCAGGGACGTCAGGAGCGCCAGGAAGTCGGGTGGGAAGATCGGCTGGCCCGTGACTCCGCGCAGGCCGCCCAGGTAGTCGATGTCCGGCGCCGAGAAGCTCAGGTGCTCGAGGATCTCCAGGGCGTCGTCGAGGCCGGCCGCAAGGGCGTAGCCGCCGCCGAAAGGCAGGGTTCGGAAGCTCAGGGTGAAGACCGCCCGACGATCGGCGAGCCCGGTGGCCAGATACCCGGACCCCATGGTCAGCTCATAGAGGTCGGTCAGGGTCGCAAGGCTGGGTCGGTACAACTCTCGGACGGCGGACATCGTGACTCGCTTCATGGCGTGTTTCTCCGAACGTTACCCCGTTTCGAACCTACCTGAAGGCGGCGTGCCCGGACGGGCGGTGCGGCCCCGACCGTGTGAGTAGGGCCGTCGCGGAGGCCGGGTCCGCCAAATCACGGGTCGGCACAAATCGAGGGATTCGGTCCTGGCGGCAGGCCGGCATTTAGCTTGGATGCCTCGCAGTCAGGGACGAACAGGTTGGCCAACCCCCTTTGGAGCAAGGAGTTGAGTATGTCATCGCGTCCGAGCAGACGCCGGATCAAGCGACTTGGAGTGGGTCTCATCGCCATGTTGATGGTCCTTATGGCCGTCGGTTCGGTTGCGGCCCACACGGGCAGCCCGAGCGCGATCACGGTGAGCCAGACATCCGGGTTGAGTGTTCAGGCGTCGGGCACGTGGACCTGGCCGGCCGAGGCGAGCGCCAGCACGCTCAGCTACGTCGGCTACGCCATCGATTGGGGTGACGTCACCAGCGGCAACGTGATCGGCTCGTATCACATCGGCGACGGGACCTCCGCCACGAACGTGATCCTCCAGCCGACCTCGCCCGCTCAGGGATCGAGCGGATCGTGGGGGCCGGTGTCGCACACGTACGCGACCGCGGGCACGTACACGGTATGCGTCATCATCTACGACCTCGGGCCCACTAAGCCGTTCGCGACCACCGGATACCACAGCACGCAGGCCGCCGGGACGAACCACAACACCGACAACTCGGTAGACCATCACGCGCAGGTTCCCGCGATCTGCGGGCCGGTGGTGGTGAACGTTGCGACTCCGACGCCGACCGTCGCGACGACTCCGCCGCCGTCCCCAACAAGCGTCGTGACGGCGACCCCGACCGCCGGGACGACGTCCGGACCCAGCGCGACGCCTACGCCCTTCGAGTCGTTCCAGGGCGAGACGTTTACGCCTCCGCCCACCGGCACCGGCGCTCCTCCGCAGTCGCCGGACCAGGGAGTCCCGACGCTGGCGCTGATATTGCTGTCGGGTTCGGCTCTGGCGGCTCTGTTCGTCGTGAAGACGGCGAAGGTGAACCGCTAGCCATTCCCCAGCACCGAGACAAGTTGGCACGACGGCCCGGCGGAAACCCCGACCGGGTCGTCGCCTCTTCCGGCACCTACCCGGCGGGCCATCGACCCAATGCCTTCGGGTAGTCTCGTCGCGCCGGTCGCACCAGCCAATCCGAGGGGCGGCACACTACCCGGAATCTGTATGCATCTGCCGTCCGGGTAGGTAGCTTGGCGCTCAATCCAGTGTCCGATCGAAGAGGTCGGACGGAGTCGCCGAGCTAAGGAGCCGCAAATGTCGATGCGTCCATCCAGACGCGGAGTCCAGGGCCTGGGGGTTGGGCTCGTGGCCATTCCCCTGGCCCTCATCCTGGCCGGCTCCGTCATGGCCGGATCCGGCAGCCCGGATACGATCGCCGTCTCTCAAACGGGCCCGCTGACGGTGCAGGCCTCGGGCACGTGGTCGTGGGGCGAGATGGCTACCGCGACCAAGCTCAGCTACGGCGGCTACGCGATCGACTGGGGCGACGTGACGAGCGGCAATCCGGTCGGCACCTATCACATCGGCGATGGGACGTCGGCGACCAACGTGGTCCTCCAGCCGACGACGCCGGCCCAGGGCTCGAGTGGATCGTGGGGATCGGTGTCACACACGTATGCGACGCCCGGGACCTACACGGTCTGCGTGATCATGTACGACCTGGGACAGGTGAAGCCGTTCAAGACGACCGGGTACCACAGCCTGCAGGCCGGCGGCACCGGACGGAACACGGACAACTCCGTCGACAACAAGCAGCAGGTCCCCTCGATGTGCCAGCAGATCGACGTCACCAGTCCGTCGCCCTCGACGCTCGATTCGCCGACTCCTTTCCAGTCATTCCAGGGCATCACCTTCGAGCCGACGGCGCCTCCGACCGGCACGTTGGGTGTCCCGCCCGCGCAGGATCAGGGCCTCCCGGTCCTTCCGCTCTTCCTCCTCTTCGCCTCCTGTGCTGCTTCGCTCCTGGTGTTCAAGGCGGTCAAGGTCAATCGCTGACCGGCTCTCAACCGGCTCTATCGGTTCAACGATTAGTGCGCGGCGGTCCGGCGGTCCTGTGCTCGTCGGCCGCCGCGTCTCTGCGTCTCGCATCTCCGCCCGGACCGCCCGGGGCTGCCGCGGTCTCGCCGTACAATCAAGCGGATGACGCCGCGAGAGGATGCATGAGGCCCTTCGATCCCTCGACCGATCCGGACGCCCAGGCCGAAGAAGAGAACGATGGCGCGGCGGCCAACCCGGCCGGCATGTGTCACGGCCCGGGCCTGATCGTGGTCTACGGCAATCCTGCCTTCAAGCGCGTGTTCGGCGAGGCGTCGGTCGGGCTGCCCGCCCGCGAGGGCATGCTCGGGCTTTCCAGGACGGGGTTCACGCTGCTGGACGCCGTCATCGGGCAGGGTCGCCCGCTGGCGCGCTGGGTCCGCCTGACCGGGGAAACCTGGCGTATGACGGCCGCTCCGCGCATCGACCCCGGCACCAGTGAGGTCTACGGCGTCGCCTTCCACATGCGGCCTCGCGATCCGGAGCCGCCCGGAGCCGGCGGCTGAGGCGCCGAGGGCGCCCGGACCGGAACGGCGCGACCGCCGGCACGCCTTCGCACGAAACACCGCCGGTTCAGACGCCCGAGCCCGAGCACACGATGGCGGCGCGAGGCACGCCGGCCGATGTCGTTTGGCGCGGTCCAATAGACTGACCCCTGAGACGCGTGCGGCGGAAGTCGACGCCAGGTCCCGCACGGGCCCCCGGCCCGGAATCCATGGGGTGCGCGATGAACATGAGAGATATGCGAGGCCGGTGGACCGAGATCGCCGAAGTCGGCGCAGCCGGGCTGCTCATCGTCGCCTTCTTCCTGCCGTGGTTCCAGGGTCGCGGCGCCGATGCCTCGCAGTCGTCGTCGTGGTTGTACCTCCTCGCCAAGTCTTCGTGGCTGCGGGCGCTGGAGGCGGACCTGATCACCTTCGGGGCCGCAGTTGCGCTCATCGCCGCCGCCGCGGGACTCGTCAACACCCGACGCGAGTTCGCGACGGCGCTTGCTGCGGTTGCCGGCGCCGGTTTCGTGGCAGCGGCCGCGGGAGTCATCTGGACCCTCGTCGAGTCGCAGAACGTCGCTTTCCGCTGGGGAGTCTGGGGCGTCGACATCGATCGTGGACTGGGGCTGCTGTTGTTCCTGGTCGCTGCCCTGGTGGGGGCCGTCCTGGTCGCCGTGGGCTTCGTCGTTGGGCCGGCTCCCGTCGCCGGAGCAGCCTCGCTGCCGGCACAGGGAGGACCCGAGGAGGCGACGCCCGCCCGGATAGCCCGCATCGAGGAGCTCGTTCCGGCGACCGGTGCCGCCGTCGCCCCCGATATGGCGCCGCCAGGCTTCCCGGAGGTCGCGCTTTCGGCCGATGTCGCGTCGGGCGCGGCCGGGCGGATCACCGTGGTGGAGTCGGGGCGGTCGTCCACGTTGAGCGTGGGTGAGGGCGAGCGCGTAATCGTCGGCCGCGATCTCGGGGCGGACATTCGGGTCACCGACGCCAAGGTCAGCCGGCGCCACGCCATGATCGAGTGGAGCGCCGGAGGCTGGATCGTGCGCGACCTCGCGGCCACTAACCCGACGCGCTTCCTCGACGCGTCCGGCGGAGCGCAGATCCTCGCGGGCCAGATTCGGATCGCGTCGGGACAGCTCGTGATGGGAGACGTGCTCATCACGCTCAACCCCGCCGGGAGTTGACGGGGACGACCGGGTTGACGCCGGACGGTTCCAGGGGAGGCGGCCATGGCTGAGAGCCGGCCTGGCGGCAGCAACCGCCTGCGCTTCGAGATAGCGACCGTCGCACTGGTCGTGATTGTCGCCGGGGTCGCGATCGCCGGCGGGCTGCTCGGCAGATGCGGCGCTGCGCAGGAGTCGCGGGCTACGGCGGCCCAGACGGAGCGCCAGTTCGTGTCGGTGTCGGCAGGGACGGGGGCGGAGTCCAAAGGTTCCGCGGCCATGACCCGGCCGTTGGCCACGGCCGGACGGAGCCCCGTCTCGCCACCTCTACCGTCGCTGCTGGCGGCTATCGGAGACTCGTACAGCCAGGGCTACGACGTGTCGCCGACGGTACCGGCTGGTCACGACAATCTGGCCAATTCCTGGGTTCTGGGCACTGCCGTGGACGACGGTGTGTTCAGCTTGCTGGAGCGGTTCGAGGCGCTGGGAGCGTCGCCGGCCGTAGTCGACGCCGCCACATCGGGCACGAGGATGGCCGATGCCTTGCGTCAGGCGAAGCTCGTGGTCGCCGCGGCTCAACAGCTGCCGCCCGGGGCGACCGCCTACGTCGCTTTCGAGCTCGGCACGAACGACCTGTGCGCCGACCCGCAGACCAACCCCCACCTCTTCCTGGCCGAGATCGGCGCCGCGACGGCGGTGCTGGAGGAGGGTCTGCCGCCCGGAAGCCGGATCCTGATGCTCGCCGTCCCGGACTTCGATCGCTTCCGGGTCATCACCCAGGCGGACGCCACGACCAGGGCCTTCTTCGCTTCCGCGCGCCATTCGAGGCAGTGCGCCCCTTTCCTCGGCTCGAGGAGTCAGACCCCGCTGGCGCAGGCGAGCGCGACGCTGGCGTCCTATGACAGGAGTCTGGACACGGCCTGCCGCGACATCGAAGCGACGTACGGCCCTTCGGACAGGCTCCACTGCAGCGGCCCCACAGGGCTGGCGGAGAGCGACTTCGTGGTGGCCGATCTCAGCAGCGTCGACTACTTTCATCCGTCGTTGCTCGGGCAGGCGAGCATGGCCGACGCTGCCTGGAAGATGGGGGACTGGGCCCTCGTGCCGCTGCCCGCCGATTCGATCCAGTAGCCCGGAGCCGGCCGCCCCGGCTCAGTTCGACGGAATGTAGATCTCGAGGCGATTGCTGATGGCGCTGTTCCCGCTTCCGCCGGCGACGAGTACGCGCCCGTCCCGAAGCCTCACCGCAGCCGGCCAGTACAGGGGCTGCTGCAGGCTTCCGGTCCGTTGCCAGACGCCCTTGGCCGGGTCGAACAACTCCACGGCGGTGGTCGTGTCGCCCCTGGCGTCGTTGCCGCCGATTTCGAGGAGGCGGCCGCCCGGCAAGGTCACCATCCGCGCCTGGCAGTGACCGCCCGGCATGGCGGGGGCGTTGGCCCAGCCGGAGGCCGGTGAGTACACGTCCACGGACGAGGTACCGTGCTGGAGCCCGTTGCTCCAGCCGCCCGCGACCAGGACGTTGCCGTTGGGCAGCAGCGCCGCGGATTGCGCTGACCGGGGGACGGACATGTTGCCGGCGGGCTGCCAGAAGTCCATGGCCGGGTAATAGATCTCGGCCGAGCTCGTGACCTGCTCCCGTCCGACGCGGGCATTCCCCGACAGATACTCCGCGCTGCCGCCTGCGACAAGGACGCCTCCGTCGGCGAGCCTGGTGGCGGTGGCCAGCGCCCGAGGAATGGACATCGGCTGCACCATCGTCCATGAGCCCGACGTCGGATCGAAAATCTCCGCCGTCTCGGTCGCGAACCAGCTGCCCGCGCTGTACGTCGTCCAGCCGCCTGCGACAAGGACGCGGCCGTCGGCGAGGGCCGTTACGGTGGCCTGCGAACGAGGCATGTTCATGAGGGGGAGCGATCGCAATGTGCCGGTGGCTGCGTCGAGGATCTCCGCGGCGGCGGAGGGATAGAGCCCGTTCGTCCCGCCCCAACCGCCGGCCGCGAAAACGGAGCCGTCGGCCAGGGTTGCCACCCCCGGGACCGCCTGTGTGGACAACATCGAAGGTCCGGCCGTGATGGCGCCGGTTGCGGGATCGACGAGGCTGGTCTGCGCAGACATCACGTGCGACTTGCCGGTGACCATGCCGAAGACGACCACGCTCCCGCTGGGAAGCTGGGCGGCCCCTTCACCCCACATCGTCTGCGGCAGCGATCCGAAGGACTGCCACACGCCCGGAGGACCTGAGTAGGAAACCGGCGTGGCCGTGGCCGCGGCCGTGGGCGTGGCCGTGGACCCGGGCGTGGCCGATGGTTGGACCGAAGCCAGGCCGGCCGAAGTCTGGGCTGCCGCAGGCGAACCACCGGGGCGGCCCACGACCGCCATAACGCCCACTCCGACGAGCGCTATGACCGCCAAGGCCGCCACTATGGCGAAGGCGGAGGAGAGCTTGAACCGGCTCTCGTCTCCGACGCGCTCCAGGGGCACCTCGGGCGTACCCCAGATCACAGTCGGAACGGCGCCCGGCGGAGTGCCGGCGGGACTCGCAAAGGGCGGTCTGGCCGCCGTGGCGCCCGCCGCCGGCGCGACCACGGTGACCGCCGACGAGATCCGCGCCGGATCGTCGGGCTGGGTCACGGCCGCGGTTTGCGCCCCCGGGATAGATTCCGCACCGGTGATCACGCGAACCAGCTGCCTGGCGCTCTGCGGCCGCGCGCCGGGGTCCTTGGCCAGCAGCCACGAGACGATCGGCCTGGCCTCGGGCGGCAGCTTGGTGATGTCCGGCGGCCGGCGCAGGTGGGCCACCAGAACCTCGTGGTAGGTCGTGCCCTCGAACGGCGGACTCCCGTTGAGCAGCTCGAAGGCTACGATGCCGAGCGCGTACAGGTCGGAGCGGGCGTCCACGGGCCCCTCGGGCGCCATGTAGGCCGGCGTCCCGACCAAACCGCCGTCCCGGGTGACCCGGGTGAGATCGGCCGCCTGGGAGACGCCGAAGTCGGCCAGCTTGAGGATCCCACCCGGCGCGACCAGGACGTTCGAAGTCTTCACGTCACGGTGGATGACGCCGGCCGCGTGGGCGTCGGCCAGGCCTTCGGCCAGCTGGAGCAGCATCGCCCGCGTCTCCGGCCAGTCGTACGGCCCATGCTCCGCCAGTCGCTCCCGCAGCGACGGACCCTCGACGAACTCGAAGGCAATGTACGGCGCGCCCTCGCGGACGCCATAGCCGAGGACCTTGACGACATTGACCGAGTTGATGCGCTTGGCGATCTCCAGCTCGTGCTCGAAGCGCGTGCGGTAGTCGGGGTCGTCGGCATAGCCGGCGTGCAGAACCTTCAGCGCGACGATCTGCCCGGTCGAATCGTCTCGGGCGCGCCACACGACGCCCATTCCGCCCTTGCCCACCTGTTCGATAGGCGTGAAACCCACGTCGACCTCCCTCGCGAAGCGCACCGATTTCGCGGATTCGTCCGCGCCCACGGTCGGCGCCCGACTGGCGCGACTATGGTACGCGCGGCAGGGTATTACCGGAGCGCTCGGAGGTTTTCGGACCCGCCGCATCGACCAATCGGCGCCGCCGACGTATGCTCCTCGGCGGAGACGAGTCGACCCACGCACAGCGGAGCGGAAGACATGGCCCGCGCCAAACGCATCGGCATCCTCACCGCCGGCGGCGACAGCCCCGGGCTGAACGCCGCGATCAGAGGGATCGGCAAAGCGGCCGTCGGGCATCACGGCATGGCCGTCATCGGTTTTCGCGACGGGTTCAGGGGACTGGCCGAAGATCGATCGGTGCGGCTCGACAGCAGGCTTTCGGGCATCCTCACCGTCGGCGGCACGATCCTCGGGACCAGCCGCGACAAGCCCCACCGCATGCTCGTCGACGGCGAAGTCATGGACATGACCGGCGCCGTGGTCAGCACCTACGAGAAGCACCGTCTCGATTGCCTGGTTTGCCTCGGCGGCGGCGGCACCGCGAAGAACGCGCTGCGACTGGTGCGGGCGGGGCTCAACGTCATCACGCTTCCCAAGACGATCGACAATGACGTCGTGATGACCGACGCGACCTTCGGGTTCGCGACGGCGCTCGACGTCGCGACCGATGCCATCGACAGGCTGCACAGCACCGCCCACAGCCACCACCGCATCATCGTCGTCGAGATCATGGGCCATCGAGCCGGCTGGCTGACCCTGGGATCCGGCATCGCCGGCGGGGCCGACGTGATCCTGATCCCGGAGATCCCGTACACCGTCGCGTCGATCGCGAACGCCATCCGCAAGCGCGTCCGGAGCGGGTCCAACTTCAGCATCGTCGCCGTCGCGGAAGGCGCGCGAACGCCCGAGGATGCGGAGATCTTCCGTGCGGCCGAGGCCGCGAAGCGGGCGGCCACGACGCCCGATGAGATACAGGCCGCGGTGGCGAACCTGGCGGCAGTGGAGGCCGCCCACGCTGGCAACACGCTGCGCCTGGCCGGCCAGCTCGAGGCCCTGACCGGACTCGAATCGAGGCTCACGATCCTCGGCTACGTCCAGCGCGGTGGAACGCCGTCGGCGGCCGATCGACTGCTGGCGACGCGCCTCGGAAGCGCCGCGGCGGACCTGATCGCGGACGGCGTGTTCGGGGTCATGGTCGCGTCGCGCGGGGACGGCACCGAGCCCGTACCCCTCGACCAGGTCGCAGGCAAACGCAAACCTGTGCCGCCGGATCACTCGTGGGTGCTGGCCGCCCGCCACGTCGGGACGTGCCTGGGCGATTGATCGGATCCCGGCGACCTACGAGCCCGAGGCCACCTCGACCAGGGCAACGTACACCGCCGATCGGCCGGGGTACGTCGCCGCCAGGCGGCCGTCGCCGTAGGCGTAGCGGACGATGCCGTCGGAGCCGAAGTCGGCGCGCTCCCTGAGCCCGGCTCCGTTCACATCCGACGCGAGGCCGCTCGGCAGCCAGCGCGCTTTCGTTACGAGGGCCGGCGTCGTGAAGTCGGCCCCGGCGTCGTAGGAAACCGCGTAGTACGTGCCGACGGTGGCCCGGACCCGGGTTCCCTTGACCACGTCGGTAAGGCCGTGGAGGCCCACGAAGACGACACCGTCGCGCACGGCCAGCGTCGGCTTGAAGGCCGATTGCAGGAGACCCTGATTAAGCGCCAGGGCCGGCAGCGCGGTCCAATGCCAGCCGGTGCCGCCGTCGCTGTACCCGACCTCGATGACGCCGTGGGCCTGGCCGTCCGCCACGACCGAGGTATAGTTCGCGACCGCCAGGAAGACTCGCCCGCTCGATTGGTCGACGTCCAGGCCCATGTCCCATTTGGGGTCGACCTTGAGATCGTCGGTCGTGCCCGGCGCCGGGGTGGAGTCCACGGTGAAGACGTTGCGGGCCAGGGTGAACGCCCAGACCGCGGGATCGGCCGTCAGGCTGCGCGCCGTGCGGTCGTAGTGCAGGTGAGCGACCGCGAAGCCGACACGGCCGACGTTGTCCAGCCCGCCCGACGCGAACGGAACGTGGTTGTTCCAGGACCGCATGTCCTCCTGGTAGAAGGCGACATAGGCCGAGCCGTCGGGCGCCGTCCGGACGCGATAGTCGATGCGCCAGGCGGCGGGATAGCCGGCCAGGTTGACGCGCGGTACCTGCGCGACTTGCCAGCTGCGCCCGTTGTCGGCCGAAGCCAGAACCGCCAGACCGGGGCCCGCGGTCGCGTCGGCGAGCCAGTTGTAGGCGACGTAGACGGTTCCGAAGTTCGGGCTGGCGGCGTTCGTGTCGACGGTGATGTCCGGGTAGCCGCCAATCCAGGGCGGTGTTCGGCGCTCGACGTACAACGGCGTCCACGTCTTCCCGAAGTCGTCGCTGTAGGAAACGCTGACCGAGTGGGCGGCGTAACTGCAGTTGGGCACGGTGGTGTCCGTCCACCACAGCCGGGAAGTGCCCGCGACCGGCCCGGGTCCCCAGGCGACGACGCCGTGGTAGTTGGGCGCGCGGCCCGTTCCCTTCCAGGGTCGTCCCGTGGCGTTCTGCCAGGTCCGTCCGCCGTCGTGCGAGATGCGGATGCCCGTGTCCAGGCCGCAGGCCGAGCTCCCCGTCAGGCGCTGGTACACGAGTGCCACCAGGCTCGGATCGAACGGGCTGACGGCGACGGTCGGTTCGGTCACGGAGTCGGAGGGGTACGTCGTGCCGACCGAGGGAACCGCGTTGACCTCGGCCAGGACCCGAGCGATCGGCGTCGCGCTGGGCGAGGGCGTCGGGGAAGGGGAGGCCGAAGGCGACGGCGAATCGCTCGGCAGAGGTTCGGGCGTATCGGTCGCGGCGGCCGAAGTCGTTGGCGAGGCGCCGGCCGAATACTGCGCCAATGCCGACTGTCCGGACGAGAGGTTCGCCTCGGCCAGAGGCCCGGCGTCCAGGAACAGGACGCCGGCCGCCCCGATGGTCACGATCAGGGCGCCGATTACTCGCTTGGCTGCGCGGCTCGACATTTCCCCAGGTATCCTCGCCGGCCTTGGACGACGTCGCGGGCTCGATTATGGGCCAGACGAGCGGTAGGCGGCCGGTGCGCCGCGGGCGGAGGAGTGGTGCGTCGGGTGGTGTCGCACTCGCCCCAGGACAGGCGTTGACGATGAGCGCAGAATATTCGGGCAGTCGGCGGAGATGCCGCGTATCCCAGACGAGGATCAAATGACGAAGAGGTCGAGATACGAACGCGAGCAGCGCGCCGCCGAAAACACGCGGGTGAAGCAGATCACCGCGGACTGGGAACGCGCCGTGCCGCCGGAACGTGCCGCGGAATTCGCCGCCCAGGTCGAAGCCGCGCGCGCTCGCGGACCGCTTCCCAAGCAGCCGGACATGGCCCCCGGAACGGCCCCGCGCCCGCCGCGCCCCGGCTTCGAGCCGCGCCCGCCCAAGAAGGAAGAGACGCGCCGGACGCGCTATTAGGGAGCCGGTGGCCCGGCACGCCACCCCGGCAGTGACGTCGGGCTACGGGCCGGGCCGGCGACAGAGTCGAACGCGGCTCAATCCGCCGTTTCGGCGAGCGTCCGAATGGCCTCGCCCTCGACGCGGCATGTCAGCCACGGTCGCATGACCCGCGCGCCGTGGGCCTCGTAGAACTCGATGGCCGGCTTATTCCAGTCGAGCACCTGCCACACGAAGCGCGTCCAGCCCTCCTGGACGGCGAGTCCCGCCAGGTGGCGGAGAAGCGCCTTGCCGATGCCGTTGCGGCGAAAGGCGGGCCGCACGAATAGATCCTCGAGGTAGATGCCCGGCTTTCCTTCCCACGAGCTGAAGTTCAGGAACCAGAGGGCGAAGCCGGCCGGCAGGCCGTCCCAATCGGCCATGGTCACCTTGATCAGCGGCCTATCGGAGAACGCGTAGCGGAGGACGTCCGCCTCGGTCGCCACCACGGCCTCCGGGTCGCGTTCGTATTCCGCGAGCTCGCGGATGAATTCGAGGATGAGCCCTGCGTCGGTCGGAACTGCGGGTCGAAGAGTCAGCATGAGTGAATGCTAGCCCGAGCCGCATTGCCTCCGCCACGCCGCTGCGTCAGCCCAAGCGCGTGTCCGTGGCCTCGTCCGCGACGCCCCCGTAGAAGCGATCGAGAACCCGGGCGAACAGCGGCTCTTCTGGCGCGGCACGGTGGAACAGAGTCATGCACGAGCGGAGCTTCATCGCGTCGATCGATCCGAGGATCTGCTCCGCCGTGAGGCCCGGTGTCGACACGATGGTTCCGGCGGAATCGCGCAGGCGGGCGCCCAGCACCGGGTGGCCGAGATAGGCGCGCGCTTCAGCCAGCGACTCGATGCCGTACCGCCGCGACATGGCGCTGGACCCGAGGCCGGCAAGCTGCGGAAAGATGAACCACATCCAGTGCCCGGTCTTGCGGCCGCGCCGCAACTCCTCGACAACGCCGTCGTACACGTCCCGCTGCGCCGCGACGAAGCGGTCCAGGTCGAATCCCATGGCGCCTATTCTGCCGTCTCGCTTCGGCTCACGGCGGGCGGACCTAAGGCATGTCTCCGAAGTGAGGCGCGCTCGAGATCTGGCCGAGTATCGCCACGAGGACGAACAGGAAGGCGATTACGAAGACGACGAAGAAGACGCCGACCACCATCACCTGGAGCTGGGACCAGGTCTGGATCCTGGTCCTGCGCGGGTCCTGCAGGGTGTAGGCGGGGACCTCCTGCGGAAGGTCGGCGGGCGCGTTGGCCATGTACGTGATGACCAGGGCGCCTCCGGGACCGGCAATCTGGCTGAGCGGCCCCGACGAGATCGCGTCGCCGATCGGGACTCCGCCGGACGCCTGATCCTCATCCCAGCGCTCGCTGCTGATCGAGAAGCCCGCACCCACGAACGCCCTGATCTGGGGCTCCGCGGCGGCTCGGGCCGTCTCGGCATCCGGGCCCGGATAGCGGCGCTCGACCGTCGCGCCGGCTGCGTACGTCGGCATCGTTAGCCTTCCCTCCTCACCCTCTGCCATGCAAGTGGCTCCAACCATCCTACGGCATGCCGGCGGCGCGAATCTGGAGTTGAGGAGAAGCGGCGCTCCCGGCGGCGCTTCGCGGGTCGTCATTGTGCCCCGCCAACGGCAAGGAGTGGCGAACCCTACTGACTTGGGGGCGACCGACCGAAGTCTTGGGCATGGACTCCATCGTCGCCATCGGCGCTGCCCTGCCTTCGTGCCAGGCCCGCCTGCTCGCGAACCTCGGTGCCGATCCGGCCCCATTTGCCGCGCTGGCTGCCGCGGCGGAGCCGGACACGGCTCCGGTTCTCGGCTCCGCGCAGGGCGGCGACACCTCGACGCAGCGACAGCTGACGCTGCACTTCATCAGTCACATTGACGCCGAGTGCTTCATCTCGCTGCTGCAGACGATGGATCCTCTGCCGGCCGGCTCTCGGGCTCAGGCCGAGTACAAACGCTTCTATCACCACCTCCGCGACAGCCTCGAGGTCCCGTTGCCGCCGCAAGACCCTCAGCCTCCCGGCGTGCCGTCCTCGTGAGACAGGGGAGTGGACAGGGTCGAGCTGAGCAGGTCGGCCCGCCGCCGCTAGAGTAGGCAGCGTGGACACCAGGCCCGAGCGCGACTTCGACCATCTCGGTCGCCTGCACAGCCTTGACGGACTCGCCGTCCCGAGGATCGTGCACGCGATGGCGCGTGGAGACGAACTCGAGCTTGTGTGGCGAAACGACCTCGGCGGACTCACCTTCCGGCTCGGTGACCGGTATCTGAAATGGAACCCGGCCGCCACGGGCATCGACCTCGAGCGTGAGTTCGTACGACTGCAGTGGATCTCCCCACGCCATCCCGCGCCCCGACCGATCGACTACGGCGGAGACGCCGACGGACAGTGGCTGGTGACCGAGGCCCTGCCCGGCGTTCTGGCTGTGGGTGACAAGTGGCGGGCTCGCCGGCCCGAGGCGATTCGGGCTATAGCCACCGGACTTCGGGCCATTCACGCCATCGAGATCGACGATTTCCCGGCCGAATGGTCGGCGCAAGTCTGGGTTGGCAGGCAGCCTCCATCGCTCGCGACAAGGCCGCCGATCGACGACCCCGTGCTGGTCCACGGCGACGCATGCGCGCCGAACACGCTCATCTCCGAACAGGGACTCTGGACCGGCAACGTCGACTTCGGAGACCTCGCCGTCGGGGATCGCTGGGCCGACCTGGCGATCGCGTCGATGAGCCTGGACTGGAACTTCGGGGAAGGCCACCAGGCGGAGTTCTTCGACGCCTACGGGATAGAAGCAGACGCTGATCGCATCCTCTACTACCGCGCCCTCTGGGACCTGGAGGCCTGAGCGATCGCGCTACGCAACGGCTCGGCCGTCGGTCCAGCCAGCCTTGCCCGGTCCTACCAGCTGCTCGATCAGGGCAGGTCGGCCGAAGAGATATCCCTGGCCGAATGTCACGCTCAGGCCGCGCAGTGTCGCCAGCTCCGCCTCGGTCTCCACGCCCTCGGCGACGAGAGAGCAGTTCGTCTCCGCCGCAAACGCCACCATGCTCGATATGAGGGCACGCCGGGCCGGATCGGCGTTCACGCCGCGAACGAGGGCAATGTCCAGCTTCACGATCTGCGGCCGTATCTCCAGGATGTGCCGCAGGCCCGCGTAGCCTGCGCCGGCGTCGTCGACCGCGACGCGCACGTGCCCGCGCAGGTGGTCGAGGGCGGCAGAGAGTTTCGCGTAGCTCTCGACCGGAACCTGCTCGGTGATCTCGAGGACGGTGTCTCGGGTGGACAGCTCGAGGGCTGCGACGAGCGGCAGGAACGCCGTCGCCAGAGCCGGTGATACGTTGAGGCTCAGGTACGCCTCGAGCGGGAGGAAGGCGGCATCCTCCTGGGCCGCACGCAGCGTGGCGACCTCCAGCCGGACCCCTACGCCAGCCATCGCGGCGTCCGCGAACCAGAGGTCGGGGCGGCGGCCGTCGGCGAAGCGTGTCAGCGCCTCGTAGCCGACGGTGCGGCCTGATGCCAGCTCGACGATCGGCTGGAAGACAGGCTGGAATTCCCGGTGCTCGATGATCGACTCGACGCGCGCCTGGATCTCCTGCAGTCGCGCTCGCTCGCCAAGCATCGGGCCCAGCAGCGCCCCGGCCACGACCCCGAACTCGCGGGCGGTCCTGAGTCGCTCGACCACGACGGAGTCCGACGGCAGCCCGTACGAGCCCAGCGAGATCACGCCGAGCGTGCCGTCCTTCCACGTGAGCGGCGCATGGACGACGCATGTGATCTCGGGCCCGAAGACGCTCCGTCCCGCCGGCGCGGTGTCCGGTCGCGTCGCCTCTATCCACGGGCCCGCAGTCGCGTGCTCGTAGAGCTGCCTGGCTCGCGCGGTTGGGAATACGCCCGCCAGCCCGCGCGGGATCTCCTCCATGTGCGTGGCTCCCAGAAGGACGGCCTGCCGGTCGGGCATGAAGCCGACCAGTATGGCCGCGTCGATGCCGTCGATTGCCAGTGCCTCCCGGCAGACGCGGGCGGCGGTTTCCTCGGCCGTATCCTCGAGTTCGAGGCGTGAAAGCGAGCGGAGCACGGCCTCTCGGCTGCGAAGCTCCCGCTCCAGTCTCGCCAGGGATTGGAGCTCGGCCGTCATCGCCCTGCGCTCGCTGCGCGTCAGGAGCATCTGCCGGCCGAGCGTCAGTGCGGCAACCACGCCGGCCCCGACCTTGAGTGCCTCCGAGTCGGACGCGTCGGCCGGCCAGACGATGAGCATGGCCACGCAGACGGCAGCGGCAATCGGCGGCAGGGCGTCCGCGAACATCTGCGGGACGTGTCGTCGGCTTGCCAAGCCGGACGGGATCATCTCCCAGGTAGCGGCGCCGTAGGCACACAGCAGCAGGCCGGCGCTGAAGGCATAGTCGGTCGGGGTGACCGTGGGCATGAACGCCGACCCCGATCCCGACTGTGACGCGAGCTGGAACCCGACCATCGACAGGCCGGCGAGGCCGAGCCCGACCAGGATTCCGAAGGGTCCGCCGAGCCGAACCGGCACGCCGCGGTCCAGCAAGGCGAGGGCCGCCGCGATGGGACCGGCCAGCGCGACGGTGCCCGCGGCGGCGTTGCTGAGGTCGCCCGCCGTGAGACCGGCCGTGGGTGCCGCCCGGTGCCACAGGAGCCAGATGATCGTGAGCGAAGCCGAGAGCAGGATCGTCGTGTCGACGGCGACGCGAAGCCACACGGACCTCGACGTGGATCCAAAGATGGCCCGGCCCAGGCAAACGGCCGCGATCCCGACGCTGGCTGCGACCAGCCCATCCCCGACAACCATCCACGTGTCCCTGTCGGAGGGCACGGCCCAGGCGAACACTGCCGCACCACCAAGCGCGGACGCGACGGCGACCCACTTGGACACGAACTGGCGTTCCGGCAACAGACCGCGGCTCTGCCGATTGGCACGGATGAGGACGCTGACCCCGATGGCGGCCATGCCGACCTGCTGTGCCGTGTCGATGGCCAGCCCGACGCGACCGCCGATCATGAAGACCGGCCAGACCGTCGCGAGCGACGCGGCCGCGCCAAGGAGCAGCGCCTTGCGGAGGGGGAGCGCCTCGAGGTGTCGCTTCACTTGGGCCACGGTTCTCTCACCGAGCTTCACCACGCCCTGGGCCCATCAATGGGCCCGCACGAGCCAGCCCGCGGAGCGAGCCAGCTCAGGGTTTCCCCTTATCCAGTAGTCGGAGGGGTGGAGGAGGAGGTGTAGGTCGCGTGTTCAGGGCAGGAAGAGCAGGCGGCAGTTGGCGGTGAAGGGG
>CAZGUS010000039.1:0-19106 GCA_964529245.1 uncultured Anaerolineaceae bacterium
CGCCGCGAGTGGTTCGCCGGAGACTGCCCGCGTCCGTCTGAACCACTCGCGGCGGTCGAACACATAGAAGACGGCCTGCCCGACGAGGGCAGGCCGTCTGCGAGTATCCGCGACTGGCGATCAGACGAAGCCGTTGGCCGTGAGCCACTCCTTGGCGATGACCGGGATGTCCTTCTTGTCGAAGACATACTCGGCGTTGAGCTTGGTCAGGGCGTCCGTGGTCATCTTGGCCGATATGTCGTTGAGGATCTTCTCGAAGCTGGCCTTGTCGACCTTGGCCAGCAGGTCGTTGCGAACCAGGGGCGCGATGTTGTCGGCGGGCTGAGTGTGCTTGTCGTCGGTCAGGACGACCCAGCCGTTCTTGGCGATGTCCGGCTGAGTGGAGCACAACTCGCCGACGGTGATGGTGCCGGCGCTCAGAGCGTTGACCATCGGCTGGTCGCAGGCCGCAAGCGGCAGGGCCGCGGAGAGGTCTATGCCGTAGGCGGTCTTGATCGCCGCCGCGCAGACCGGGTTGGTCGAGCAATCGGTGGCGACTCCGAACTTGAGCTGAGACTGCACCGCCGCGGCGTCGCTAAGGCTGGCGATGTGGTACTGAGTGGCCGTCGCCTGGGTCACCACAAAGGCGTTCTGGTCCGCCGCGGGCGAGTAGTCGAGAACGGTGATGCCGCCGCCCTTGCCGTTCAGGATCGTCTGCAGAGCGGCGGCATTGGCCGCCGGGTCGCCCGTCGCGTTGCCCTTGTAGTAGGCCAGCCCGCTGCCGATGTACTCGGGCTTGAGATCGAACTTGCCGCTCTCGAGGGCGGCGGCCGTCACGGCTCGGGTACCGAGTCCCATGGCCGATCGATCGACCTTGTAGCCTTTGGCCTCCAGGGCCTGGCCGTAGATCTCGGCCATGAGCTGGGATTCGTAGAAGCCGTCCGAGCCGATCCTGACCGTCGGCAGCCCGGCTGTTGGTGTGCTGCTGCCCGCTCCCGTCGAGCAGGCGCCAAGCAGCACCAGCATCGACGCCCCGAGGGCCAGCATGCGGTTTAGCCGCATTTGGGTTACCTCCCTGTGTTTGCCGCGCAAACCCAGGGGTCGGGCCGCCGCGACGCCCCTCGACTATATGCGTCCGCAGTCGATCGGCCGACCGGTCGACCGCCTGATGGACCGTCTGGCGGGCCGCGCGGCCGATCGGGTCAGCCCGCGGTACGGGTCGTCAGGCCGGGGGACGCGAGACGGCGTTCGAGCAGGACGAACAGCCCGAGCGTGCCCAGGGCCAGCGCGGCGACCAGCACCACTCCCCCGAACAGCTCGCCGTTGTCCTGGCTCGCGTCGCCCAGGACGATGTAGCGGCCCAGGCCGCCGAACCCGAACGTGGCTCCCAGGGTGGCCGTGGCTATGACCTGGACCGCGGCGGATCGTATCCCCGTCGCGAGGACGGGCAAGGCGACCGGCATCTCCAGGCCGAACAGGATCTGGCGCTCGCTCATGCCCATGCCGCGCGCCGCCTCGACCAGGTCGCGATCGACTCCGGCCACTCCCTGGTAGGAGTTCACGAGGATCGGCGGCCCGGCCAGCACGACCATGGCCACCAGGGTTGGATACAGGGTGAAACCCAGGCTCGGATCGATGAGGGTCGTGAACGGGACGAGGAGACCGATGACGGCCAGCGACGGCAGCGCCCGCCATGCGTTCGCGGAGCTGACCACGAACCACGAGAGGCGCCCCGTGTGGCCGATCCACAGCCCGAGCGGCATCGCCACCAGCGCCGCCAGCAGGATCGAGACGCCGCTCAGTGCCACGTGCTCTCCCAGGCGCAGCGGGATGCCGTTCGGGCCCTGCCAGTGAGCCGGGTCGGCCAGCCACTGGGCAGTCGCCGCCACGATATCCATCAGCGAGCCGCCGCTCGAGCGGCGGACCACGGGGTCAGCAGCCGCTGCAACAGCACGAAGCCGAAGTCGGCCAGAACCGCGAGCGCGATCGAGAGCAGCCCGCCGACCAGGATCTCGGTGGTGAAGGTGCGGTGGTACCCGTCCAGGATGTAGTAGCCCAGGCCGCCGAACTGGTTGCCGAGGATTGCCGAGACGGTCACCAGGCCGATCGTGGAGACGGTCGCGAGGCGCAGGCCCGAGACGACCAGCGGAATCGCCAGCGGCAGCTCAACGCGCCACCAGCGCTGGCCGGCCGTGTAGCCCATTCCGTCGGCTGCGTCGAGAACGTCCTGCGGCACCGAGTCGAACCCGGCGACGATGTTGGGCACCAGCAGGACGAAGGTGTACAGGACGAGGGGAACCTCGGCCGTGAAGGTCGAGAGGCCCGTGACGACGACCAGGGCCGCGAACATCGCGAAGCTGGGGATGGTGTAGACGGCGGTGGCGAGCAGCGTGACCAATGGATAGAGCCGCCGCCTCCTGATTGCGATCGCGGCCAGCACAAACGAGATCGCGAACCCGATGGCGACCGCCAGGACGGCCAGGTACAGGTGCTGGCCGACGCGGTCGAGGATCGGGCCGGTGTGGGCGAAGATCCAGTCCCACCGGACGAGGGGCTCGCCGTTCATCCGGCGGTCCGCAGCGGGACGGCGTCGCCGAGCGCGCAGGCGATGCCGTCGACGGTGACCACGCCCCGCGGCCGGCCGTCGGCGTCGAGGGCGACGCCGCCGCGCGTGTCGGCGACCAGGAGCATGGCCAGGGCGTCGCGCAGCTTCGTGTCGTGCGGGAACGCCGGAAGGCCGTCGATGTTGCCGAGAGGCTCGACCTCGACGTCCGCAATGGTCCTGAGCGACAGCCGCTTCAGGCCGCGGTCCGCGCCCACGAACCGGGCCACGAAGTCGGAGGCCGGACGGGCCAGGATGTCGTCGGGCTGCCCGAACTGGGCCAGGTGGCCGCCCTCCGCCATGACCGCGATCAGGTCGCCCATCTTGATCGCCTCGTCGATGTCGTGGGTGACGAAGAGGATGGTCTTGGCCAGCTCGCGCTGCAGCCGCAGGAACTCGTCCTGCAGGCGCTCGCGGACGATCGGATCCACGGCGGCGAACGGCTCGTCCATCAGCATCAGTGGCGGGTCCGCGGCCAGCGCCCGGGCCACTCCCACCCGCTGCCGCTCGCCTCCGGAGAGTTGGGTCGGGTAGCGGTTCTCGTAGCGGGCCGGATCGAGACCGACGAGCGAGAGCAGCTCCAGAGTCCGAGCCCGCTGGCGCGCCTTCGACCAGCCCTCCAGGCCGGGCACGACGGCCACATTCCGCCCGATCGTGAGGTGGGGGAAGAGTCCGACCTGCTGGATCACGTAGCCGATGCGACGGCGCAACGCGGTCACTTCAACGCTCTGGACGTTGACGCCGTCGAGCAGGATCTCGCCGGCGCTGGGCTCGATCAGACGGTTCACCATCTTGAGGCTTGTCGTCTTGCCGCAACCGGACGGACCCACCAGGACGCAGATCGCCCCCGCCGGGACATGGAAGGACAGGTCGTTGACGGCACCCGGGCCATTCGTCCCCGGGTCGTACCGCTTGGTCACGCCCCGAAACTCGAGCGATGCCGCACCGGAATGGCCGGTTGCGCTGGCCGTCATCGGGTCCTCCCCGCGAATGCCCCGTCCTGCCGGCGCGGATCCTGCGGCGGCGGCCCGGGACGAATCTTGTCTCGGACTCTACTACCTGACCGGGCGAAGGCCGGCGGCGGGCTGACGGCGGTGCGACGGCCGGGCGCCGGGCTCGGCCGAGGGGCGCGGCTCAGCGCGGCGATGCTGGTCCGACGGGTGCGGCTCGGCGCGGCGCCGCAGGCCTTAGCGCAGACCCATCCTCTCGCGCACCTCGGCCATTGTCGCGTCGGCGATCGGGCGGATCCGCTCGGCGCCTTCGTCGAGGATCGCGCGCAGCCTCGCCGTGTCTGCCATCAGCTCCCTGTAGGTCTCGCGAGCCTGAGAGTAGTGGGCGATGATTCGCTCAGCCAGCAGCTTCTTGGTGTCGACGCAGCCCGTTCTGGCGTTGCGCTCACCGTTCCAGATCTCCTCGTAGTCGTCGCCGAAATGGCGGTGCATCTGGCAGACGTTGCAGACCTCCGGTCGCCCCGGATCGGCCCGCAGGATGCGCTGCGTGTCGGTGACCATCGACATGACCTGCTTGCGGATCACGTCCGGCTCGGCCAGGACCTCGATGGTGTTGCCGATCGACTTGCTCATCTTCTTGACGCCGTCGGTCCCCAGGACGACCGGCGCCTCGGTGTAGACCGCCTGCGGCTCGGGGAAGGTCTCGCCGTAGCGGGCGTTGAAAGCGCGCACGATCTCGCGGCTGAGCTCCAGGTGCGCGGCCTGATCCTTGCCGACCGGCACGAGCGAAGCCTTGTACAGGACGATGTCGGCGGCCTGCAGGACCGGGTAGCTGAGCAGGCCGTTGTTGACGTCGTCGGGCTGGTTCTGGCGCTTCTCCTTGTACGTCGGCGTCCGAAGGAGCCAGCCGACCGGCGTCACGGTGCTCAGGAGCCAGCACAGCTCGGTGTGCTCGGGTCGATCCGACTGGACGAACAGAGTGCAGCGCTTCGGGTCCAGGCCGAGGGCGATCAGGGCCGCGGCCATCTCCAGGGTCTGGCGCCGCAGAACCTCCGGATCGTGAACGTGGGTCAGGGCGTGATAGTCCACGACGCAGTAGATCGCCTCGTAGCGGTCCTGCAGCGCCACGTAGTTGCGGATCGCGCCGAGGTCGTTGCCCAGATGGGGCCGGCCCGTCGGCTGGATGCCGCTGAAGATGCGCGTCTTGACGGGCAGGCTGGAAGCCCGAGTTGCGGGAGAGGCGGATGCGTCGGTCGTCATGAACGCGAGTTTAGCGGACGGAGGGCCCGGAAATGCCGGAGGCTCGGCGCATCGTGAGTGCAAGTGCGCGCCCGGCGCTCCGAGTATTGGGGGCCTATGAATGCCCGTGCTCCACGGTCGGGTACAGTTTGCGGTGACGGTCGGCGGCATCGCCCGGTCAGCTGAGAGGGACGCGCATGAGTCTGGTCGCGAGCGCGCTGAGAATCCTCATTGTGGCCGGCGTGGTTTCGGGTGCGGCCGTGGCCTGTTCGGCGGCCACGCCGCCGCCGTCGCTCCGAGCCGGGTCGAGCGCGACCGCCGATACGTCTGCGTCCGCGCCGGCGCCAGCCTCGACGGCAACGGACGGGAGGCCGCGTTGGGTCGCCGGCGCCGTTCCGAGCGGATTTCCGGTGAGCGTCGATTCAACCTCGACGCGGGACTCACTGTTCGCCTGGAGCCGCGGCTATGTCGTCTTCCGTGAGACCGTCGACACGAGCGATGACGACAACGCCGGTCAGATTGCCGTTACGCCCTGGGTCTCGAGCGACGGGCGGTCGTGGCAGCAGGGCCAGCCGCTCGACGCGGCCAGCCTCTGGGACTCAACCTCGATGGCTGCCATGGTCGAGGGTCCGGCGGGTCTCGTGGCGGTCAGCCGAGGGTCCTTCTTCTCCGACGATCTCTCGGGTGACGTGCCGGATGCGGTGACCGGCCTGTGGACGTCAACCGACGGCAAGTCATGGAAGCGGGTCGCTCTCGAAAGCGCCTTTGGGGTCGAGGCCCTGGGAGATGTCGCCGCGGGTCCTCTCGGGTACATCGCGACCAACCTCTCCTATGCGGCTGCCTCGGTTGCCCCGGCCGTCTGGTTGTCGGCGGACGGCCGCAAGTGGCGATCCGTCGCACTCGCCAGGGGTTCCCTTGCCGGAGGCCATCTGGCGACCGGCTACGTTCTACCAGGAGGCTACCTTGTGGCGGGTTGGACGGTCGGCCCCGCTGACACGGACGCCCCCACTGGCACGGCCGGACCGAACGGCCCAGATACGACGCCTGCCATCTGGTCATCCTCCGATGGCGTCTCCTGGCGCGAATCGAGCCTCCCCGGCGTCGTCGCCGCTCCCATGAAGGAGGCGGCGGTCGAGACGATAGCCGCCGGTCGCTACATTGCCGACGTCGGGAGTTGGTCATGTGGGTGCGAGCCGATCCGCGACGATCAGGCCTGGAGCTCCACCGATGGCTTCAGCTGGCAGCCGGCCCCAGCGGCGTCGTTCGGAGACGTCTCCGACGGGCACCGGGGCTTGCGGCTTGTCCTTAAGGACGGCGTCGCCCCCCTCGGCGTCGAGACATCGCCGGATGGGCTGACGTGGTCGCCGCTCGCCGTGTCGGGTCCGGGACCCACGGACAACGGTTCGGCGGCCTACGGGCCGGCCGGGCTGATGGTCGAGGCTACCGACGGGTGGATCTGGCTGCTGGCGCTCGGGTAGCCGGGGATCGAGCTTGGCGGCGCGGCAACTCGCTTCGCCTTGAGGTGGCCGGATGCGGGTCGTACGATTCCCGGGTCGGCGGGCGGCATGTATGAAGGAGTCGACATGGGCTGGATGGCCGGGATCGAGCGGCGTCGGACCGGATCGCCGCGCCGGCGAGCGCGACTCGGTGCCGTCCTGCTCGTCGCGGCCGTCGTCGCGGGTTGCTCGGGTGGGCCGACCTCGAGCGCGACGCCGAGCCTGACTGGTCCGGCGCCGACCGGCACTGAGACGACCGGTTCGATCGCGACGGCCACGGCGCCGGCGTCTCCGACCGAAGCCCCGATCGACACGGACGCCCCGGTCGACACCGACACGCCCGGCCCGTCGGCGAGCCCGATGCCGACGCTTGCAGGCCGGAGCCTCGTGTGGCAATCGATCGACCTGCCCAAGAAGCTCTCCGCTGCCGCCGACTCGGCCGCGCAGAACGCCATCTTCGGCTTCGCCCACGGGTACCTGGCCTTCCGCGAGAACGTGGTCAGCGGCTCGGCCATTCCCTGGCTCTCGTCGGACGGAACCCAGTGGCAGGAGGGCCGGACTCTCGACATGACGGGGTTGAACCACGGGGCGCAGGTCGACGAGGTCGTCGACGGGCCGGCCGGCCTGCTGGCCCTCGGCCGCACGCCCGGCTGCGCCGACGACGGCACGGGCTGCACCCCGGAACCCGCGACGGCGCTCTGGACATCTGTGGACGGCCTGGTCTGGAGCCGGGTCGACCTCGGCAAGGCATTCGGCGGCGCGGCCGTCGGCGACGTGTCGGCCGGGCCGAAGGGGTACATGGCGGTCAGCCTTTCGACCGATGACGCCGCGTCCGCGGCGGCGGTGTGGCTCTCGTCCGACGGCCAGAACTGGCATTCGGCATCGCTCTTGCCGGCGACGTTCCAGGACGCATACCTGGCGCGCGGCACGGTGCTGAGCGACGGCTTCCTGCTGGCGGGCCGGATCGGCAGCGTGGCCGGCTGGGGCGCCGGCAGCTTTCCCTGGACCACGCCCGCGGTGTGGTGGTCGGCCGACGGCGCCGCGTGGAGCCGCGTGGCACTGGCCGCCGCAAAGGCGGCTTCGCAGGCCGAGGCCGCCGTGACGACGATCGCCGAAGGCAAGCTCGTCGCCCACGTGGGCAGCTGGGACTGCACCTGCCCGCCGGACGGCGACGGGCAGGCCTGGACCTCGAGCGACGGCCGCACGTGGAAAGCGGCCGGGTCGCAGTTTCCGTCGCCGGCCGTGGTGCTGTCCGACGGACGTCAGGCGTTGCAGGTCGTGGCGTCCGACGCGGGCCTGACTGTGGCCGTGTCCTCGGATGGGTTCAAGTGGGCGCGGGTCGTCGAGTCGGGCTCGGGACCGGCCGATCTGTCCGACGAGGCCTACGGACCGGGCGGCCTGCTGGTCGAGGATTCGAACGGCGGCCTGTGGCTGGCGGTCATCGGCTGATCCGCGGCGGGTGGGAGACCAGGCGAGCGCAGGAGCGGAGCGGAACCCAGGCGAGCCGAGCAACGGGCGCCTCGGGTACCATTCGCGAACGACGCACAACCAGTCCGTCACGCCGGCTGCGATCCCATCTCGGCCTCGCTGGCCCCAGTCAAGTCCGCCTATGCCCCCCGAGAAACGACCACTTCGCGTCGCCATTCTCGGCGTGGGCACCGTCGGCGCGGAGGTGGCCCGCGGCTTCCTTCGCAGCCCGGAGCGGCAGATCGGGCCTGCGGGCGGGCGCATGCTCGAGCTGGTGGCGATCGCCGACATGAACGTCGAGGGCGCCGTCGATCGTGGCATGCCGCGCGATCTTCTCGTGCCCGACGCGGCAGCCGTGGTCCGGCGCGACGACGTGGACGTGATCGTCGAGCTTCTCGGCGGCGACGAGCCGGCCCGCTCCTTGATCGCGGCGGCGCTCAGCGCCGGCAAGCCCGTCGTCACCGCCAACAAGCACGTTCTGGCGCATCACGGCGCCCAGCTGGAGAAGATCGCCCGGTCGAACGGCGCTCCTCTCCGGTTCGAGGCGTCGGTTTGCGGCGGCACTCCCGTTCTCGATCCGATTGCGCGCGACCTCGCGGCCAACCGGATCCGGCGCGTTCGCGGCATCGTGAACGGCAGCACCAACTTCATCCTGACCGAGATGATGCAGGCCAGGCGGAGCTACGAGGAGGTCCTGGCGGCGGCCCAGGCCCAGGGCTATGTCGAGCGCGATCCGCGCGCCGACGTGGAGGGCCACGACGCCGCGAACAAGCTCGCCGTCCTGACCCGGCTCTGTTTCGGGGCGTGGCCGCAGATCGATTCGATCGTGGCCCGTCCGCCCTCCGTCCGCGGCGACGGCAAGCCCGGGATCACCGGGGTTTCCGCCACCGACATCGCCGGCGCGGTGGCGCTCGGTCTGGCAATCCGCCTGGTGGCCACGGCCAGCACGCCCGGCACGGCCGAACCGGGTTTCGGGTTGGCCGGCTCGGTGATGACTTCCGCCGTGCCGATCGCCGCGCCGCTCGGTCGCACCGACGGCGTCATGAACCGCCTGGAGGTCGACGCCGATCCGGTCGGGCGGGTCTCGTTCGAAGGCCCCGGTGCCGGCGGCGCGGCCACGAGCAGCGCAGTCCTGGCCGATCTCCTGGAGGTCGCCCGGACGGGGCTCAGCACCTGGGCAGACCTGCCACCCGCCGCCACCGAGATGATCGAGCTTGCGGACGACAGAGATACCGTTCGCCGGCCGTGGTTCGTGTGCCTGCCCGGCGTGCTCCCGGACGAGGTTCCGGGGCGTCTCGCCGAGGCGGTGGCCGGCCCGCCGGCCAGTCCGGTGCCGCGCCATCGCAGCCGCATGTGGGTCGCCGTCCAGACCCGCCCGCTGCCCCTGGCCGAAGTCCGCGAAGCAATCGAACCCCTCGTTGCCGCCGATCGCGACGTGCCTATCTACCCGATCCTGACCTCGTAGAGGGAGCTGCTCGAAGTGTCCGCCTCGTCCGCCAATCCGCCCATCGCCGCCCGCTACCCGGCCCGACCCCGCCTGCTGGAGCGCTACCGCGAGTTCCTGCCGGTCACCGATGCCACGCCGATCATTACCCTGGGCGAGGGCAACACGCCGCTCGTTCGGATCGACCACATCGGAAAGCGTATCGACGTGCCCAACCTGTACGTGAAGTACGAGGGCATGAACCCGACCGGTTCGTTCAAGGACCGGGGCATGGTTATGGCCATCTCCAAGGCAGTCGAAGAGGGCTGTCGGGCGGTCATCTGCGCCTCGACCGGAAACACGTCCGCTTCGGCCGCGGCCTATGGTGCCGTCGCCGGTCTCGAGACGATCATCGTCCTGCCAAAGGGCAAGATCGCCCTTGGCAAGATGATCCAGGGCATAGCGGCCGGGGCCAAGGTGCTCGCCGTGGATGGCAACTTCGACGATGCTTTCCGTGTCGTTCGGGAAATGGCCGAGCAGAAGGATCATCCGGTTACCCTCGTCAACCACATCAACCCCAACCGGGTCGAGGGCCAGACGACGGCGGCCTACGAAGTCTGCGACGACCTGGGCAAAGCGCCCGAAATCCTGGCCCTTCCCGTAGGCAACGCCGGCAACATCACGGCCTACTGGCTCGGTTTCAACCGATACAAGGCCGCGGGTCGAATCACCGCCAGGCCCATGATGTGGGGCTTCCAGGCGGCGGGTTCGGCCCCGATCGTGATGGGCCATCCGATCGAGCATCCGGAGACGGTGGCGACGGCCATCCGAATAGGCAACCCCGCCAGCTGGAAGCGAGCCGAAGCCGCTCGAGACGAGTCGGGCGGTCTCATCGATATGGTCACCGACGACGAGATCCTCGCCGCATACGCCGAGCTGGCGTCGACGCAGGGCATCTTCTGCGAACCGGCCTCGGCCGCGAGCGTCGCGGGCATCATAAAGATGGCCTCCGCCGGGCGCGTGCCTGCGGGCGCCACAGTGGTGTGCGTCCTGACGGGCCATGGGCTCAAGGACCCGGAGCGCGCCGAGAAGGTCTTCGCTCGCCCCGACTCGATAATCGAGGCGGCACCCACTACCTCCGCGGTGATGAAGGCCCTGGGCTGGTAGGCGGACGGCGCGTGCGGGCTGCCATTGGTGCCGGGGCGGAATTGGCGCTTCGGCTGCCGCCGTTCGCCGCCGAACGCTACGCGATCGCCTGCTTGATCAGGGCCATGAAGTCGGCGTAGGTTTCGATGGCGGGGAACTGGGGGAACCGCGCGATCACGTTCTCGGGGGCGTGGAACAGGATGCCCCTGTCGGCCTCGCCGAGCATGGCGGTGTCGTTGAACGAGTCGCCGCCGGCGATGACGTTGTAGTTCATCCGCTTGAACGCGGCGACGGCCTCGCGCTTCTGCTCGCGGATGCGCAGCTGGTAGCCGGTGATGTGGTCGTCCTCGACGATCAGCCGGTGGCAGAGCAGCGTCGGGAAGTTGAGCTGGCGGAGCAGGGGAGCGGCGAACTGCTCGAACGTGTCCGAGAGGATCACGACCTGGACGATCGAGCGCAGTTCGTCGAGAAACTCTCGAGCTCCGGGCAGCGGCCGCAGCGTGCCGATGACGGCCTGGATGTCCGACAGCTTGAGTCCGTGCTCGTCGAGGATGGCGAGGCGTCCGCGCATCAGCTTGTCGTAGTCCGGCTCATCGCGCGTGGTTCGGCGCAGTTCCGGGATATCGGTCTTTTCCGAGACGGCGATCCAGATTTCGGGCGTGAGGACGCCTTCCATGTCCAGGGTGACGATCGACTGCTTCATGGAGGCGAGTCTAGCGTGGCCGCGGACCCGCCGGGCGGCGCCGCGGCCACGCTAGACCGCGGCTGTCTCCGCTCCGCTCCGCCGCCGCGCCTCGGCCGCCGCGCGCGGCGCCGTCCGCTCCGCCGCCTACTCGTCCTCGTCGAGCGCGTCTTCCTCGTCTTCGTCGTCTTCTACGTATTCGGGCAGCGCCGGCTCCTTGATGACATCGGCCCAGGGAGCGTAGAGAACCTCGGCGTCGCCCTCCTCGAGCATGTCGGCCATGGCGAGCGCGGCGACGGCGTCGGCGACGGCAGGTCCGGCAGGTTCGCGGACCTTGGCCAGGCTCTGCGGCGCGCCGAACGAGTAGTCGCGCTTCTCGCTGCGGCCCTCCATCCAGGCGAAGACCTCGTCCTGGGCGAGGTGCAGCTGCTCGCGCCACTTCGGATCCTCGTCGGCCAGCGACTGCAGGTTCCGATGAGCGATCCGGAGCTCTTCCTTTGGTTGTTTGCGCCAGGCCACGACGAGCTCCGAAGTCTCGGCCGCGGTCAGCGCGGCGAGCCTGGTCAGGAACTGCACGACCAGCTCGCTGTTGGGGCCGAATTCGCCGTCGGCCTCAGCCGGCGCAGCGGCAGGCTCCTTCGCCGGCGCACCCTTGCCGGGGCCGGAGCCCTTGCCCTTGACCGGCGCCGGCGCGGCTGCCGCGGAACTCTTGCCCTTGGCCGGCGCAGGCGCGGCGGGTTGGCTCTTGCCCTTGCCCTTGCCCTTGGCCGGCGCAGGCTCCTCGACGACGTCCTCCTCGTCTTCGTCGGAGTCGTCCTCGTCCTCGTCCATGATCTCGGCCCACGGCCCGTACAGAGTGGCAAAGTCGACGTCCGCGAGCTCGTCTTCCAGTACCAGCGCGGCGACCGCATCCGTGGCCGCGGCGGCCACGACGGAGTAGAGGTCGAACTCGTCGCCGTCGAGTTGCATGGCCGCAAGCCAATCGGACACGGCGTGCTCCGCCGCCCACAGCTCGGTCTCGAGGCCGCCGCCGCGGTGGCGACGGCGCACGACGAGCTGCGCGACTTTGCGCTCGGCCTCGGGGACCGCCTCGTAGGCGTCGGCGATCGCCTCGGCGGTCGCGTCGTCCAGCTCGGCCAGTGAGTCGAGCAGCGCGGCAACGTCCTCGCCGTTGGGGCCGAACATGTCGGTGGGGTTCTGGCCGGTCAGCCCGAACTCCTCGGCCTCGCGCTGCAGCTCGGCCTGTAGGTCGGCCGCGCGCTGTTCGTCGGTCCGGGTGTCAGGTTCGTCGTCGCCGTCTTCGAGCTCATTTTCGAGCTCGTCCTCGAACTCCTCCGACTCCTCCAGAGCGGCCTCTTCCCCGTCGGCCGAAGTCCAGCTGAGCTTGTTCGGCTCGGCCTCGTCGTGGAGCCTGTTGGCCGCGCCCTCGTCCTTCTTGAACCGCCTGAACATCGAGCCTCCGCCGTTATCGGGTTGCGCCGTGAACGAATCTTGCCCCGGTCAGCCGGCCGTCAGTCGGCCTTGCCGTCCGAGCCGGCCGGCCTGGCCCCCTGGGCGGCCGTCTCCGGAAGCGGCGGCGCGCCGACCAGATTGAACCACGGCGCGTAAAGCGCGTCTGCCTCTTCCGGGTCGAGCAGGTCGCCCACGACCAGCGCCGCGACTGCGTCGGCCAGCGCCGGGCCGGCCATCTGGCGCGTGGTGCCCTGGCCGGTCTGGCCCATGAAGCTGGACGTTTCCTGGAGCCGGCCGCCGTTGAGCCACGGCGCGATCTTCTCCTGGGCGTGGCGGACCTGATCGCGCAGGTCCGGCTCGTCTTCGACCAGCTCGTGCAGCGCCTCGTGGGCCTGCGTCAGAATCTCCTGTGGAGCCTCTTTCCAGCCGCTCACGAGCCTGGAAACCTGCTCGGGGGAGAGCAGCCAGAGCCGGTTCAGGAAGTCGGCGATCGCATCCGAGTTCGGTCCGAATTCGCCCCCGCCCTCATCGGCGTCCGCTTCGACATCTTCGCCGTCTTCGCCGTCATCGAGGCCGCCTTCGGCCTCCTCGAGCTCATCGTCGAGCCGGATCTTCTCGACGGCGTCCGTCCAGGGCAGGAAGAGGGCCTCGTATTCGAGCTCCTCGAGCTCCTCTTCGAGGATGATGGCGGTGGCGGCGTCCAGGGCGGCGTCGCTCACCTGCGAGCAGACGCGAGCCCAATTCGGGACGGCCTTCACGAATTCGGGGTACTCGGCCGCGACGGCCAGCCACGCGCCGATCTCCTCGCGCGCCATCTGGACGTGTCGAGCCATCTCCTCGTCCCGCTCGGTCAGCTTCCTCACCGTCTTGCGGGCGGCGTCTCTGTCGGACTTGGAGGAGGTGCGCCACGCTTCGGCGATGGCCTCGGCGTCGTGCGGGTCGACCTCCTCGAGTCGCTCCAGAACCTCCAGAACCTCTTTGGCCCGGGGGCCGTAGAGCCAGACGTCGTTGTCGGCCAGGTAGTCGGCCGCCTGGCTCTCGAGATCGGCGTCCATGTCCTCGGGCTCGTCGGCCGGACCGGCCGCCTCGTCCTCGGTCTCGGGCACGTCTTCGGCGTCTGGATCGGTGTCGAGGACTTCGCCGGCGTTGTCGCGGGAGTCACGGTCGCGTCGCCTGAACATGAGGTCCTCCGGTGTTGCTGCGAGCCTCGCGGTTCTCGCCTGGCACGCCGGAGGTCAGTGCGCTCCGTGCGCGGAGATGAATCGTCTCACACGTGCCCAGGCGTCGTCAGATTGAGCCTGGAACTCGGCAGCCTTCCTGTCGAAGAAGCTGTGGGGAGCGTCCGGCTCGACGACCAGGTCGTTCTCGACGCCGGCGGTGGTGAGGGCGTCGCGGAAGGCCTGGATCGCGGCCACGGGTATGGCCTGGTCGGCGCCGCCGAAGATTCCGAGGACCGGGCATTCGAGCTCGGCGGCCAGGTCGGCCGGTGCCGGCGAGTCGTTTCGTGAGACTCCGACGGGAAAACCGTAGAAGCCGATGACGCCCGACAGTCCAAGGCGCAGGCTCGCCGACAGGAACGCAAGGCGGCCGCCCATGCAGAATCCGGTCACGAACAGCGCGGGTGCGGAGGCGGAGCCGGCACTACCGGCCGCCCCGGCTCCGGCGCCGGCCCCGCGGCGCAAGACGGCCGCGGCCGCCGCGATGTCCGCCGACAGCCCGGCCCACGTCGTCTGGGCCACGTGCGGACCGGAGTCGAACGACGCGTCTCGATCGCCGGTCCCGGCCGTCCGCCCGAAGTAGTCGATGGCGACGGCGTCGACGCCGATCTCGGCGAAGCGCACCGCCAGCTCTTCGTAGTAGTGGTGCAAGCCGCGCACGTCGGGCAGGATGACGATGGCCTTGCCGGACTGCGTCTCCGGCTTCGCGCGAAAGGCGTTGAACCGCGTGCCGTCGGCGGCGGAGAGAATCAGTGGCTCGCGTTCGACCGCCATCCCGGCGGCTATCGGTATCGGGGGCGAGCTGTCGAGATCGAAGCACATGGGTGGAGCTCCAGTTCGGGTGGAGCCCATTCTTCGCGCCGGACGGCCGGGGCACATTGCGCATGACATGCGGTTGCGCCTCGCGGTGCCCGAGAAAGCCGCGCTCGCTGGTAGAATGCCCGCCATGCCCAAACCTGTTGTCGTCCAGAAATATGGCGGCTCGTCCGTCGCCAACGCCGACCGAATCCGTCGCGTAGCCGCGCGCGTCGCCCGCGAGCGGGCCGGCGGCTGCGACCTCGTGGTCGTCGTTTCGGCGATGGGCGACACCACCGACGAACTGCTCGCCCTGGCCGGCGCGATCACCGACGAGCCGGATCCGCGCGAGCTGGACATGCTGCTCGCCACCGGCGAGCACCAGAGCGCCACTCTTCTGTCGATGGCTCTGCACGCGCTGGGCGTGCCGGCCATCGCCTTGTCCGGCGCTCAGGCGGGTATCACCACGGACGGCAACTACGGCAAGGCTCGCATCGCCGGCATCGACACGCAGCGCATCGTCTCCGAGATCGGGGCGGGCCGGGTCGTGATCGTCGCGGGCTTCCAGGGCCAGAGCGTGCGCGATCCGCATCTTTCGGAGATCACTACGCTGGGCCGCGGCGGCTCGGACACGACCGGGGTCGCCCTGGCCGCCGCTCTCGAAGCTGACCGCTGCCAGATATTCACCGACGTCCGAGGCATCTACACGGCCGATCCCCGCTTGGTGCCCGACGCTCGCCAGCTCGGCGTCATCTCATACGAGGAGATGATGGAGCTGGCACACCAGGGCGCTCAGGTGATGCAGGTCCGGGCCGTCGAGCTCGGCTGGGTCAACAACGTCGTCATCGAGGTGCTGAGCTCGTTCGAAGACGTCCCCGGCACGCTGATCAAGGAGGATCCGTTCGTGGAGCAGCGCAACAAGGTTCGCGGGCTGGCCCACGACCGCAACGTGGCCAAAGTCACGCTGGTCGAGGTCCCGGACCGGCCGGGAGTCGCTCACGCGGTATTCGCGCCGCTGGCCGAGGCCGGCGTCAACGTCGACACTATCGTCCAGAACGTCGGCCACCACGGCACGACGGACTTGAGCTTCACCATCACTCGAGGCGACCTGGCGAAGACCAAGCGCATTCTCGAGCCGATCGTTCGGGAGCTTGGCTTCCGCGAGATGACCACCGACTCGGCCATGGCGAAGGTCTCGATCGTCGGGGCCGGCATCCAGAACGCGCCGGGCTACGCCTCTCGCATGTTCGCCGCGCTCTCGGAGGCCGGCGTGAACATCGAGATCATCTCCACCTCGGAGATCCGCATCACCTGCATGATCGCCGAGGATCAGGTGGAGACCGCCGTCCGTGCCCTGCACAAGGCCTTCGCGCTCGAGGAGCCCGAGCCGATGGTGCAGGACGAGGCCGGAGCCGCGAGCACCGGCGGGGCAACGAAGACGGGCGCGTGACCACGAGCGTCGCGTTTCTCTCGCGACACGAGCGGTTCCGATCGGTCCCTTCCACCAACGACATAGTCCGAAGCTGGCTGATCGCGGGAACCGCCGAGGTCTGCCTTGCCGTGGCCGGCGAGCAGACCTCCGGACGCGGGCGATCGGGTCGAACCTGGACGGCGCCGGACGGCGCCGGTCTTCTCCTGTCGCTCGGATTCCGCCCCAACTACCTGCCGCCCGATCGCCTGTGGCGCCTTGCCGCGGTCGTGTCGCTTGCCATGGCCGACGCGGCCGAGGAAGTGGCCGGTCTCAGCGTCGGCAAGCTTCGCCTGAAGTGGCCCAACGACATCGTCGTCGAGGCGAGCGCCGGCAGTCGCGCCGGGCCTGGCGCCGGGAGTGGCTCAGATCGCGCCGCGGCCGGGTTGCGCAAGGTCGCCGGAGTGCTGGGCGAGACCGAGGGCGCCGGCGGCGCCGATCCGCTGGCGGTCGTGGGCATCGGCGTCAACGCCGACTGGCCGGTCTCCGAGTTCCCCGCGGATCTGGCCGATTCGATGGCCAGCCTCCGTGAAGTCTCGGGCGGCCGCCCCATCGACTCCGACCAGCTGCTCGAAGCCTTCCTCGTGCATCTCGAGCCGCGAGTCCTGGCCCTGCGCGACGGTCACTTCGACGTCGCCGGGTGGCACGATCGGCAGGCGACGACCGGCCGCCTGATCCGGCTCGAGGGGCCCGGCGGGAGTCCCGAAACCGTCCGGGCCGTCGGCGTCGACGGAGCCACCGGGGCGCTTCTGGTCGAGGATCCGGGCGCTCCCGGGACCGAGCGCGAGATCCTGGCCGGCGAGGTCGTCCACGTGCGCCTTGCCGCGGAGGACGATGAATCCGCCGCCGCAGCAGGCCCGAACGCGGCCGCTGCCGATCTGCCGGATGTAACGCCTTGAGCCGGCCGGTGTTTAGCAGTACGGAGGAGGGCGCGCGGCCCGTCCGGCTGGATCGCGATCGCGGTCTGGTGGAGGCGGCTCGTCGCGACCCGGCCCGCTTCGACGCCCTGTACAGGAAGTATCTGGCCCAGGTGTACAGCTACGCCTTCTACGAATTGCACGACCACCATGCCGCCGAAGACGCCACCGAGCGAGTCTTCATGCAGGCTCTCGCCGGGCTGCCTCGCTTCGAGGAGAGGGCCGATTCGTTCGCCGGCGCCGTAATCCCGCAGGGGGCCGCCGTTGAGATCGCGGCCGACGCCTCGACATTCCGGGTCTGGCTGTTCCGCATCGCCCGCAACGTGGTGGCCAACGAGCGCCGGCGCGATCGTCGCCGCCCCGTGGCGCCACTGGACCACGCCGCCGCCGTCGCCTCGCCCGACGACGTCTTCGAGTCGGCCGCGGCCCGGGAGGCCGGCACCGCCGCGTGGGAGGCCGTCGCTCGGCTGCCGGAGGATCGCCGCCGGGCGGTCGTCCTGCGGTTCGTGGACGAGATGTCGACCGCCGAGATCGGCGCGGTTCTGGGCCGCTCCGAAGGCGCGGTCCGAGTCCTGCTTCATCGGGCCCTGCGCTCCGTCGCCGCGGACCTGCGCGGGAGGCTGAGCTGATGCCAGGCGGGACCTCACGCGACGCCCGCCGAACCGATCGCTACCTCGACGACCTGCTCGAAGCCGAGGAGCGCGGCGCCGCGGTGGCGCCGATGGACCTCGATCTGGACCCGGCCGTCGTGCTGGCCGCGCGCGAGCTGCGAGCGGGCCTCGTGCGGGTGCATCCGTCGTTCCGGTTCGAGGAACGTCTGGCCGCTCGACTGGCCCGTGCCGCTGGCGGGGAGCCGTCGGTTGGCGGTGCTCGGACGGCCGACGCCATGCCGGCTATGGCTTCTTTCAAGCTGCCAGTGGCCCTGGCCGCGCCTGGAACTGCCGCCACGCGCGACAGCTTTGTCCCGCCCGGCGCGCCGCGTAGACTGTCCCTGACCGCAAGGCCATCCCGTCCTCTCGTTGTCGGAGGCGTGGGAGTAGCCTCGGCGGCCATATCCATCGGCGCCGTCTACGTCGCCTGGCGACGGTCACGCGCCTCTCAATCGCCTATGGTTCGCGCAGTGCGTGCCGGCAGATCCGGCCGCGCACGTGCGTCCGGACACGGCCGCCGCGCCGCCGTCCTTCACGGAATCCTCGGAGTGATGTCCTGATGCCGGTCCGACTCCCGTTCCGACCCCGCCGCGATGCCTACCCTCCGGACCTGTGGACCAAGTGCCCGGGCTGCTCGGAGATGCTCTTCAACAAGCAGCTGGACAAGACGCTGCGCGTGTGCCCGCATTGCGGCCACCACTTCCGCATCTCGGCCAGGATGCGGATCGAGCAGCTGGTGGATCCGGGCTCGTTCGTCGAGCGCGATGCCGACCTGGCGCCGGTGGACTCGCTGGGCTTCGTCGACTTGAAGTCCTATCCCGACCGCCTTCTCGCCGCCCAGCTCGCCACCGGCCTGCGCGATGCCGCCGTGTGGGGCATCGGCAACATCGGCGGCAAGCCGGTCTCCATGTGCGTCATGGACTTCTTCTTCATCGGCGGCTCGATGGGTCCCGTCGTCGGCGAGAAGGTGACCCGCGCCGGCGAGGCGGCAATCTCCGAGCGCATCCCGCTGCTGATCGTGTCGTCGTCCGGCGGCGCGAGGATGCAGGAGGGCACGTATTCGCTGATGCAGCTGGTCAAGACGATGAGCGTCGTGGAGCGCGCCAAGGCGGCCCGCGTGCCGTACATCTCCGTGATGACCGACCCCACGACCGGCGGCGTCTTCGCTTCGTTCGCCGTCGTCGGCGACGTCAACCTGGCCGAGCCGAACGCCCTGATCCGTTTCGCCGGAGACCGAGTCTCGGCCGGGACGATCGGCGAAGAGCTGCCTCCCGGCTACGCCCGCGCCGAGTTCTGGATCAGCCATGGGTTCGTGGACCGGATCGTGCCGCGGAGCAAGCTCCGCGACGAGATCATCGCCCTGCTCGGGTTCCTGATCGCGCCGTCGAACGGCCACGGCGAGCCTCCGCCGGTACCTGCCTCTAGACCCCGGTCGATCCTCAGTGCGCTTACTGGTGTTCTCGGCGCCGACACCGGCGGCGAAGCGCGCGCCTCCGAGGCCGGGCAGACGCGAGGGGAGGGCGGCAATGGTTGACCGACTCCTGGGCCGGCATGGATCCGACCAGGGCCATACTGACGACCCGGTGTCCGAGGTCTGGGCTCACGTCCAGCAGGCCCGCAACC
>CAZGUS010000040.1:0-18266 GCA_964529245.1 uncultured Anaerolineaceae bacterium
AGGAAGACGTCCTTCTCGCGGGCGTTGTCGATGATCCGGACGAAGATGTTCTCGTTGGCGAACTCGAAGACGTCGGCCCGGCCGAGGTCGATGTTCAGGTAGCGGCAGATGTTGCGGGCCAGCTCCGGGTTGGCGTTACCGGTGTAGACATCGAACTGGTCCCCACCGACCGTCGCCTTGCGAGTCTCGCTGCCGCTCACTTGCTGGCTCCGCCTTCGGGGCTGGGAGGGGTTCCTCCCGGGACATCATTGTCCGCCAAGCCATCGCGTTGTGCCAGACCGGCTCGGAACGCGGCGATGCCGACGACCTTGTCACCGGCATTGAGCCGCATCACGATCACGCCCCGCGCTCCCGATGAGTAGCGATTGATGGTGTTCGTCTCGGTCCGGACCACCTGGCCGCCGGCGCTTATGAGGAGCAGCTCCTCGTCGAGCTCGGTGACCTGCTGGACGGCGGCAACGTCGCCGGTTCGCTTGCCTTCGAGCGAGATCAGCCGGACTCCCTGGCTGCCGCGGTGCATGGCCCGGAACTCAGTCAGCGGGACGCGCTTGCCGTAGCCGGTCTCGGTCAGGACGAGGAGATCGGCGGTGGGCTGGACCACGCTCATGCCGACGACGCGGTCGGTCGGGCTGGCCAGGCGGATGCCGATGACGCCGGCGGCGGGGCGGCCCATCGGCCTGACCTCGTCCTCGGGGAAGCGGGCGATCTTGCCCTGGGCCGTGGCGACGATGACGTCGTCCCTGCCCGTGGCCACGTCCACCCAGGCGAGCTCGTCGTCGGGGGCGATGGTGATCGCGATGATGCCGCTGGAGCGGACCTTCTCGAACTGCTCGAGCGGGGTCTTCTTGACGATTCCGTTGCGGGTCGCCATCACCAGGTATCTACCCGCTACGAAGTCCGACAGGGTGATGGTGGCCATCGGCACCTCACCGGGCTCCACCTGGACGCCGGGGAGATTGATGATGGCGATGCCCTTGGCCTGGCGGCTGGCGTCGACGATGGTGTGGACCTTGGCCGAGAAGACGCGGCCGCGGTTGGTGAAGAAGAGCGCCCAGTCGTGCGTGTTGGCGACCAGGAGGTGCTCGACGGCGTCCTCCTCGCGGGTCACGTGGCCGATGATGCCCTTGCCGCCGCGCGCCTGGCGCCGATACGTGGCGACCGGCTGGCGCTTGATGTAGCCGCGGCGGCTGATCGTGACGACGACGTCCTCGTCGGCGATGAGGTCCTCGTCGGTCATGTCGCGGCTGGAGTCGTCGGCGATCTTGGTGCGGCGCACGCCGGCGTACTTGGCCTTGATCGCGGCGAGCTCGTCCTTGATCACGGCGGAGATGCGGGATGGGTTGGCGAGGATCTCCTCGAGTTCCGCGATCAGCTGGATGACTTCGAGGTATTCGTCCTCGATCTTCTTGCGCTCGAGCGCCGCCAGGCGAGCCAGGCGCATGTCCAGGATCGCCTGGGACTGGATCTCGGTCAGCCCGAAACGGGAGATCAAGTTGTTGCGGGCCGTCTCCACGTCGGCCGACTCGCGGATGGTCCGGATCACCTCGTCGAGGTTGTCGAGGGCGATCTTGAGGCCTTCCAAGATGTGAGCCCGGGCCCGAGCCTTCTCCAGGTCGAATTCGGTCCGGCGCCGGACGATGAGACGGCGGTAGTCGAGGTAGTGCTGCAGGACGGCCTTGAGGGACAGCGTCTGCGGCTGACCGTCGACGAGGGCGAGCATGTTGGTGTTGAAGGCGGTCTGCATCGCCGTGTGCTTGAACAGGTTGTTCAGGACGCGGTGGGGATCGGCGTCGCGCTTGATCTCGACGTAGATCCGCATGCCGTCCCGGTCCGATTCGTCGCGCAGGTCGGCGATGCCCTCGAGCTTCTTGGCCCCGACCAATTCCGCCATCTTCTCGAGCAGAGCGGCCTTGTTGACCATGTACGGCAGCTCGGTGACGATGATCGCCATCCGGCCGTGGCGAGTCTCCTCGAAGGCGACCTGTGCCCGAACGACGACGCGGCCGCGGCCGTGGGCGTACATCTCGCGGATGGCGTCGACGGTCTCGCTCTCGCCGGTGATGGCGTTGCGGCGCGTCTCGAAGCGGTACATCGTGCCGCCGGTCGGGAAGTCGGGGCCGAGGACGTACTTGCACAGGTCGTCGGACGTCAACTCGGGATCGTCGATCAGCGCCCGTGCCGCGTCGCAGACCTCGCCCAGATGGTGGGGCGGGATGTTGGTCGCCATGCCGACGGCGATGCCCGACGAGCCGTTGACGAGAAGGTTCGGCAGCTTGGCCGGCAGGACCGTCGGCTCTTTCTGGGTGCCGTCGTAGTTCTCGACGAAGTCGACGGTGTTCTTGTCGATGTCGGCCAGCATCTCCGCGGCGATGCCGGTGAGGCGGGCCTCGGTGTAGCGCATCGCGGCGGCGCTGTCGCCGTCGATCGACCCGAAGTTGCCCTGGCCGTCCACGAGCGGGTAGCGCATCGAGAAGTCCTGGGCCAGCCGGACCAGGGTGTCGTAGATGGCCGCGTCGCCGTGGGGGTGGTACTTGCCCATCACGTCGCCGACGATGGCCGCGCACTTCCTGTATGACGAGGTGGCCGACAGGCCCATCTCGCCCATGGTGTAGAGGATGCGGCGATGGACCGGCTTGAGGCCGTCGCGGACGTCGGGCAGCGCCCGCGCCACGATGACGCTCATGGCGTAGTCGAGATAGCTCGTCCGCATCTCGTCTTCGATGTGGACGATGCGGACCCGGCCCAGGTCGTCGGTCACGGTGCGCTAGTCCTCCGGGTTTCTTGGGTTGCGTGCGGCGCGAGTTGCGGTGCTGCGCCGGCGAGGAACGCGGCCGCGGTGGCGGCGGCGCGGGATGTGGATGGGGCGCCGGGTCGGCGGCGGACGCCGTCCAGGGTGAGTCTGAGCCGCGCGGCCGTTTCGTCGGGCAGCTTGGCGAGCGTGTCTCTGAGGACCCAGGCCCGATTGCCGTCCTGGTCGCGCCTGGCCAGAGCTGCCTCGGATTCGGCGAACGCCGTGACGGCGGCAGGGTCGATCGTGGCGTATGTTCGAAGAGCCCAGGAAAGGGCCTTCTGCACATCCGGCTCGACGTCGCCGATCAGCTGGCCGATCAAAGTGAGGCCGTGCCGCACGACAACCTGATCCTTGCCGCCGGGAACCTTGACGTGAGGCATCGTGGCCAGGGTCGAGCCGACCAGGCGCCGTTCCCACCTCGACGGCGAATAGACGAGCTGCTCGAGCTCGGCCCAGCGGCGCTGGTCGCGCAGGATCCCCTCGCCGTAGGGATGGGCCAGCGTGTCGACGGTTATCCACTCGTCCGCCTCGCGGGCAGCGCGGCGAAGGAGTTGCCACGTCCGCTCCGGGTCGGTGGGCAGGAGGCGGCCGAGGTTCCAGATGCCGAACCAGCGTATCTCGCGCATCTCCTGGCGAAGGAGGCGGTCCATCGCGTCGAGCAGGAGCGAAGTCGAGGTCTGACGCGTTGCGCGCCTGAACGTCCTGTCGGCCGCGTCGATCAGGGGCAGGCGAACGCCGAGAATCGGCCCCAGGCCCGGGGCGATCGCGCGCGACCCTTCCGCGTAGACCGGATCGGCGAGGGTTTCGAAGCCGCGTTCGACGGCGATGGCGAAGGCGTCAGTGTCGTGAACGAGGTCCGCCAGCCGATCGCCGAGGGCCCTCGCTCCGTCGAGATGCTCGGCCACGAAGAGGTTCGAGGCCGCCGTGATGGGGGAAGTCGTGGCGGCGCTCATTCCGACCGACCCTCCCCGAAGCCGTAACGCTCCTTGAGCTCACGCTTGCGTGCGTCCGTGGCGGCGACGTACGTGGCCTGGGCCGTGGCCAGCTCGGCGCCGGTGGCGGCGTCGAGGAGGCGCCCGGCCGTGGTCTGGATCCGGCGCCTCGACTCGACGATCCGACCCTCGGCCCGGATCGCCTGACCGACGGTCACAGGACGTCGGAAGTCGATGCTCATGCGGGCCGTGACGCCCCAATTGTCCTCGGACACCAGCGCCCAGGCCATGACTTCGTCCAGGATGGTGCACAGGATTCCGCCGTGAATGATGCCTTCCCAGCCTTCGAAGCGGCGAGGCATCTCCAGTTCGGTCCAGCACCGGCCCGGCTCCAGATTGAGCTTCAGATGGAGGCCGACCTCGCTGAGCTCGCCGCAGGCGAAGCAGTTGTGCGGCCGGATGCGGAAGTCCTCGTATCGCAGGACAGCCGGTTGGACGGTCGGCCGCAGCGCCGCGCGGGCTCCGGCCGCGGTTCCAACCGCCGGAGTCGGGGACGGCGCCGATGCCCGATCAGACATCGAGGTTCTGGACCTTTCGAGCCTCGGTCTTGATGAAGTCCTTGCGCGGCTCGACGCGCTCGCCCATCAACATCGTGAAGACGGCGTCGGCTTCGGCCGCGTCCTGGACCTCGGTTCGCAGAAGCGTCCGCGTCTCCGGGTTCATCGTCGTCTCCCAGAGCTGATCGGCGTTCATCTCGCCTAGGCCCTTGAAGCGCTGGACGGTGATGTTCTTGACGGCAAGTTTCTTGACGATCGCGTCCCGCTCGGGCTCCGATTGGGCGTACTGGGTCTGCTTGCCTGTACTGACGCGGAAGAGCGGCGGCTGGGCGATGAAGAGGTAGCCGTTCTCGATGACCTGCGGCATGTGACGGTAGAAGAAGGTCAGGAGCAGGGTCCGGATGTGAGCTCCGTCCACGTCGGCGTCGGTCATGATGATGATGCGGTGGTAGCGGAGCTTGGCCAGGTCAAGCGAGTCGCCGATGCCGGCGCCCAGGGCGATGACCAGCGGCCGGATGTTCTCGCTCGAGACGATCTTGTCCAGGCGCGCCTTCTCGACGTTCAGGAGCTTGCCTCGCAGCGGCAGGATGGCCTGGAACCGGCGGTCTCGGCCCTGCTTGGCGGAGCCGCCGGCCGAGTCGCCCTCGACCAGGTAGAGCTCGCTCTTGGCGGGGTCGCGCTCCTGGCAGTCGGCCAGCTTGCCCGGCAGGGACATGCCCTCGAGGGCGCCCTTGCGAATGACAAGATCGCGGGCCTTGCGGGCGGCTTCGCGGGCCCGAGCAGCGATGAGCGACTTCTCGACGATGCGACGGCCGTCGGCGGGGTTTTCGTCGAGGTACTGCCCGATGCCCTCGGCCACGGCGGCCTCAACCTGGCCCTTGACCTCGGCGTTGCCGAGCTTGGCCTTGGTCTGGCCTTCGAACTGCGGCTCGACGAGTTTGACGCTGATGACCGCCGTCAGGCCTTCGCGCACGTCGTCGCCCGAGAGGTTGGCATCGGCGTCCTTCAGGATGCCGGCCCGCCGTGCGTAGTCGTTGAGGGAGCGAGTCAGGGCGGCCCGGAAGCCGGTCAGATGCGAGCCGCCGTCGACGGTGTTGATGTTGTTGGCGAAGGTGAAGATGTTCTCCGCATACGTGTCGTTGTACTGGAGGGCGACCTCGATCGTGGTCTGCCCGTCGCGGCGTTCGACGTACATCGGGCGGGCGTGGAGGGTCTCCTTGTTCTTGTTGAGATGTCGAACGAAGGAGATGAGTCCGCCCTCGAAATAGAACGACCGTTCTCTATCTGCCCGGTCGTCGAGCAGCCGGATCCAGAGGCCCTTGTTGAGGTAGGCGGACTCGCGCAGGCGCTGCGCGATGGTGTCGAACGAGAATTCCGTCGTCTCGAAGACCTGTGGGTCTGCCTTGAACATCGTGGTCGTGCCACGGCGATCGCCCTGAGGGCCGACCTTGTGGACCGGCGTCGTGGGGATGCCGCGGGCGTACTCCTGCGCCCAGACGGCGCCGTCGCGCGCGGTTTCGACGCGAAGAGTCTCGGACAGGGCGTTGACCACGCTGACTCCGACGCCGTGAAGGCCGCCCGACACCTTGTACCCGCCGCCGCCGAATTTGCTGCCGGCATGGAGGACGGTGTGGACGATCTCCAGCGCGTCCTTGCCGCTGGGGTGACGGCCGACCGGAACGCCTCGTCCGTCGTCGGTCACTCGCACTGAGCCGTCTTCGAGGACCCGGACCTCGACGTGCGTGGCGTGGCCGGCCATCGCCTCGTCGATCGAGTTGTCGACCACCTCCCAGACGAGGTGGTGGAGGCCGCGCGCATCGGTCGAGCCGATGTACATGCCGGGCCTTCGACGCACCGGGTCCAGGCCCTCGAGGACCTGGATGCTGTCTGCGTTGTAGTCGCTGGTCACCTTCTTGGCGCGGCGACCGGAAGCCGTCTGCTGCGCGGCCGCTTGTCCGTTGGATGTGCGCCGCGGTTCTTCCTGGGTCAAGCGTTTCCTCCGGTCAGACGGTCGAAGAGGCGGGAGAATTCCTCGTCGCTGTAGTACTCGATGACGATGCGCCCACCTTTGCGGGACCTGGCCACCGACACCTTGGTGCCGAGGGCGCGGCGCAGGTGCTCCTCCAGGCCCTCCATCTCTCCGTCGACGGAAGCCTTGGGCGTCGTGGCGCCGATCGGGCGGTTGCGCAATCTCCGGACCATTTCTTCTGTCTGTCGCACGGACAGGCCGCGATCGACGATCGCCCCGACGAGCTGGCGCTGGATCTCCGGCGTGGCACCTACGAGCGAGCGGGCGTGACCCTCCGTGATGTCGCCGGCACCGAGTGCGTCCTGCACAACCTGCTCGAGTTCGAGCAGTCGAAGCGTGTTCGCCACCGTCGGCCGGGCCTTGCCTACCCTGGTGGCGATCTCGTCCTGGGTCAGGCTGAACTCGTCGGCCAGCTGGCGATACGCGTGGGCCTCTTCGATAGCGTTGAGGTCCGCGCGCTGGATGTTCTCGACGATGGCGATGGCCAGCTGGTCCTTGGCGGCCATCTGTCGCACGATGGCCGGGACATGGTCCAGCCCGGCGAGTTGAGCGGCCCGGACACGGCGTTCACCGGCCACGAGCTGGTAGCCATCGAGCGTCTCTGTCACCAGTACCGGCTGCAGGACACCGTGGACGGCGATGCTGGCGGCGAGCTGCTCCAGCGCCTTCTGCTCTATGCGCTGCCGCGGCTGATAGGGGTTGCCGCGGATGTGCGAGATCGGGATCTCGACCGGTGCGGCTCCTGCCAGGCTGGTTTGCGGAATCAGGGCGCCGAGTCCCTTGCCGAGGCCTGTATGCCGCTCCACGGGAGGAGCCATCACCGGTCGCCTCCGAGAGTCGCGCCCGGTTCCGAGACGCCGGGGCCTGAAGGTGCGGTACCGGTGCGTTGGTCGATCTCAGGATGGACGGGCCGCCCGTCCCGCGCGCGCAACTCCGCGGCGAGAGCGGCGTAGGCTTCGGCGCCCTTGGAGTCGGGCCGATAGAGCGCGATGGGGAGACCGTAGCTGGGCGCCTCGGAAAGGCGGACGCTGCGCGGGATGATCGTGTCGAAGACGGTCGGGCCGAGGTACTTGCGGACTTCGGCGTCGACCTCGGCGGACAGGTTCGTCCGCGGGTCGTACATCGTCAGCACAACGCCCTTGATCGCGAGGTCAGGGTTGAGGTGGTTGCGGACGAGGTTGATAGTCGCTATCAGCTGCGAAAGACCCTCGAGCGCGTAGTACTCGCACTGGATCGGGATTACGACCGCGTCGGCCGCCGTCAATGCGTTCACGGTAAGCAGGCCGAGGGATGGTGGGCAGTCCAGCACTATGTAGTCATATGTTGAAACGAGTTCCGTGAGGATCCGGGCGAGTCGCCGCTCGCGTTGAGGCAGCGGCGCAAGCTCAACCTCGGCGCCGGCGAGGGAAATCGAGGATGGGACGATCGAGAGGTTCTTCACGCTCGTCGAAATGACCAGGTCCGTAACCCTGGCGTCCTCGATTATCGCCTCGTAGACGGAGTGGCCGATCTCGCTGCGATCCAGCCCAAAGCCGCTTGTGGCGTTGCCCTGGGGGTCAAGATCGATTACGAGGACGGAGTCTCCGGCGAGGGCCAGGTACGTAGCCAAGTTGACTACCGTGGTGGTCTTGCCCACGCCGCCCTTCTGGTTGGCGCAGGCGATGATCTGACCCACTAAGGTCCCCATTTCGGTGGTCGGGATGCTTGAATTCTAGCATTTTGGCCCGGTTTCCGAATTCCGGAGAACCCTCCAGCCGACATTCGGGGGCCCAGTGCCTCGTTGAGACGGCCTTGTCTCTCCGGCCGACACCGTACACGCACCTGCTTCACCGAGCCTTACTTTTCGCTATACGTCGGTCGGGGTTTCCGTGCCTCGAGGCGGCCGTTGCAGGGTTGGGCGCCGTCGGACCGATGGCCGGCGGGCGTTTCACGTGAAACAGGGCGCGGCGCGGCGGTTTCGTGGCAGCGCCCCGTCCGCGGTGCCCGACTCTCGCGGATGCGTTCCTCGACGCGCTGGCCGCCTCGTGGCGGCGCCCCGTCAGCGCGGTGCCCGGTGGCGGCGTGTTCTCCAGCGTCGAGGCCGTTGTCGGGGTGGGCGCCGAGGAACGACGGGCGTCGGGCGTTTCACGTGAAACAAGACGCCATGCGGCAGTTTGGGCAGCGGTCTCGCCGCAGGGCCCGGTTCGCGCGCGCCCATCACGCGCGCCGCCCGGCTCGCGGAGGCGGTTTCCTTCGTACGGCGCGATCGGGCACTGCAGTCGACCGCTCGTGTCGGAAAGGGAACAGGCGCGAGCGGCGACTCGGGCTCAGCGCGGCGGGTTCCGAAACCCTGGACGAGCCACTCGGGCACCGCCACCGGGCCCCGCGGCCGGCGCGTCGACGACCCTGTCGCCTGTCCCATGCACTCTCTCCACCGACGCGTCCGGCGATTCTGGATCGCGTGTGAGCCAGGCCAAGCTCGACGCAGAGCCTCCCCGGACCGTTTGTTCAGGATTGTCTGTCGGCCTATACTCCCCAGGTTGTTCCGCGGCCGGCCCACTTTTCCGGCCGGAACGTCCCCAAGTCAACCTCAAGACAGGCCTAAATGGGTCCCGTACTCGCCGCAGTCGGCGCTGCAATAGCGGCCCTCCTGGAAGTGACGGTCGCCTCGCGGATCCACCTTGCCGACTCACAACCTCAAATCGTCTTCGTGATCGCCATCCTCCTCACGCTGATCATCGGCTTCGAGGACGGTATGGCGTGGGCATTCGTCGGGGGCCTATTCATCGATCTGTTGACCCTCCGGCCGCTCGGGTCGACCGTGTTCAGTCTGCTCGTGGTCGTCGGTTTTGCGGCGGCGACCAGCCCAATCCTGTCTCGCATCCGATTTGCCAGCCCCCTGGTTGGCGTTCTCGTGTTCACCCCCGTTTTCATCGTCCTTTCGAGTGTGGCGACTGGCCTGCTTCGGCCACCGGCTCCTTCCCTGCGCCTGTCCTACATCGCAGCGGCAATGCTGATCAACGTCACGTTCGGAGCATTGGTAGCCCCCCTGTTCGTTGCCGTCCGTAGACGGTGGGAACAGAAGGAGCGCCTGAGCTGGTGAGGAGGCGCCTGTGAGCGTCCGGATCGATCAATTGCCGATCAGCGCGAAGAGCGTCTACAGATTTGGCTCGTTCGGCCTGGCGATCGTCGTGGCAGTGGCAGTTCTTAGTGTGCGGATGTTCGACCTGCAGGTCGTCCAGCCTCAGGGCATCCTGGCCATCCCGTCGGGGCAGTCCGCCGAGACGATTCCCGTGCCGTCGAGTCGCGGAGTGATCATGGACGCGACCGGCAAGGCGCTGGTCGTCAACCTTCCGAACTTCGTCGTCCAGATCGTTCCCGAGCTACTCCCTGTCGACCAGAAGGCCGTGGTGGTCCGCCGGCTCGCGTCTCTTCTGAACATCGATCCTGTGACGATCGACCAGGCGCTCGATAGTGCCACCGGCTCCCTGTTCGACCCCGTGGAGATTGCGTCGAAAGTCGACACGAACCTGGCCCAGGCGATCGACGAGAACGCCGATCTGCTGCCGGGCGTGCAGGTCGTGTCACAGCCGTTGCGCGAGTACACAAACGGAGGCTATCCGCAGTCGCTGTTCAGCACCGTGTTGGGCTACACGGGGGCCATCAACGGCGAGCCCAGCGCCTCGGAAAAGGACCTCGGGTACTCGTCGGGCGACGTCATCGGTCTGGCCGGCCTGGAGAGTTCATACGAGGCGCAACTCCGCGGTACGCCGGGCAAGGAGACGGTCGCGCTCGACAGCAGCGGCCAGATCATCCCCGGGCTGACCACATCCGTCCAATCACCAACGCCCGGCGAGTCTCTGACTCTGAGCATCAGCAGCAGGACCCAGTACCTCGCCTACAACGCCCTGTTGTGGGGCATCGAACGGACCAAGGTCAAGATGGGCGGCGTGATCATCGTCGAGAACCCGCAGAACGGCCAGATCCTGGCGATGGCCAGCCTTCCGGGCTACGACAACAACATGTTCGCCGAGGGGATAAGCCAGGCTCAGTACGAGGCGATGCTCCAGGACCCGGCCGGGCCACTGATCAACAAGGCCATCAGCGAGCAGTACCCTCCCGGCTCGACATACAAGCTTGTGACCGGCACGGCCGGCCTGGCCGGCGACCCCGAGACCGGTCAAAAGCCTTCGATCACGGCGACCTCGACGATCCCGTCGCTGCCGTACATCCAGATAGGCGACCAGCGGTTCGGCGAATGGAACGGCACCGGGTGGGGGCCGCTGACCATAATCATGGGCCTTGCCCACTCCAGCGACACGTTCTTCTACCAGCTCGCTTTGAAGGTTGGACTGACTTCGCTCACCGACTGGGCGAAGCTCTATGGATTTGGCAAGCCGACCGGGATCGACCTTCCCGGCGAGGTTGGCGGCATCGTCCCGGACGACCAGTGGAAGCAGGCCGCCTATGGCATCGGCGATACGATGTTCCCCGGCGAGATCGCCCAGGCAGGGATCGGTCAGGGCTTCGACGCCGTGACGCCGATGCAGCTATTGAATGCGTACTGCGCCCTGGCCAACGGCGGCAACCTCTGGCAGCCGACCGTGGTGAAGTCCACAACTGATCCCGACGGTACCGTCCACGACGTGACGCCCACTCTCATCCGCAAGCTGCCGGTATCGTCGGCGGACCTCGAGACGCTGCGCCAGGGGACTCGTGCGGTCGTGACCAGCCAGCACACGTACAACCTGGTCGACCTTCCGGTCATGGTCGCCGGCAAGACGGGCACGGCCGAGTTCGGCACCAGGAACGCCAAGGGGCAATTGCCCTACCACGAATGGTTCGTGGGGTACACGCCGGGCGACGCAATACATGGCAACTTCAACAGCGCCGACTCTCAGGTGGCCGTGGTCGCCTTCCTCTACGGCGCCGACTCCTGGGGAGACATGTCCACGGAGATCGTGAAGTACTTCCTCTGGGAGTATTACGGCATCAAGGGCAGCCCGCTGGCCCAGAGTCTCCCCGGCCACGTCCAGCTATGGGCCTCCAAGATCACGAACAACTACTACGGCTCGGCCAGTAACCACTAAGCCGAAACGACCGAAACGATGAGCATCTTCCGTTCGGAGCCGATGAAGGTCCGGTCTTGGGCTCCCAAGGCCGCGTCTCTGACGTGGCGTCTCTATGACTTCCAGCTGACGACGTACGCGATCCTTCTGCTCCTGTTCGGTCTCGCCATGGCCTACAGCAACAGCGTCGGGGCGACCCACACGACGCTGTCGCCGGGGGCCCCCTTCGTTCGATATCTAATGTGGTCAGTCATCGCCATCGTGGTGTTTCTAATTGCCACGATATTCGATTACAGGTGGCTGAGAACGTTCGCCTGGCCGATCTACTTCATCAACGTCGCCTTGCTCGTCTTCACGCTGAGATTTGGGTCGAGCACGGGCGATGCCGGCACGTCGGCACGCTGGATCGTCGTCGCTGGCTTTCAGCTCCAATTCAGCGAATTGGCCAAGATCCTGATGATCTTCGTGTTCGCGGCATATCTGGCCGGCCGTCAGGAGAAGGTGAAATCGGTATGGACGCTGATCGGGGCGATCGTCGTCCTCGGGCCGCCCTGGATCCTGGTCATGCTCCAGCCCGACCTCGGAACGTCGCTGGTGCTGGTTGGAACCCTGGCCGGCATGTTGTTCCTGTCGGGCGTGAGCCTGGGCTGGCTGGGGGCGCTGGCCGCGGCGGTGGTGGCCGCCATTCCGTTCGTGTGGCAGCGACTGGTTCCCTACCAGCAAGCCCGCATCCTGGCCCTGCTCAACCAGGGATCGGATCCGAAGGGCAGCGGCTATCAGCTCATCCAGGCCAAGCTGGCGGTCAGCACCGGCGGGATCTGGGGCAAGGGCCTCACCAACGGCACGGTGCCCTTGCCGGTACAGACGACCGACTTCGTGTGGGGCGTTCTGGCCGAAGAGCTCGGGTTCTTCGGCTCGATGGTCGTCCTGGCGCTCTTCGTGGCTTTGCTGTGGCGCCTGCTCGTGTGCTCGTGGCGCTCGAACGACCAGTTCGCGATCCTTCTGGGCTGCGGCGTCGCCTCGATGATGCTGTTCCAGGTTTCGGTCAACATCGGGATGGTTCTCGGCCTCGTGCCGATCACCGGCATCCCGCTCCCCTTCATCACTTACGGCGGGGCGTCCCTGGTGAGCTTGATGGGCGGGCTGGGCGTCCTGCAGAGCACGAACCTGCGACGCGAGCCGCCGGCCTGGTAGTGGCGCTGGAGCCATCCGTCCTGGCCGTCGATACGCCCGTCATGGGGGCCGCGGCATCAGTCACCCGCGACGCGAGCCGGCGTCCCACCGTTGCCGAGCGAGGCCGCCGCGCGTAGACTCGGCCACTCCACGCGACTTTGCGCGACTCCACGCCACTGCACGACGAGCCGCGCGACTCCCCGCCACGCCACGCGGTCCGAGAGCGGCCGCCAAACCCTCCCGCCCCGTTCAGCCACCGAGCCCATGACCGAAATCCTGCCCGCCGACCCGACGCTGCCCGGCTCCCATGAGAGCGGCACGCAACACGCACCCGCGCCGCTGCCTCAGCTGGCCGTGGAGCGCGTGCTGGGCCGCGTCCGAAAGCCGGGCCGCTACGCCGGCGGCGAGTGGAACTCCGTCCAGAAGGACTGGGCGTCGGTGGCGTTGAAGTGGTGCTTCGCCTATCCGGACCTCTATGAGATCGGGATGAGCAATCTCGGCCTGAGGATTCTGTACGAGGTCCTCAACGACCGTCCGGATCTCCTGGCCGAACGATGCTTCGCGCCCGACGTCGACCTGCAGGCCCAGCTTCGATCGGCCCGGCTTCCGCTGTGGAGCCTGGAGACCCGCCGAGCCCTGAGCGAGTTCGACGTCCTGGGTGTGAGCCTCGGCTACGAGCTGACCTACACGAACCTGCTGGACATGCTCGACCTGGGCGGTATCCCGATCACGACGCAGGAGCGGACGCAGGCCGACCCGCTGGTGATCGCGGGCGGCTCCAGCGTGCTCAACCCCGAGCCGATCTCGGACACTCTCGACGCCGTCCTCCTGGGCGAGGGCGAGGATGCCGTCCTCGAAATCAGCGACGCTCTGGTTCGCGTCGGCTGGTCCCGACGCCTCGGCCGCGACGGGCAGTGGCGCCGGAAAGCGTCGCGGGCCGACGCCATCGCGGCGCTCGCCCGGATCCCGGGCGTCTACGTTCCCTCTCTCTATCGCCCGCACTACAACTCGGACGGGACCTTCGCCCGCCTGGAGTCGCTCGCCGCCGATGCGCCGCCGGAGGTCACCGGTCGCATCGCCGCCGGCTTCGAGACCGAAGTCCACGGCATCCGGCAGCTGGTGCCCAACATCGCCATCGTCTTCGACCGCGCCCAGCTCGAGGTGATGCGGGGCTGCACGCGCGGCTGCCGCTTCTGCCAGGCCGGCATGAACTACCGGCCGCTGCGCGAGCGCGACCCGGACGTCGCGATCGCGGCCGCTCAGGCGATCCTGGCGGCGACCGGCTACGAGGAGATCGGGCTGGCCAGCCTTTCGACCGCGGACTACACGTACGTCAACGAAGTCGCCACGACCCTCCACTGCCTCAGTCCGCAGACCACCATCTCGCTGCCGAGCACCCGCGTGGACGCGTTTACCGTCGATCTGGTCGACGCCATCGTCCCCAACGGTCGACGCGGCGGCTTCACCTTCGCCCCCGAGGCCGGCAGCCAGCGGCTCAGGGACGTCATCAACAAGGGCGTCACCGACGACGAGATCGCCCGCTGCACCGAACTTGCCTTCCGCCGCGGCTGGAGCTCGCTGAAGCTCTACTTCATGATCGGGCTGCCGGGCGAGACCATGGACGACGTTCTGGCGATCGCGGAAATGTGCCGCAAGGTGCTCGACGCCGGCCGCCGCCACCACGGCGGGAAGGCCCAGGTGAAGGCCAACATCTCGACCTTCGTGCCCAAGGTGGCGACGCCATTCATGTGGTCGGGCCAGGACACGACCGCCGAGATCGAGGCCAAGGTGGCCGTCCTGCGCAAGGCGATGCACGGCCGCGGCCTGGACCTGCGCTGGAGCGAGCCGCGCAGCTCGATCCTGGAGGCGGCGCTGGGGCGCGGCGATCGCCGGCTCAACGCCGTCATCCGCCGGGCCTGGCGCAAGGGCGCTCGCTTCGACGGCTGGGACGAGCATTTCAGCTACGAGCGCTGGCTCGAAGCGTTCGAAGAGGAAGGCCTCGACGCGGCCTGGTATGCCCAACGCGAAATTCCCCTCGACGAGGCACTCCCGTGGGATCACCTGAACTGCGGCGTGACCCGTGAATTCCTCTCCCGCGAGCACGGCCTGGCGCTTGCCGCCAGGAGCGTGCCTGACTGCCATTGGGGTCCGTGTTACAACTGTGGCGTACCGGCCGCGACGGGCTTCCGATGCCAGACTGGAGAAGATGGCCCACGGCAGATGCTGGTGCGACCGGAGGCCCTCGAAACCGGCCCCGGCGACGGCGCCGACAACGAAACGAAGACCATCCGCTGGCGTTATGTCGGGCCGCCGGGCGACCCGCGCCGGCATGGCTCGGCCGAAGACACGCTCACGGGGATGAAAGTGCAGTCGAAGAGCGCAGGACTCTCGGGTCAGGCGTCGCCGGTGGAGGCGGCCGGCGGCGAGTCCACGGGGTGAATCAGACAAGCCTCCTGTCGATCGCGTCTGCCGCGACCAACCTGACACACGCGACCGCCGCTGCGGTCGGCGCCCCGGATTCCGGCGAAACGACCCTCGAGCTGATCCGGCTCTTCGTCCTGCTCGTCGGGGCCGCCGCCCTCGTGACGCTCCTCGCGCGCCGCATCAACCTGCCCTACACCGTCGCTCTGGTCGCGTTCGGGATGGTGGCCGGCGCGCTCTTCGCTCCGCTTCGAGTCGAGATCACGCCGGAGCTCGTCCTGGTCGTTCTTCTCCCGGCCCTGATCTTCGAGGCCTCCTACCAGATCGACTTCGGCAAGCTGCGCCCGTCGCTCCTGGGCGTCTCGCTTCTCGCCGGTCCTGGCGTTCTCGTGAGTGCCGGGCTCGTGGCGGTGTTCCTCAACGTGGGCGCCGGGCTGCCGGTCGATCAAGCCTTCCTGGTAGGGGCGATGCTGGCCGCCACGGACCCGGCCGCGGTCATAGCCACGTTCAAGAGGCTCGCGTCGCCGCGGCGGCTGTCCACCCTCATCGAGGCCGAAAGTCTGTTCAACGACGGCACCGGCATCGTCGCCTTCACGATCGCGGTCAGCCTGGTTGCCAGCACGACCTCCGCCTCGCCGCTCGAAACCGGCATGACCTTCGTCTCGGCCATCGTCGTCAGCGCGGCGATCGGCGCGGTGACCGGCTGGGCGGCTTCACGCATCCTCCCCAGCGTCGGCGACCACCTGATCGAGATCAGCCTGTCCGTCGTGCTGGCCTATGGGACCTACCTCGCGGCCGACGCGATGCACCAGTCGGGCGTGATCGCCACGTCGGTGGCCGGCATCGTCCTGGGCAACTACGGCCGGCGGCTGGGGTTGTCGCAGCGGACCGAGGAGGCGCTCGACACGGTCTGGGAGTTCGTGGCCTTCCTGGCCACCGCCTTCGTGTTCCTGGTCGTGGGCTTCGCGATCTCGTTGCACTCTCTGGCGGACGTCGCGCTGCCGATCGCCTGGGCAGTGGCGGCGGTCTTCGTCGGCCGCGCGATCATCGTCTACGGCTTCCTGGGGTCGCTGCGATTGCTGCGCCGGCGGCGGTCGAAAGGTCGTCGAGCGGAAGCGGCCGCGATCGAGTCCTCCGACGACCGCGGCCGCGACGAGGGCGACCTTCCCGCCGGCTGGCTGCACGTCGTCTACTGGTCGGGGCTGCGCGGCGCGGTTTCGACCGCTCTGGCGCTGTCGCTTCCGGCCGATCTGCCGAACCGCGAGATGCTCCAGGGGATCACGTTCGGTGTCGTCCTGTTCACCCTGCTGGCGCAGGCCACGACCGCCGAGCTCGTGGTCGACCGCTGGGGATCGAAGGTGCCCCGGCCGAAGGCGAAGCCGAAGCCGAAGTTGGGCAAGGCGGCCCGTCCGGCAGCGGAACCGACGCTAGAAACACAGGTCGAACCGCAGGTCGAACAGGCGGCCGAGACGGCGGCGCGGCCGCACGAAGTCGCGGCGCAGCCGGCCGAGCCTTCGGCCGAGCCTTCGGCCGAGCAGGCGCCCTCGGGTCGGTTCAGCCGATGAGCGAGTCGAAGCAGCGCTGGCGGATCGTCTTCGCCCGCGACGACGAGGCCAGGTTCCTGTCGCATCTGGACGCGATGCACCTGTGGGAGCGGGCGTTTCGCCGGGGTGAGATTCCAGTCGCAACCAGCGAGGGCTTCAGCCCGCGCCCGCGGCTGATCTTCGCCGCCCCGCTGCCGCTGGGGATGCTCGCCGAGCATGAACTGGCAGATCTGTTCCTGGCCGAGCGGCTGACGCGCCCCGATCTCCGGGCCCGGCTGGCCGGCGGCATGCCGCGCGGCTATCGCCTCATCGAGCTCCACGACGAATGGGTCGGCGGGCCGGCCGTGGCCACGCAGCTGGTCGCCGCCGACTACCGGATGACAGTGCTCGGTGTGGCCGTCGAGCCGCTCGAGGCCGCCGCCCAGCGCCTCCTGGCCTCCGCGACGCTGCGCCGCGAGAAGCACCGGGAGAAGAAAGTCACGGCCTACGACCTGCGGCCGCTCCTGCTCGATCTCCGGGTCCGTCCGGCCGACACCGCGGCCGCCGGCACGAGTGGAGCCGCACCCGCCAACGCGGCCGACGCCGATGACGCAACGGTAGCCTCGGCGGTGGAGCCGGCCACGGGGCTGTGGATGCGACTGCGCAACAGCCAGGACCTGGGCAGCGGGCGTGCCGACGAGGTCGTCGCGGCCCTCGCCGACGAGCTGGGTATGGCCGCCGTCGCCGCGCCGGGGTCCGGCGAGACCGAAGCAGATGCGAACGAGGGAGCGGCCCCCGCGCCGAGCGCGGCTGTCGAGTCCGACGCCGGGCCCGCGTCCGGTCAGCCGGGCCTGGAGATGGTTCGACCGGTTCGGGAGCGTCTCTGGCTCGCCGACGAACTCGCGTTATAGAGGGTACGGACCGTGACTGTGGATTCGCAGGCACGCCACGCCCGAGTCGGCGCCGGCCCATTTGCGTTTGACGCGATGGGGCTCGCGCCGTAAACTCGCACTTCGCGCCCCGGCCCGTCCGGGGGCGTATTCGTGTCATGCACCGTGGGCGGACGCCCCGTCAAACCTTCCCGAGGACCCATGTACGCAGTCATCGAGACCGGCGGCAAGCAGTACACAGTCGAGCTCGGCACCGAGCTCGAGGTGGAGCTGCTCGATGTCGAGCCGGGCCAGGAGATCAACCTCGAGCGCGTCCTGCTGGTCGCGGACGGCGAGACGACGGCGGTCGGTCAGCCCATCGTGGCCGACGCGGCAGTCAGCGCTCGAGTCCTGCGCCGCGATCGCGGCGAGAAGACCATTTCATTCAAGTACCGGCCCAAGGCTCGCCGACGCGTCAAGAAGGGCCATCGCCAGGAGCTGACGGTCCTCAAGATCACCGAGGTTCGGCTGGGCTCGAAGAGCGCCGCGGCCGAAGCCAAGGTCGTCGAGGCCAAGGCCGAGGCGGAGCGCGAGAAGGTCGCCAAGGCCGCAGCCCGCCAGGCCGCGGAAGATGCAGCGCTGGCCGACAAGCTCAAGGAACGTGACAAGGCCGCGGCTGCTACCAAGAAGGAAGCCCCGGCCAAGGCAGCCCCCAAGGCCGCAGCCCCCAAGGCCGCAGCCCCCAAGGCCGCCGCCGAGAAGCCCGCGAAGGCCGCGGCCCCCAAGGCTGCGGAGAAGCCCGCCAAGGCGGTCGCGGATGCTCCGGCCAAGCGCCCCGCCCGGACCAAGAAGGACGAATAAGAAATGGCCCACAAGAAGGCAGGCTCGAGCTCCAAGAACGGCCGCGACAGCGTCGGCCAGCG
>CAZGUS010000041.1:0-18172 GCA_964529245.1 uncultured Anaerolineaceae bacterium
CCTCGAAGTAGTTGGCGAACTTCTCCCAGCAGACCTGGACGTTGATGCCCATGACTATGTTGGGCTTGTCGGTCGACTTGCCGGCCGCCCTGCGCCTCTGCTGCCAGCGCCGCTTCATGGCCAGGCCGCCGAGCATGCACGCCTCCGAGGAGCCCACGGTCGAACAGCCGGGCGCCTTGCTCGGGTCGGGGGCGTTCCACAGGTCCGCCAGCATCGAGACGCAGCGATGCTCCATCTCGGCCGTCTGCGGGTACTCGTCCTTGTTGATCATGTTCTTGGGCAGGCACTCCGCCATGAGCGTGCCGACCTCGGGTTCCATCCACGTGGTCACGAAGGTGGCCAGGTTCTGGCGGGCGTTGCCGTCGAGCATCAACTCGTCGTGGACGATCTGGTAGGCCGCGGCCGACGACATCTCGCCGGCCGGTAGCCGCCGCGCTGGAATCGGGCCCATGACGGAACCCTGGGCGAAGAGCGGATTGACTGAGATGTGCTCGGCGCCGCGCCGTCGACGGTGACTCGAACCCAACATCCGAGTGGCCTCCCTTGTGGCGCGGAATGGCGCGCCCGATCGCTTGCCGGAGCGTCCGGACCCGGCTCAGGGCCAACTGTAGCGCCGGCCGAAGTCGCGCGGCGGCGTGCCGCTCGACGGAACGGCGCAGCCCCGACCAGAGGACCGGGCCGGGGCAGGTTCGAGCAATGGGACAGGTTCACCGCTCCTGAGCCACGAGCCGCGCTGCCGCGTACTCCGTGCAGACCCTCGCTTCGGGGGGAACTGAGTCTCGGAAGGTTGCCATGCGTCCCACAACTCGATTGATCTCGCTCGCGGGGCTTGCTACCGCGGCACTCCTGTTCGTCGCCGCGTGCTCCGCGGCGGCCACCCCGTCGGCCACAGTGCTGGCGGCGACGGCGACGCCCTCAATGGCGACGCCCTCAATGGCCGCGTCCGCAATGGCGACGACGCCGGCCGTCGTCGTTCCGACCATCGGCGTCACGACCGACGCCACGCTGGGTGCGTACCTCACAGGCGCCGGCGGAATGACGCTCTACATCTTCAAGAACGACACGCCGGACACCAGTACGTGCACCGGCACGTGCGCGACGAACTGGCCCGCTCTGACGGCACCCGCCGGCTCGACGATCACGCCGCCGACCGGGGCCACCGGAACGTTCAGCCTGATCACCCGGCCGGACGGAACGATGCAGGTCGCCTACGACCACCAGCCGCTCTACTACTACGCCGGCGACTCCAAGGCCGGCGACACCACCGGCCAGGGCCTCCTGGGCAAGTGGTTCGTTGCGCCGGCTGCAAGCGCCTCGGCCACCTCCACGGCGGCGGCGCCGACGGCCAAGCCGCGAGCCACCGGCACGTTCAGCTCGACCTACTGAACACCCCGCCTGAGCGGTCGGCCCAGCCCCGAGGGGCCGACCGCTCAGCGCAATACGACGTGAACCGTCGGCCGCAGGGCCGGCGGTTCATTCGTTCATGGGACGTGCGTGTCGTGGCGAGCGCGGGCCGCGTTCAGCTCCTCGGCGGTGAGCGTGGACGGATCGACCCAGCCGACCAGCGTCCAGTGGTCGCCGACCGGACAGCGCTGGAACCGCACCCGGCCCAGCCTGAGGGCCTTGAGTGAAGCCCCGGGCACGACGATCGTGGTGAAGAGGTGCCCCGATCGGCACCGCGCGATGCGCTCGAAGCGATCGCCCGAACGAGCGCCCGCCACCAGAAGGACTGCCGCCGCGGCCACGAGAGCCCCCAAGCCAAGAACCAGTCCGATCATTCGAGCTTTCTCCGAATCGCCACGTCTCAATGGTCGGTCAAGGCTACGCCGACGGACGGCGGCGTAGCATGGCCGGCCGTCGAGTCGCGGAGGGAGCGGGACGGCTGCCCGGGCGAGTGCGAGGGTCGGTGCGCGGCGGTCGGTCCAGTCTCGATGGGGCCGACCGCTAGCTAGCGCAGGAGAACCTTCGCGAAAGCCTCGGCGATGGCGCGGTACCCCCGGGCATTGGCATGGGGGTCCGGGCCAAGCGGAGGAGGCGACCCGGCCCACGTCCACTCGCAGATCCGGGCGACGTTGAGCGGGACCGGCCCAAAGCCTTCCAGGGTGACCATCGTGTCGAAGTCGGCGGTCGCGAAGGCTCCGGCCACGTCCGCCACCTCCAGGCCTGCGGCTCGATAGATCGCAGTCAGGCCGGCGTTGATGGGCAGGACGGCCTCGTACAACGACAGGCGCGCCTGATCTCGGCCATCGGGCCCTTTGACCCACTCCGCCAGATATGGATCGTAGATGGTCATCCCGACGATCGGAATGTCCGGCCCGGCGCCCTCCCGGAGAGCCGCGAGAATGCCGGGCAGGTTGCGCGAGACGATCTCCATCCCGGGCGCGATGCCCGCCAGATCGCGCGTCTCGAAGTCGTTGAAGCCGATGTCGAGCGTGACGAAGGCCACCTCGTGCCTGTGGGCCCGCAGGAAGCCTACGGCTTCGGCCAGCTGGTTGCCGCTGGGATACGCGAACAGGCTGCCGTCGAGCATCGTCGAGGTCGACTCGCCCGGGTAGCCGAGCTTCACAACCTCGAGGCCCGGCAGCCGCTCACGGGCGAGCTCGACCAGCTGGTCCGAGTAGCCTTCGTCCGTTCTGAACTGGAATTGCTCCGGTCCGGTCGGTTGGACCCCGGTGGACAGCGAGTCGCCCAGCGCCAGGTAATAGCGCAGCTCGTTTGGGCCCGTGCCGGGCCGGCGTGTCGTCCCCAAAGTGAGATCTCCAGATCTGTTGCGGCCGAGACTATCAGCCGGGACCGGGCAGTGGGTGTCGGCTGCAAGACAGCACCGGCCCGGGAACGCAAGCACGCGCGACCGGCCATACTTTCAGCCATGACGACAGCCACCGGGCCGGATGCTCTCGGTCGCCCCACACGGCCGCTGCCCGTCACTCACCTGGTGCGGATCTCGCTCTACTGGCTGGGCATCTCGACGGTCTGGAGCGGGATCATCGACATCGTCAACGGACGCCTCCAATTTGCGGGGCTCGTCCCCAAGGGCAGCGAGGGCATCGGCGCGTTCGAGATCTCGCTTCTCGGGATGGTGATCGCGATCGTCGTCCAACCGACTGTAGGCACCATCAGCGACTACACGATCACCCGCTGGGGACGACGCAAGCCGTACATCTTCATCGGGTCCGCCCTCGACGTGATCTTCCTGGCAGGCGTGGCCACGTCCAACTCGGTCGCCGCCATCGCGGCCTTCGTCGCCCTCTTGCAGTTCAGCTCCAACTTCTCGCAGGGCCCATTCCAGGGTTACGTGCCGGATCTGGTGCCGGCCAAGCAGGTCGGCCTGGCGTCCGGGCTGATCGGGCTCTTCCAGGCCCTGGGCAACATCACCGGGTACGTGATCGCGGCGCTTGCCGTGACCCTGAGTTCCGTCGATTCCAACGCGTTCCTCTACGGCACGCTGGCCCTCGGCGTGGTCGAGTTCACGTCGATGCTCGGCGTGGTCCTCCGGGTCCATGAAGGCGACCGGGTCAAGCCGCGCAACGGCCGCTCCTGGCTGGCGATCGCCGCCGAGGCATGGGGCAGGGACCTGTGGCGCGAGACGAGCTTCCTGTGGCTCGTGGGATCGCGGTTCTTCGTGCTGGCCGGAGCGGCGTTCTTCCCGGCGTTCAGCACGTTCTACCTGGCCCAGGTCTTCGGCCTGGACGCCTCCAACACCGGCTTGACCAAGCTCCTCCTGCTCGGCGTCGTGGCCTCCTGCCTGACGCTGGCGGTGCTGCCGGCAAGCCGCCTGTCGGACCGCATCGGCCGCAAGCCGGTGATCTACGGATCCTGCCTGCTGGGTGCCATCGGGCTGACCATCGGGGCGTTCGCCCCGATCCTGCCGGTTGCGATCCTCGGCGCTAGCCTGTTCGCGACCTCCGCCGGCTCCTTCCTGGCCGTCGACTGGGCGCTGATGAGCGAGCTCGTCCCGAAGGCGTCCACCGGACGCTTCATGGGAATCTCCAACGTGGCGACGGCCTCGGCGGGGACGTTCACGCTGGCGATCGGTGGGGCCGTGGTCATGGACAACGTCAACCGCTGGCTCGGCTACGGCGCCGGACCTCGGGCCGCCCTGCTGCTGGGCGTGCTGTGCTACATCGCCGGCGCGGCGCTGCTGATCCCGGTCAAGGAAGGCCCACGGCCGGAGGCCCTGGAAGGTCTCGCCCCGACCGTCGATCGCGCCTGACGCCCCGGCCGGTGATCCGGCAACGCAGCCGCGGCCGCGTTCGATCCGACCACGATGTAACCTCCGGTCGTGGACATCCCGACCGGGTCACCGGACATCGCCCCGTCCGAGCCGCCGCTCGGACAGAACCTTCTTCCGCTCGAGGCGCAGTACCGTGAACGCGTCTGGGGTGGCCAGCGGCTCCGCGCCTCCGATCCGCCGTTCGGCGAAGCGTGGATCGCATTCGGGCAGAGCGTGGTCGCGAGCGGTCCCCTGGCCGGCCGCACGGCGGCGGACCTGGCGTCCGAGTACGGCGCCGCCCTCCTTGGCACGTCGGTCCACGGCCGCTACGGCCGGCGCTTCCCGTTGCTCGCAAAGCTGCTGGACTGTGCCGACTGGCTGTCGGTCCAGGTGCATCCGAACGACGAACAGGCCAGGCGCATGGTCGGTCCCGGCGAATTCGGCAAGACCGAAGCCTGGTTCTTCCTCGAGGCCGCCGCCGACGCCCGGATCCTCCTAGGTGTCAAGCCCGGCACGACCGCGGCGGAGCTGGCCGCCGCGATTCGCGAGGGTCGGGTCGCCGAGGTCGCGCAGAAGGTCCCGGTCCGGAGCCGTGAGGCGGTGCTGATTCCCGCGGGAACGCTGCATGCGCTCGGGCCGGGGCTCCTCCTCTACGAGATCCAGCAGGAGAGCGACACCACATACCGGGCCTACGACTGGGGCCGGTCGCAGTCGGCCGGGCGCAAGCTGCACATCGAGGAATCGGTCGAAGTGACGACGATCGACCCGGCCCCCGAGCCGAGGACGCCGCTCGTCGCCGGGGCCGCGGGAACGGCCCGCGCCGTCGAATGTCCCTATTTCGAACTGGACCTGGCCGCGGTCGGCGACGTTCCCCTGGTCCTGGACACCGCGGGCGCCAGCTTCCACATCCTGACCGCGGTGGAGGGCGTCGCGGAGGTCCGGGCGGGTTCGGAGGTCGTCACTCTGGCTCAGTTCGAGACCGCGCTCGTGGCCGCCGCGACCGGCGTGTATCGGGTTCGCGCGGCAGGCGGCTCGGCCCGGCTCCTTCGGGCGTCCGTCCCCGACTGACGGACTCTGTGCGCCGTCTGCGCCGATGACCGATCCGGGGCATCATGGGTCGATCGAGATGCGGTTCACTCCGCAACCACCGTCGGAGGTCAGGATGCAGGTCGGGTTGCTCATCCCGCAGGGCTGGAAGTACGAATACAACGGCTGGGATCCGGCCGCGGCATGGACCCGCACGCTCGAGCTGGCCCGCCAGGCGGAGGAATTGGGGTTCGAGTCGGAGTGGGTCTTCGACCACTTCCATACCGTCCCGGACCCGCTGGACGAGATCACCTTCGAGTCGTTCACCACGCTGACGGCGCTGGCCATGGTCACCTCGCGAGTGCGCCTCGGTCACATGGTCATCTGCACCGGGTTCCGCAACCCCGCACTCGTCGCCAAGCTCGCCGCCACCCTCGACGTCGTGAGCAAGGGCCGGTTCGAGATCGGCATCGGCGGCGGCTGGAAAGAGGACGAGTGGCTCGCCTACGGCTACGGCTTCCCCCCGATCGGCGACCGGCTCGGCGGCCTCCGCGACGCGCTCGAAGTGATCACCCGGATGCTGGCACCCGGTCACGCCACCTACGAAGGCAAGTACTCCTCGGTAAAGGACGCCATCAACGTCCCCAAGGGGATCCAGAAGCCCAGGCCGCCGATCATCGTCGGCGGCAACGGCCGCGACGTGACGATGCGGCTTGCCGCTCGTTTCGCGGATGAGCTGAACCTGGTCTTCGTCGGTACAGAAGAGGCGGCGGAGTTGATGAAGGTCGCCCGCCAGAGGTGCGAGGAGATCGATCGCGACCCGGCGACCCTGCGCATCTCGCTCTACTGCGCCGACAGGGACGCCATAAAGCCCGGCAGCCGGCGGGTCGATTTCATCGGCCGCTGCGTCGCGCTCGGACTCGACCGGCTGGTCGCCTTCCCGACGTGCGTGGACCCGACCGCCGACGCTCAGGCCGCCTATGCCGCCGACTGCCGCGCCGCCGGAGTAACGCTGGCGGTCTGAGTCAGCCGCCGACGAAGGCGGCGAGATACTCGCCGGTCAATGTGGAACAGGCGGCGACTAGGTCGGCGGGTGTGCCCTCGAAGACGATCCGCCCACCGTCGTGGCCGGCGCCGGGGCCCAGGTCGATGATCCAGTCGGCGTGGGCCATGACCGCCCGGTGGTGCTCGATGACGATGACCGACTTGCCCGAGTCGACGAGCCGGTCGAGCAGCCCGAGCAGCTGCTCGACGTCGGCCAGATGGAGGCCGGTGGTCGGTTCGTCGAGGACGTAGACGCCGCCTTCGTCGCCCATGCGGGTCGCCAGCTTGAGTCGCTGCAGCTCGCCGCCGGACAGCGTGGGCATCGGCTGGCCGAGGGTGATGTAGCCGAGCCCCACGTCGGCGAGACGGCCGAGTATGGCCTGCGCAGCCGGCGTGCGCGCCTCGCCCGAGCCGAAGAACTTCTCGGCCTCGGACACCGACATCGCCAGCACCTCGCTGATGTCGCGGCCGCCGAGGTGGTAGTCGAGCACCGATGCCTGGAACCGCTTGCCCTCGCACTCCTCGCAGGTGGTCGCGACGGTGGTCATGATCGCCAGGTCGGTGTAGACGACGCCGGCACCGTTGCAGCTGGGACAGGCGCCCTCGGAGTTGGCGCTGAACAGGGCTGCCTTGACGCCGTTGGCCCGGGCAAACGCCGCGCGGATCGGGTCGAGCAGTCCCGTGTACGTCGCCGGATTGCTCCGCCGAGAACCTCGGATCGCGCTCTGGTCGATGGATACCACGCCCATCCCGGCGGGCATCGACCCGTGCACCAACGAACTCTTCCCCGAGCCGGCCACACCGGTGACGACCACCAGCACCCCGAGCGGGATGTCGACGTCGACGTCATGGAGGTTGTGCGCGGTGGCGCCGCGGATCTCCACCTTGCCGGTGGGCCGGCGGACCGTGTCCTTGAGGGCAGCCCTGTCGGCGAGATGGCGGCCGGTGATGGTGCGGCTGGCTCGAAGGCCCTCGACCGTGCCTTCGAAGCAGACCGTTCCACCGGCCGTTCCGGCGCCGGGGCCGAGGTCGACGACGTGGTCCGCGATCTCGATGGTTTGCGGCTCATGCTCCACGACGAGAACGGTGTTGCCCTTGTCCCGCAGGCGCAGCAGAAGGTCGTTCATGCGCCCGATGTCGTGGGGATGCAGGCCCGTGGTGGGCTCGTCGAATACGTAGGTGACGTCGGTGAGCGAGGAGCCGAGCTGGCGGATCATCTTGACGCGCTGCGCCTCGCCGCCCGAAAGGGTTCCCGAAGGCCGCTCGAGTGAGATATAGCCAAGCCCGATCTCCACGAACGAGTCGAGGATCTTCCGCAGCGTGGCCAGCAAAGGCGCCACCGACGGCTCTTCGATGCCGCGAACCCACTCGGCGAGGTCGCTGATCTGCATCGCGCAGGCGTCGGCGATGTTGATCCCGCGGATGCGCGACGACCGGGCCGCCTCGGCCAGCCTTGTGCCGCCGCACTCCGGGCAGGTGGTGAATGTCACGGCTCGCTCGACGAAAGCCCGGATATGCGGCTGCATCCCTTCCACGTCCTTTGACAGGAACGAGGCCTGTATCCTCGGCACCAACCCCTCGTAGGTCATGTTGATGCCCTCGATCTTCATGCGGATCGGCTCGCGGTAGAGAAGGTCGTGGCGCTCCCGCTCGGTGTAGTCGCGGATCGGCTTGTTGGGATCGAAGAATCCGGACGACGTGTACAGGCGGTAGTTCCAGCCGCCCGGGGTGTAGCCCGGGATGGTGAACGCGCCTTCGGCGAGCGACTTGGACTCGTCGACGAGCTGGGAGATGTCCATGTCCGAGACCGAGCCGCGTCCGTCGCAGCGCGGGCACATGCCGCCCGTCACGCTGAAGCTGCGCCGCTCCTTAACGGTCATGCCACCGCGTTCGAGCGTGATCGCGCCCGCGCCGCTCACCGACGGCACGTTGAAGGAGAACGCCTGGGGCGAGCCGATGTGGGGCTGGCCGAGCCGACTGAACAGGATCCGCAGGATCGTGTGGGCGTCGGTGGCCGTGCCGACCGTGGACCTGGGGTCGGCCCCCATCCGCTGCTGGTCGACGATGATGGCGGTCGTCAAGCCTTCGAGGAGGTCGACTTCGGGCCGCGCCAGCGTCGGCATGAAGAACTGCAGGAAAGCGCTGTAGGTCTCGTTGATCAGCCGTTGCGACTCCGCCGCAATCGTGTCGAAGACCAGCGAGCTCTTGCCCGATCCGGAGACGCCGGTGAACACGGTCAGCTGGCGCTTCGGGATCTCGACACTGATGTCCTTGAGGTTGTTCACACGCGCGCCGCGAACGCGGATGACATCGTGGCTGTCGGCAAGGTGCGGCGCAGGCGACGGTGCGTCCGTCCCCGTGGACATGCTCATGGTGTCTCCAGCTGACATGTCCTAGCGAACCGGCCCCGACCCCGCGCCGGTGGCGTCGATGAGCGCGGCGATCTCGTCGAGTTCGGCGGCGGTCAGCACCACCGAACCGCCCGGCAGCCAGCCGTCGACCTGCTTCGGGCTGCGTCCGCCGACGATCGCGCCCGAAACTCCTTCTCGGGCAAGAACCCAGGCCAGGGCCACGGCGGAGACGGTCGTCGAGTGTCGGGCCGCGATCGGCCGCAGCCCGTCACGAAGCGCGATGTTGCGCGACAGGGCGGGCTCGTTGAAGTTCGCCGCGTTGCGCCGCCAGTCGTCCTCTGCCATGGCTTCTACCCGCGCCGGAGAGAACGAGTCGGTGAGGATCCCGGAGGCCATGGGGCTGTAGACGATCACGCCCGTGCCGTGGTCGGCGGCCCAGGGAATGAGTGCGGCCGCCGAGTCGCGGGCGATCATCGAAAAGGGCGGCTGGAGTGAGTCGACGTGGCGCACCTTCTCGCAGCGCTCCAGCAGTGCGACGCCGTAGTTGCTGACCCCGATCGCTCGGACCTTGCCTTCGTCCACGAAGCGGCTCATCTCGCCCCACGACTCCTCGGCGGGGACGCCGCCCTCGTCGGGCCAGTGGATCTGGAGCAGGTCGATGCGCTCCACACCGAGCCGGCGCAAGGAAGCTTCGCAGTCGCGCCGGAGCGAGGCCGGTTCCGCGCTTCGCTTCGCGGGGTTGCGCGGGTTCTGCGGGTCCCAGACCAGCGCGCACTTGGTGAACACGAGAGGCCGCTCGGAGGCGGGAATGGCCTTCAGGGCCCGACCGACGACCTCCTCGGAGTGTCCGAGACCATACACGCCGGCGGTGTCCACCCAATTCACGCCTTTGGCGACGGCATGGACGATGGCGCGAATCGAGTCGTCGTCGTCCTGCGGCCCCCAGCCGAAGGCCCAGCCGCCGCCGCCGACGGCCCAGGCGCCGAAGCCGACGGTAGTGATCTCCATGCCGCTGGTTCCGAGCTTGCGGACGTTCATGCGGGATCTCCTTCGGTGGCCGGGCGAGGTCTCGAGCCCAATTGTGCCTCCGGACGGGAGGAGCGGCGCAAAGGGACCATCGTGCGGGCAGGACGGACTCGGCCCGGCTCGCGTACCCTCTGCCGATGAACGCTCGAAGAAGTGCCGGAATCCTGCTCTACCGCCTCCGCGGCGGGCGCGTGGAGGTGCTGCTGGCCCATCCGGGAGGGCCCTTCTTCGGCCGCGCAGACGCGGGCAACTGGTCCATCCCCAAGGGCGAGCCGAGTCCGGACGAAGTCGACATGCAGGTCACGGCCAGGCGCGAGTTCGAAGAGGAGACCGGCCATCGCGTTCCCGCCGGCACGCTCCTGGATCTCGGCACGGTGAGGCAGAAGGGCGGCAAGGTCGTGTACGCCTGGGCGGCCGAAGGGGATCTCGACCCCGAGAAGGCGACGAGCAACACCTTCTCCTTCGAATGGCCGCCCTTCTCGGGCCGGGTCAAGACCTACCCCGAGATCGATCGGGTCGAGTGGTTCGCGCCGGACGAAGCCAGGCGCCGCATCAAGGAAGCCCAGGCGCCCCTGCTCGACCGGCTCGAGGCAGCGCTGTCGAGCGGGTCCAAACGCGCCGAGACTCCCGACGCGGATGCGGACCCTCGATGACGCAGGCCGGAGAACCCGTCGTCGAGATGCGTGGCGTCTCGGTCATCCGATCTGGGAATCTGCTGCTGGACGGCGTCGACTGGCGGATCGGGCGGGGCGAGCGCTGGGTCCTGCTGGGCCCGAACGGCAGCGGCAAGACGACGCTCGTTTCGGTCGCCTCGACCTACCTGTGGCCGTCACGCGGCGAGGTGGCGGTTCTGGGCCGGGCCGTCGGCGCGACCGACGTGCGCGAGCTGCGCAGAAGCATCGGCATCGTCAGCGCGGCGTTGGAGGCGCGGATTCCGGGCCAGGTCAGCGCCATGGATGTCGTCCTGGCCGGCGCCGGCGGCGCCACCGCGCCGTGGTGGGACCGCCCCACCAGGCAGACCCGGGAAAAGGCCCGCGAGACGCTCGAGCTGGTCGGATGCTCGTCCCTGGTCGATCGGCGCTTCGAGTTGCTGTCGTCGGGAGAAAAGCAGCGCGTCCAGATCGCCCGGGCGCTCATGCCCGATCCATCCCTGCTGCTCCTCGATGAGCCGGCGGCCGGACTCGACCTGGGCGCTCGCGAGCAGCTCGCCGCGCTGCTGGCGCGGTTGAACGACGACCCGAACCTCGCGGCGATCGTCGTCGTGACCCACCACGTGGAAGAGATCGCGCCGGGCACGACGCACGCGCTGGTGCTGCGGAGCGGTCGGGTCGTCGCCTCAGGAGCCGCGAGCGACACCGTGACCGGAGCTGTGCTGTCGGCCGCGTTCGGCGTCGAGCTCGTCGTGCGCCGGGTGGGTCGCCGCTTCACGGCGAGGGCGGCAGCGGCGCTGTAGCGCTCCGACTCAACGCCGCCCGAAGAACTGCGGGTCTACTCGGGCCGCAGCCAGGCGATGTCCGGCCACTGCTCTTCACCCCTGGCGTCGGGTGCGACCGCCGCCGCGTATGCGACCTCGGGGCTCGCCGCAACTTCGACCGGGGTCGCCGCTCGCGCAGCGGCCCGTTCCCTTGCCGACGCCGCGAGTCGAAGCCTTCGCCGTCTCGGGGAGTTGCCGATTGCGCGCCCGGCCCGGCGAACCGATGTCTGCCGGCCGGCGACGCTGCCGGACGGCGGCGTGTCGACCCGGCTCATCGGGACGTCGGCATCTGCCTGGTCGGGCAACCCGGCCGCCGCCGCGCCGTCCGAAGCTTCACCGTCCGAAGCCGCGGCCTTGCGAGTTCCGGGGATGGTCATGACGCTCAGGGCTTCGAGGCGTGCGACGAGTCGAAGCGCCTGATCGACCTCGCCGGCACGGATGTCGCCCTCCGCGACCGCCTGGTCCAACCGCTGGCGGCGTTCTTCCTGACTCAACTCGATGAGATCGTCCAGAACCTTCTGGCGCCGCGCTTCTCGCGCGGCTCTATTCCAAAACACTTGTTTGCTCCTGGCACTGGCGTTGGGACGAACGGCCAATCGAAAAGTGAAACCTGACTCGGGCATCCACCCCCGATGCTCGAGAAGGACTTCGCCGGCCTACCCGACCGGCGTAGTACGAGGCTGCCACAGCGTCCCAGGAGAAACAACGGCCCACTCGGATTGGCGCACCAGCCGGCACAAAGGGAGGGGCACGGCTGCCGCTCGAACAGGGTGGCTCCGAACCGACACGGTGGGTGGGCTCGTCCGCCCGGCCGGCGGCACAGCGGCGATCCGTCGTCGGGCTGGATGAGCCGAGAGCCGCCCCGGCTCGAGTTCTCCGGCGGGCAAACGAGGAGGACTACGGTTTCCAGGTAGGTCGTGCTAGAGGGTTGGAAGCATTGCCTCAGTGGGGGTAGATGGTCGATCCTCCATCCGCCAGCACGGTTGCGAGCGGAAGCAATGCCAGAGCGACTGCCAGGATGCAGGCGACTACGAACGCGCGAGGGCTGAAAGAACGGAACGACATTGGGCGACTTCCTTTCGGGATGGTTAGTCGCCCGCCTGTAAACCCGGCCGGCGCGGCTCCGTCGGCCATCGAATCGTAGGAAGACAGGAGATCGCGGTCAAGTACTACTAAACCCTTTGCGATCCGGCACCGATACCTGTTCAAACTGGGTGTCACAGGACGTAAACTGCGCGTATGCCTAGAGTCAGCGCAACCCGCCCGAGAGTCGACGATTCCCCACTTGCGCAGAAGATCGGCGAGCGTCTGAAGAAGGCGCGACTCGCCGCCGGACTGACGCAAACACAGCTGGCCGAGCCGCGATATACCAAGGCCTACGTGAGCGCTCTGGAGAACGGCCTGAGCCGGCCGTCGATGGCAGCTCTCAACCACTTCGCCGGTCGGCTCGGGATCCAGGCAAGCCAGCTCATCAACGATGAGCCGGCGGCCTGGGCCCGGCTCGAGGCGGACCTCTTCCTCGCCTGCGGACGCTGGGACGAGGCAATCGCGGCATATCGCGACCTCCTGGAGATCCCCCAGGTCTCAGGCGCTCGGGCAGAGTTGCTGCGCGGCCTTTGCGAGGCCATGGTCCGCAAGGGTCAGGCCGGCAACGCAATCGCCTACGCCACCGAATCGGCAGAGCTCTTCCGCGCCGCCCATCGCGACGCCGACGCCGCCCTGGCCGAGTACTGGGTGTCGGCGGCGCACTACCACCGAGAGAACACGACCGAGGCCAAGGCGATCCTGAATTCGATCCTGGCTCGGGTCAGGGGCGGCCTCAAGGTGGAGCCGGACTTCAAGGCTCGCCTGCTCATGTCGCTGTCGTCCAACGAGTCTCTGGAGGGCAACCACAAGGCGGCCCTGGCATACCTGGAGGAGGTCCGCGGCCTAGACGCGGACCTCGACGATCGGCGTCGTGCCTCCTACCTGTTCGACATGGCCTACAGCTATCGCGAAACCGGCGACTACGAGGCGGCGGTCCGGACCGGCATCGCCAGCCTGGAGCTCTTCCGGCAGGCCGAATCCGAGCGCGAAAGCGGCGCGCTAGAGAACGAGCTGTCGATGTCGTACCTGGCCATCGGCAACTCGACCAGAGCGGCCGAGCTGGCCGGGTCGGCTAGAGCTCGGTTCGAGCGGCTGGGCGACAGGTGGTGGCTGGCGTTCGTGTTCGACAGTCAGGCCCGCATTGCCCTCGCGCGGGGTGAGGCCGCCGACGCGGTGCACGGCGCCGAAGAGGCGCTCAAGCTCGCCCTCCAGACCGGCAACACGAAGGCCTAGGTCGACGCGCTGCTTACGCTCGCTCGCGCTCGGATGGCCCTGGGCGACAAGGCCGGCTGTCTGGCGGCCAACGAACAGGCCGCTCAGCTGGCCCGAACGGCAGGCAGCCCGTCGCTCGTTCGCAAGTCCCTGCGCGATCTGGCGGACGCTCTGGCGGCGTCCGGCGACCACGAGCGGGCCTTTGCGCTGATGCGCGAGGCGCTGTCGGCGTCCTGACAAACGGCTGCGGCCGGCCGCCGGGACGGCATTCGGTGCTGCATCGCAACACTTCCTCAGTGAGCGGCGCCTCGCGGCGCCGATCCCACTCCGCATTCGGGACGGCCGGCGCGAACTCGAGGCGAGCGGTGGTACACTCCCGCTTGACTTATATCCGGCAGGGGGACCATGGCCGCTCCGTCGCAGTTCACCGCCGCCGGCTCTCTTCGTAGGTTGAGGCCCATTCCGTGGTGCCACGACGGCTGCGACGGCCTCGTCGTCAGAGCTCGGGGCGACATACCGACTTGCGATGAATCGATGATCCGCATCGTCCTTCGCCGCGCGGCCTCCTCATGTCAACAGATCGCGGCCCTCGACCGGGCCATCAACCGCGAACTGTGGCCGCTCGGCTACGTCGCCCACCTCGAGCGCGGCGTCGCCGACGGTGGGGTCGTCCTGGTGGAAATCGCTGCCGGCCGCTGACATCCCGGCGGGCCGATGCGTCCTTGGGGGGAATGCCTCGGCCCGCCGACCTCAGGCGTACTCGGCCGCCAGCCGTGCGGTGACAGTCCTCATCAGATCCCGCAGCTCGACCGGCTCGAGCACCTCGGCATCGATCCCGAGCGCCAGAATCTGAGGCTCCGCGTTCGGCAGATCTTCGAGGCGCAACCTCAGCGTAAGCCAGCCCGCTCCGTCCGGCTCTCCGGCCGCGGCAATTGCCGCCCTTGTCGGCGCGATACCCAGGGCTCGCTCGAGCTTCCAGATTGCCGCCGGTCGCACGCGAACTACCGCCTCGAACGAAGGCAGGCTGTCCTCGTAGGCGGCGACCGAGCGCTCCCAGTAGCCGGCCAGATCGAAGTCTTCGGGGCGGACGAACCGCTCGTCGAGAAGGCCCAGGTCCAGTATCCGTGAGACGCGGTAGGTCCGGATCTCCGTGCCCGCCCTTGCGACGAGATACCAGATGGCGCCCTTGAGGACGACGCCCAGCGGATCGACCTCGCGCTGGACCACCACGCCGTCGTCAGTGCCGCGGCGGTAGTTCATGCGGAGGCGCCGGTCCGCCCACACCGCCGCCGCGATCGGCTGCAAGCTGGCGGCAGACTCCTCCTCCTGGAACCATCCGGGGGCGTCCAGGTGGAACCGCTGGTTGATTCGCGAGGCACGACTCCGCAGCTCGGGCGGCAGGGCCGCCAGCACCTTGAGCTGCGCCGCGGCCAGGACCGTGCCCAACCCCAGCTGAGCGGCCGGGCCCGGGGTTCCGGACAGGAATAGAGTCTCGGCTTCAGCGGGCGTCAAGCCGGTGAGCCTCGTGCGGTAGCCCTCCACGAGCTGGAAGCCGCCGTGGCTTCCGCGTTCGGCGAAGATCGGGATGCCGGACGCGCTCAACTCCTCGATGTCGCGGTGCACCGTCCGGACTGAGACCTCCAGTTCGCGCGCGAGATCCTCCGCCGTCAGCCGGCCGCGCGTCTGAAGGAGAAGCAGAACCGATATGAGACGACTGGCTCGCATTCGGGCATCGTATCCGATCTCAACCAATACATGACAGGACTTGGCATGTAAGCGGGATACTCTGACACAACGAAAGCAGAGAACCGGAGGAACCCGGGCGGGCTTGCAACCAGCCCGGGTCCCACACCCGACGGAGGTACAGGAATACCATGCGTCCCTTTGGTTTGGATGAAGCAGAGCGCCTTCGATACGCCAGGGCCCATGCCGAGATGCTGCGACGGGAGTGGCAAACCGCCAACCAGTTGCCGCAAGACCGGCGCTCCGGGTTGCCCCGGCTCGGCGCCGTCGGGCGGTTTCGCGGAATGCTCGGCGGCGCGCTGGTCGATGTCGGGCGAAGGCTGGTGCCGGCCGACCCGAGCGCGGTTCGAAGCATGGCCAACGCCGGCATGACGGACGGAGGCTGCTGAGCCGGCGCGGGCCCGGAGCCCGGCGGTGAATTCGATCCGGCCGTCCGCGGGGCTGGCGCAGACTGCGCCGATGCGCCACGCTGGCGGCATGCCGCAACTGCCGCTCGAAGCCTCGCCTGATGCGAACCCCCACGATCCGGGCGCCGACGCGGCCGGCGAGCGCGCCCTCTCGGTCGCGAGCGCGGCCTCGGTCCCGCTCGTGACGCCGGCCGGAACGACGATCCGCATCGGGACGGCGTCCTGGACGGATCCGACGATGACCGCGCCAGGCGTCTTCTACCCGCGCGGCGCCGATACGGCCGAGGAACGACTCTCCTTCTACGCGGACACGTTCCCCATCGTGGAGATCGACGCAACCTACTACGCCCTGCCGAGCGCACGTGTCGCCGAAGCCTGGGTAGCTCGGACTCCGCCCGACTTCCTTTTCGACGCGAAGGCGCATGCGCTCATGACCGGCCAACCGACCGAACCCAGGCGGCTGCCTAAGGAGATTCGCAACGCCCTGCCCGAGGAGCTGGCGGTCCGGCCGCGCCTCTACGCCCACGACCTCCCGTCCGAGCTGCGCGACGCGGTCTGGGACGCATACCTGGCCGGCCTCAAACCCCTGCTTGACAGCGGCCAGCTGGGCTCGATCCTCCTGCAATACCCGCGCTGGTTCTTCCCGACCGGCGAAAGCCGCGATCTCATCCTGGAGTCCCGGGAGCGGCTGGGCAGCGTTCGCAGCGCCGTCGAATTCCGCAGCGAAACGTGGTTCAACGACAAGAACCGGGAGCGGACTCTCCGGTTCCTGACCGACAACGCCATTCCGTTCGTCATGGTGGACGGGCCCCAGGGTCTGCGCAGCAGCGTGCCGCCAATAGTGGCGGTCACCTCGCCGGAGCTGGCGCTGGTGCGGTTCCACGGCCGGCGGTCGGAGACGTGGGAAGCCGCCGGGATTCCGGTGGTTGAACGCTTCCGCTACCTGTACACCGAGGAAGAGCTGGCGGAGTGGGTTCCCCGGCTCCGCGAAGCCGCCGAGGACGCGCGCGAGATGCACGTCCTGATGAACAACTGCTATGCCAACTACGGGTCGACCAACGCCCGCGAACTCGCCTCGATGCTCGAGGCGGAGCTGTCCGGGGCCGGACCAGGAGCGACGGGGTCGGCCGCGGAGGCCGGCTGAGCGAATCCGGCCGGACCAGGCCCAGACGACGCGGCCCAAACGCGGCAAACGGCCCGGGGAGGGGGAGCCCGAGCCGTTTGCGGAAGGAGCGCGCCGTCACTCGCGCTCAAGGAACGATCGAGCCCAATCGTAGGCTTCCCAGGGGTACCGGCCGGACACCGCCGCCCAAGTTTCGCGGTATGGATCACACGGCGGGCGCCGCCACGCGGCGGCTCGGCAGGCGGCATGTTCGGGGCCGGATGGCCGTTTCAGGGTTCGCGGCGAGTAATATCGCGACCCGGGAGATCTCCGAGAAGGCGGCCATCACGAGACCACAGCGCCCCACCAAATCCCATCGCGACGACCTCGAATCCGGCCCTCGCCGCTACGACAACGGCCCGATCGCGGAAGACGCGGACGGCGTCGCAGCCGGGCCGGATCGGCCGGGTTCGACCGGCCACGGCGTCGTCATCGGCGACAGTTGGGTCAACGAGGTCGAACGCGTCGGCGGACGCCGCCGCCTCCGCGGCGAGGTCGTGATGCTGGCGATCGGGCTGCTGTTCCTGGGGGCCGCCCTGTTCAAGCCGTGGACCCTGGCCGGATAAGCCCAGAGCCCGTCTCCGAGCCCATCGTCGCCGGCCCTGGCCCAGATCGCCGCCGTGCCCACGACGAACGCTGCGCGTGTCCTGTCGGTCGTGCCGACACCCAGTCCGTCGTCGGTGATTCCTCCCTACGACTACCGCTGGGGATTCCCCTTCCCCACGGAGAAGGTCCCGACCGGTGCGACCCAGACGAGCGTACCGGTGATCGCCGAGTACAGCTGGCCGGCCGTCGACTGGAGCGCCCTGAGCGCCGCCGATGCGGACGCCGGCTGGGGCTTCGCCGCGGCCGTCATGGCCAGCCCAACCGACGCCGCCGGGGCGGCCGGCACGCGCGCCCCGCAGACCATGTGGACGTCCTTCGGTTCACCGCCGGTGTACGCCGGCGTCTCGCTGGCATCGAACCAGAACGTCTACGCCATGGCCGTGACCTGGCCGAGCGACCTCGTCGTCAAGCGTGTCTCGTTCATATACCTCGGCGGGCCCGAGCACCCGGTCTACATCCCGCCGGCAGCCTTCCTGCCGAACAGCCGGGTGACTCCCCTGCCGGCCGTGGGCGTGGCCTCCGCGTTCGCCGTGTCGGCGGCCGGCGGCCAGATCCGATCCGGCGAGTTCCTTATTCCGCCGACGAGCGCGTCCCCCACCCTCGTGACGAGTTCGCTCCACTCGAGTTGGAGCGCGCAACCGTGGCCGTGGCCATACGGGGCCTACCAGGTCACCGTCACTTCCACGACCGGGACGACGCGGGCCGTGATCGACCTTCTGCTGACGGACTGAGATCCGGAGAGCGGCGCCGCCCTCGAAGCCTCGCGAATCGAAACGCCCGGCGGAAAACCGCCGGGCGTTCGAATTGCTTGCGGGGAGCTTA
>CAZGUS010000042.1:0-17464 GCA_964529245.1 uncultured Anaerolineaceae bacterium
TCGTGTCATTTTGGAACCCCCACGTCACGCGACCGGCGCCGATCGAGGTCGGAGCCCCGATCGGCAGCTGGAGGCCCGCCAGCGAGACAGAGCCGCCCGAGCAGTCGCCTAGCATCCGATCGTGGCAGCTCGTGGTCGTGGCCGTGCCAAGAGCCAGGACCATGTTGCAGGCCGTCCCGCCGACCGTCGAGCCACTCACGGTGTAGGTGGACACCATCTCATCCTGGACCACGCCGTCGTCGATGACCTCGTCCTCATTGACCTGGTAGCTGAACGTGCCCGTAATGGATCCGTCCGACGACACGGTCATGTTGAAGGGCCCGGTGCCCTTGTCGGTCGTGACGTCGGCCCTAGGGTTCGCTCCGGTACTCAGAACGGTCGTCAACGACAGGGTGAACGTGCCGCTGTAGCTCCCCGCCGGGACGGGGCTCGGGCTGCATGCGCCGGAAGGCGCAGGGCTCGTCGAGGGCGCCGGCGTCGGCTTTGCCTTGGCGTGGTAGATGAGCGTCGCCGAGCCCGTCCCGCGCGCATCGAGCAGCGTGTTGAGGCGCGACTGGAGACCGTCGAGATAGGGCGCAAACAGCGCCGACACGAACGGCCGTAGCAGGCCGGGGATAAAGCCCAGGAGGGCGGTAGTGAGCCGCGACCGGGCCTGATCGATCTCCGGCCGATGGACGGCCACAGGCATGTAGTCGACCTGGTTGAGTTGCTCTCCGGTCGGGTCGCCGGGATCGTGGCTGGTCTGGAAGGGCCAGCTGGCCTGGCCTTTGGCGTCGGTCGTGTCCTTGGTCCTGGCGCTGTCGAGGGGCGCGAGCAACGGATCCGCCGGGGCCTGCAGGGGCCCCCAAGTCAGCGGCACGCCGTGGGCCTGGAAGTTGGGCAGCGCGATCTGCGCAGTGCTCGCGCAATCCTGCAACACCGCGGGCCAGGCCGGCAGGTCGCCGGCGCTGACGGTGGCCGTGAATGCGCCGGAGAGCGCGACGGTCGGCTGCAGGCGGAATGTCGCGCCACCCGTCCCGCCGGTCTGGCTGGCATTGACCTTGACTGCGTACGGCAGCAGCGCGGCCACCTGCTCGGCGACCCCGGCGATCATCCCGGCAATGCTGCGGATCGTGCCCAGGACCGCGTCCGTGACGCTGCTGATCAGACCCTGAACCGCGGCCTGGAGCTTGTCCACCAGCCAGTTCCAGATCGAGGTGACGATGATCCCGGGCAAGTTGGTCGGCGTGGCCAGCTTCAGCGCGTTGAAGAAACTGCCGATCATGCCGTTGATCCAGTTCGCGCTGTCCGAGCAGATCGTGTCGATCGCCACGGCCGGGTAGACCGCGCCGGCCGCACCGCCGCCGGTGAATGCCATCAAGCGGGCCGGAGCGAGAGCGGCAGTCGTTCCGCTGGGCATCGAACTGGGCAATGAGCCTGGAGCCGCCGTTCGTCCGCCGTCGGTCGCCAGGTCTGAGGCGAAGAGTAGGAGCACGACTGCAGGGAATCGGAGCGTCGCCGGTTGGAGGAGATCCTGGCCTGCCATGAGTGCGCGCGAGAGCGCGCCGCCCGGCGAGTCGGCCGCGGCCACGTAGCCCGCCAGCAAGGCCGAGGTTGGCGCCATGCCGGTCTCGCCGTCGGGGAGCGGCACGACCCCGTCGAGTTCGGCGCCGCTGAATGTGCTGCCTGCCCAGGCGCCCACTGCGAGTGCGTGGGCCTGCATGTCGAGCAGCTTCAGCGGGCTCGCGACACCGGCGATGGGCGCTTCGGGCGCGGTCGCGCTCGGACCGTCGTACACGGCGATCCCAGACCGGGCCAGCCCGGCCAACATGGCGGCGGTCGTGTCGCTCGTGTAGGCCGGGCTGGTCAGGCGATCTGCCAGAGCCCAGGTGGCAGCGTCCACGGGGGCCGTGGCGCCGGTCGGCGGCGTGTGGTCGAGGATCGCCGGCGACGCGATGGAGATCGGGATTGCCGAGGCACCGGGTTGGGCGGCACTTGCAGACGGCGACTGCGTGTTCGCGGCGCAACCCGCGACGAGCAGCGCTCCGACCAGGAGAGCCACCGCGGCTCGGGCCGGGCCCGGTCGCCGGCGGGTCAGATCGGTTCGTGACATCGAAGGACCTCCTGGGCCGTGCGATCGGCGGGTAGAGCAAGGGCCTACGGGACCATCCAGACGGCTTGATCCACCGCCGTGGCTTCGCCGATCTCGGCACCTCCCGCCTTGGCGCCGACGCTCTTGAGAGTCACGCCGGTGGGGAGCAGAAATGCAGGGCACATCGTGTAAGACTGATCCGGGTCTATCGAGCCTGCCCAGGTGCACTCGGCAAACGCGCCTATCTCGTGGGAGAAGCCCGCGAATATGGCGTCCGTGGTGAGGATGTTGCCGTCGGACCCGATCCCGTCTACGAGGACCTGCTCCTGAGCGGCAAAGGGCGAGTGATCGACGGCCGTGACCTCGAGTCCAACCCACCGGGACCCGGCAGGGGCGGCGTCGGTGGCGTCAGTGACCGTCGCGGGGTCCGCCACTTTGACGAGCGTGAGTTCCGCCTTGGCGCCGCCGAGCATGATGACGGTCAGCTTGTCGCCCACATGGCCGGTGACCGGCCCGGCGGAGCCGGACGCCGCCGGGGCCGACCCGGGCATGCCCGCGGTGTCGGCCGGCGGCTGGGATGCTCCCAACGCGCCGGCGCCGGCCGGAGCGCTCGAAGAACTAGCGGAACAGGCCGCGACCACGAGGGACAAGGCCACTAACGCGAGGGCGCCACGCCGGGCTCCGGTGGACTGGAAGGACATCGGACACTCCTTGCGGATCGAACGTTTGCGAGGATCTGGCGCCCACTGCCTGGGCGTTGGCCTGCATGTCGAGAGGCTTCCCTCGACGAGCGCCAGGGCATCGGACCGCTTGATGGCGTTGCAGTGCCTGGCGCGGTCCGAAGACGAGTTGCCGGCGCGGTTGAGGCCGCGAATTCGATCAGAGCTTCGGCTGCAGGGTTCGAATCAACGTTTCAGCGGCAGCGTCGGACTGAAGGTTCGACACGGTGATAGAGACGTTGCCGAAGAGGGCTTCCAGGCCGAGTGGGCCGGAGAACGCCTTGTCGCCGAGCCCGCTTATCTGCTTGGCGGTTGTGACCTGATTGGTGGCCGACAGGTCGGCGTCGTAACCGATCGCCGCGGCCATTGCCGCCACCGTGATGAGGACTCCAAATGTGCCGTCGCTGCTGGTGTAGTCACACACGTAGGTCTTGGTGGGCAGGGTGTCTTGTTCCGTGGCGACGGTGAGCGGTTCGCCGGTGACGGATGCCACCGTGGCGACCGGCAGCACCGTGCAGATGTTGACCGGGTGGCCGAGGCCGTCGTTCGCTGAGCCGGCGCCTCCGCCCTGCGCCTGTCCAGGCGCGGTCGCGCCGGCGACGACCGCGCCTGCCGAGCCTTGGACTCCGCCCGGCGAGCTGGCCGCCCCGCTGCTGCAGGCAGCGGCGAACATGACTAGAAGAAGCGTCCCGCCGCAGCGGGCAACGAGATTGGATCGGGAAAGCATGGTGCTGCGTCTCCTTGGTCGACCCTCGTTCGAGGGAGCACATCGACCCTATCGACGCCGCGCATACCTGTTATCCGTGGAATCACGGAGGGGGTAGGTTCGTCTCGCGCAGTGCCATCGCCCGGCCCAGCTCCGCCCGGGAGGTGACGCCGAGCTTGCCGTACAGGCTGGCCAGGTGCGTCTCCACCGTCCGCGGGCTGATGCCCATCTCTTCGGCCACGTCGCGGGTGGAGAGCCCGTCGCCGGCAAGACGTGCGACGCGTGCCTCGGTGGGAGTCAGAGTCAGGGCGGACGACCTCGTAAGGCCCAGGCGCGCCAGCTCGTCAGTCGCGCGCTGAACCCAGACACTCGCACCAAGGTCCGCGAATATCCCGCGCGCTCGGCGGAGCGCCTCGTCCGCGTCGCGTCGGGCTCGGGCATGGCGCAGGGCCTCGCCGCGAACCAGCAGCACGCGTGCGACGTCGAAGCGGCTCCAGCCGGACGGCGCGCCCGAAGCCACGATGGCGGTCCGCGCCAGCGCCGCAGGCGCGTCGCCGCCGGCCAGGGCGACGCGTGCCCCGCCGCGGGCGATGGCTGCAGCGGCCCAGGGCTTGGCCACGCGACGGTGACGGGAGGCGAGATCCTCGAGCTCTGCGTTGGCCTCGTCGAGGCGGCCCAGGGCGGCCAGGGCCTCGACGCGTTCGGGGGCAGGGTCCAGCCGCAGCGGTTCCACGTACCCGACCTGGCGAAGACCGCGCCCGGCCCTTCCGGTCGCCTCTTCGACCGCAACGGAATCTCCCCGGCTGGCAGCGGCCATTGCGACCACATGGAGCCAGGCGGCGGCCTGGACCGGGCTCCCGCCGCGTTCGGTTCGCTCGATCCCTCCCGAGGCCGCTTCCAGCGCCCGATCGAGGTGACCCTCGCATGCGTCGATGAGCGCCACGGCGCGCAGCGCCATCTCGGAGGGGCCGGCGCCCGTCTCGAGGCCTGCTTCCACGGCCGCCGTGGCATGACGCCGCGCCGCCGGCCAATCGTCGGCCCACAGCTCTACCTCGGCCAGCCTCGTTCGCAGGTTGGCGACATTGGAGTACTGGCCGTCGATGAGGTCGAAGTCGAGCATCTGCTGGAATCGATCGCGCGCCAGGTCCAGACGGCCGATGCCGGCCCACCACATTCCGGGGCTGGTCAGTCGGTCCGTGAGAGGACCTTGCGTCTCGACTTCGAGCCCTTCCTTCAGGAGGGCCATCGGCGGCCGGCGGCCCAGCGCGACCGTCCAATGGAAGGTCTGCAGCAAAGCGGCGGCCAGATGGCCGCGGTCGGTCGTGGCCTCGAGGAGCCCGGCGGCCGCCGCCGCGTGGCGACGAGCCGCGGCGATGTCGTAGTCGAAAAAGATGGCCAGGTAGAAGTGGATGAGGCCGAGAAGCTCCGAATCGTCGCGGGCGTCGTTGAGCGCGGGCAGCAGGACGGCGACCGCCTGCTGGGCGGGAGCGGAGTACCACTTCACGAGGCTCAGCAACAGGAGATACCGGGCCCGCATCGAGCCGCCGACCATCGGCAGGAGCGCCGTGACACGGTCGCGGGCCGCCACCAGATCGCCGGCCGCGAACCACGCCTCCCCCGCCGCGAGGGCCCGCTCTGATCGCTCGGCGCCGAGGGGTGGCGTCCGCTCGGCGGCCATGTCCGCGAGCTGACCGGCCATTCCCGGCGCACCCCGTGCGCGGGCTCGCTCGGCAGCGCGGGCGAGGGTTCGGGCCACGCCGGCATCGGGGCCGTCCGAGGCCAGCGCCAGATGGCGCGCGCGCGCTTCGGGGTCCTCGGCGACGGCGCGGCCGAGCAGGGCGTGCATTTCGCGCACCTCGCCGGCCGGCGCCTCCGCGACCAGCGTGGAGGCGTAAAGAGGATGATCGAACGTCACGGTCGGCCCATCGACGCAGATCAGACCGGCGTCGATGGCGGGCTGGAGGGTCGCCTGAGGGTCGTTTCCACCCATAGCCTGCAACAGGCCGAAGGTCGGTCTGGCGCTCAACGCCACCGTCAGCAGCAACCTGCGTGTCGGTGCCGGCAGCTTGCGCAGACGGGCCCCCAAAAGAGCCCGCAGCGACGACGGCATGGGCAGGTCCTGGCCGGGCCGGACTGCCGCACCGGCCGCCACAAGGGCGCGGGCGAGTTCCAGGGCATAGAACGGGTTGCCGCCCGACAGCTCCTGTATCCGCAGCAGGGCCGGCCGAGCGAAGCTGGAGTCAGTGGCGGCGCGCAGCAGCTGATGCAGCGCTCCCATCGAGAGCGGCTCGAGCCATAACCGCTCGACCAGGATGGGGCGCGCCGCTTCCGCAAGGCCCAGGGGCAGCGACCCGCCCGGGATGTCGGCGCGCTGCGCGACGAGAAGTCGGACGGGCAGCGCTGCAAGCCTGCGCACGGCGAACGCGAGCGCCTCGCGGCTGGCCGGGTCGGCCCACGGCGCGTCGTCCACGGCAATCAGCAGCGGCCCGCGCGCCGCCAGGATCCGGACCGCGGCCAGAACAGCCATCCCCACACGTTGCGCGTCGGGCGTCTCCTCCGCCGGGGGTTCGGCCGACTCCGGACCGTCGCCTACGCCCAATGCCCGCCGCAGGGAGGCTCGATGGCCCTCCGTCAGCCGGGCCTCGATCCAGGATAGATGTGGTCCGAGCAGGTCGGCCAGGGTGGCGTACGCGAAGGTCGCTTCCGTCTCCACCGGCCGGGCGTAGAGGACGGTCGCGCCGGCCGCCTCCGCCCGGGCCACGCCGGCCCGCAGCAGGCTCGTCTTGCCGATGCCGGCAGGCCCCTCCAGAAGGACCGCCAGCGCGTCTCCATACGGCGGCTGGACTGCGGCGACGATGCGTGCAACCGGCTCGTCGCGTCCGACCAGGGACGAGACGGGGTCGGCGGGCAGCTGTCGCGCGGCTGTGTGCATCCGGCCCCAATCATACGGGCGGCGGTCGGTGATTCCACGGATGCCGACCGGTCCGTTCTGTTGCACGGTTGGGCCATGCAGCAGACCGTCCGCGTGCTCGAGGTCTACGTGCCCGGGTTGTTCGATCGACCCGTGGACTGGTATGAGCGACTACAGGAGAACGTCGCGGCGCCGCTTCGCGCTGACGGGCTGGAGATCGCCCTCCTGGCGATCCCGAACGACGAAACCCTGATGTGGCTCGTGTGGAGCCGGCCCGGCCGGAACGAGTCGGGGCTCGACGTGGCCGCCGTGGTGCTGCGAGAGCTCACCGGCGACAGTGGCGCAACCGTGATCGAGCGGGCCGTCGACGCCCGTCTCGTCTGGTACGGATCGGCTCGCGGTGGCCCGTAGGTCGGCAGAAGCGTGGCACCAGGCCCAGCGCAACCTACGCCACGGCCAGGCGCCGGGCAGCCGTCGTAAACAGGCCGCCCATCACCCGGGCGCTCGTGGGGAAAGCGTGGATCGTATCGGCGAGCGTGGCCATTGGGACGCGGGCCTTGATCGCCAGAACGGCCTCGTGGATGACCTCCGAAGCGGCCGGACCGGCCATGAAGGCACCCACGAGAATGGCGCTCCGGCGGTCGACGACGATGGTGACGTGTCCGGACGCCTCCGCGACATATCCCTTGGCGGACGTGGCGAGGTCGGCGACTTCCTCGAACGCATCGTAGCCGGCGGCTGTCGCCTGATCGAGCGAGAGTCCCACGCCGGCCGTCTCCGGGTCGGTGTAGGTGGCTCGCGGGATCGCACGGTAGTCGGCTCTGACAGCGTCGCCGAGCGCGACCCGGACGGCGAGCTCTCCCTGGTAGTGGGCGAGGTGGGTGTGCATCTCGGGCCCGGCCGGGTCGCCCGCGACATAGACGTCTGGCGCGGCCAGCAGGCGGTCGTCGACCACGACTCGCCCTTCACGCACCACCGCTCCAACCGTTTCCAGGCCCAGGCCGTCGAGCGGCGCGGTGCGCCCGGCGGCGAGCAGGATCACGTGCCCTTCTACTCGTGAGCCGTCGGACAGCTCGACGACGTGAGCGCCCGCCTTGCCGGCTCGGGCTCGGATTCGCACCGCGCGCACGCCGGTCCTCACGTCGACGCCGTCGCGCCGGAGGCCCGCCCCGACGGCCGCGGAGTTGCGCGGGTGATCGGTCGGGTTGACCCCGCCGCGGGATGCGATCACGGTCGTCGGGACGCCGTAGCGGGCATAGACCTGGGCCAGCTCGACGCCCGTCGGGCCCGCGCCCAGAACAACCAGGCTGGCGGGCAGCTCGCGCGCGCTGGTCGCGTCGCGGTTTGTCCAGGCCTTGATCGCATCGAGCCCCTCGATTTCCGGCACCCTGGGCTGGGTCCCGACGGCGACCAGGATCGACCGCGCGTGCAGGGTCCGAGGCGCGCCTCCGGCCGGCTCCTCGACGATCACCGTGCCAGGCCCCGAGACCCTGCCCACGCCGCGGATGGGCACGGCGCCGGCGGCCTCGAGAGCGCTCACGTGACTGGCGTCGCTCGGAAAATCGATGCCTTCGCGGTTGATCATGTAGTCGCGCCGGGCGGACGCCTTCTGCCACGGATAGTCACCGCCCGCGGCATGGACCGCGGCGGCGTGAAGGAGCGACTTGGAGGGCATGCAGGCCCAGAAAGGGCAGGAGCCGCCGAACAACTCGCGATCGACGACGGCCACCGAGGCTCCGCGGGATCGGGCCAGGTAGGCCGCCGCCTCGCCTGCGGGGCCCGCGCCGATGACTACGAATTCGAACTCCGAATCCATTTCGCGCTCCCTGGCTGCAGCTGGCGGCGGTCGGCCGACACACCGTGCCAGGCCATATCAGCAGATGGGGCGGTTCGGCCCGCTGCGCCGTGGCGCTCGTCCCGCGAGACGAACTCGGCCACTCCGCCTGTGGGGCGCCGGCCGCGGTCCCAGGCGCCGAGGCGGGCAGGGTCGTCGGATCGGTGGCGGACGCCGACCGGCTGTTCCATGGCCGAGCACGGCTCTTCGCCGCCTCATGACCGATCGTCATGACAGCGCCGCGCTCAATCCGCACCCTCTTGGAGAGCGGTTCGCGCTTTCGACGGCCGAGTATCGACAGGCACCGACCGAGGCCTCCGGCGAGTCGACGATATCGGTCGCGTCCTGCGCTGCCTGAGGAGCACAAGCGATGCCACAGCCAATACTCGCCATCGTGATCGGCAGCACTCGACCGGGGCGCATCGGCCCGAAGTTTGCCGAATGGTTCCGCGAGCGCGCCGTCGCCCAGGGCGGCTTCGCCGTGGAGTCGATAGACCTGGCCCGCGTAAACCTGCCCCTCTTCGACGAACCCAACCACCCGCGGCTCCGACAGTACGTGCACCACCACACGATCGAGTGGAGCCGCAGGGTCGAGCGTGTCGACGCCTTCGTGTTCGTGACGCCCGAGTACAACTTCGGCTACAACGCCGCCCTCAAGAACGCCATCGACTACCTATCCGAGGAGTGGGCGAACAAGGCCGCCGGCTTCGTGAGCTACGGCGGCGTGGCGGCGGGCACCCGGGCGGTTCAGCAGCTCAAGCAGGTTCTGACCGCCCTGAAGATGGTCACGGTGGCCGAATCGGTGAACATCCCGTTCTTCAGCCAGTTCATCGACGACGCCGGCCATGTCCGCCCGAACGATGCGATGAACCGAGCGTCGGACGCCATGCTCGAGGAGCTGCTCCGCGTCACGGCCCTGTTGAGGCCGCAGACGGCCGGGCCGGACTCGAGCCCGAACGGCGCCGTCCAGCCGGCGGAACCCGTCGTCGCCTGAGGCGTCCGGCGATACCGACCCCGCGGCGCTCCACGCGGCGGCGGTTGCCGGACCCTCGACCGTCCGACCGTCCGATTGTTCGAGGTGCCTAGCCTTCGCGAACCGGGGCCGCCGCGATCGCAGCTTGCTCCGGGGGCGCCACGTGCTCCGGGCCGGCCGTCTTCTTACCCTGTACAGGGGCCGACTCGTCGTGGACGTAGAGGCCGCCGCGGATCCACGACGCCCACGCGGCAACGAGCGCCATCACGGCCGCCGCTATGAAGACGATCGCGAGCCCCTGCCCGAACGGCGCCGAGATGACCTGCGGGAAGAATTCCTTGCTGGTCAGGATGGCCGCCTGGGCCGCGGGAAGGGACTGGAGGACGTTGGGGGGCAGCAGCGAAGCCATCGGGTTGAAGCCGAGGAGCGCCGCGAACAGGCTGGCGACGGGCGGCAGATGGGAGATCTGCGTTGCCGTCGCGGCCGGCACGGCATGCGCGGTGAGACCGGTCTTGAGCGCGCCAGGCAGCGAGTTCGACAGGCCCGCGATCATGAGCGAGAAGAACACGCCGATCGACACCACGGTGGCCGAGTTCTGGAACGTGGCCCTCATCCCGGCGGCGGCTCCGCGCTGGCGGGCGGGCACGCTGTTCATGATGCCGGCCATGTTCGGCGAGAAGAACAGGCCGCCGCCGATGCCGCTCACAAGCAGCAGCAGGCCGAACGCCCAGTACGGGAAGTTGACCGGCAGGAGGATCAGCCCAAAGAACGAGACGGCCGCGATCAGCATGCCGCCGGTCGCGAACGGTCGCGCCCCGAACCGGTCCGAAAGATATCCGGAGACGGGACCGAAGATCAGGGAGCCGATCGTCAGCGGCAGCATGTAGATGCCCGCCCACAACGGCGTGTCGGCGTAGTCGTAACCGTGCAGCGGCAGCCAGATCCCCTGCAGCCAGATGACGAGCACGAACGACAGCCCGCCGCGGCCCAGCGCTGACAGGAAGCCCGCGAGGTTCCCGGCGGCGAAGGCACGGATCCGGAAGAGGCCCAGATCGAAGAGAGGTTCGGCCACCCGGCGCTCCACCCAGACGAAGAGGACCAACATCGCCAGGCCGCCGCCGATCATGCCGAGCACGAAGGGGTTGCTCCAGCCCATCGTGTCGCCTCCGTACGGCTGGATGCCGTACGTGATCCCGATCAGCAACGCCGTCAGACCCACGGCGAAGGTCAGGTTGCCGGCCCAGTCGATCTTGGCGTGGGTGACCGTTCCCAGCTCCTCGAGGCGCATGTACGCCCAGACGGTGCCGACCAGCCCGACCGGTACGCTGACGAAGAACACGAGGCGCCAGTTGATGGCGGCAAGGATGCCGCCCACGACCAGCCCGACGAACTGACCGGCCAGGAACGAGATGCCGTTGATGCCGAACGCCAGGCCGCGCTGCTCCGGCGGAAAAGCGTCGGTGAGGATGGCCTGCGAGTTGGCGAACAGGAACGCGCCGCCGACCCCTTGTACGAGCCTCATGCCGATGATCCAGATCGCCCCGGCAGGTCCCGTGAATGGGGTCAGCGCGAGCAGCAGGGAGCCGACGGTAAAGATGACGAAGCCGCCGTTGTACATCCGGACGCGCCCGAACATGTCTCCCAGGCGGCCGAAGGCCACGACCAGCACCGCCGTCACCAGCAGGTAGCCCATCATGATCCAGAGCAGATAGCTGGTGCTGCCGGGGTCGAGCGGGTTCAGCTTGATGCCGTTGAAGATCGCCGGCAGCGAGATGATGACGATCGAGCCGTCGATGGCCGACATCAGGACGCCGAGTGTGGTGTTCGAGAGCGCGACCCACTTGTAGTTCGGGTCGTGCTTCCGGGAGCTCCGCTCGCCGGCGGCCCGTGTGGCCCCGGTGCCTCGCGAAGCGGGCGGCATGACGTCCCTGTTCGAGTGGCTCTGGCTCATTCACCGGTCCTTTGTTCTGGCAACAGTCAGGCCGCACACCGGCGCTCCGGCGGACGGCTCTGGACGGGCACGCAGGTCGGGCCGGCAGCGCTGGGAGCGCCAGTTGGAGCGCTGCGGCGCCGGTCAGGGCTCGCGGATGGTCACTGTTAAGTCTATACACATACCGCCGGATCCTGCCGCGCCTCGCCGGGCTGGCGACCTGCGTTCAGCGGCCGACGCCGGCCGGTCGCATCGACCGACCCCGGTCGGCAACGACCCGGTTGCGGCCCTCTCCCTTCGCCACGAAGAGCCGCTGATCGGCCAGGCCGATCAGCGATTCCTTCGTCTGATGAGCGGGATCCATGACGGCACAGCCGGCGCTCACGGTGGCGTGGAGTGGCTGGCCGTCGGCCCCCGGCACCGACCGAGCCTCGAGCTCCCGGCGGACTTCCTCGGCCATTCGAGCGGCCCCGAGCAGCGTCGTGTCCTCCAGGATGGCGATGAATTCCTCGCCGCCATAGCGCGCGACGAGGTCCGATGAGCGCAGCCGGCCCCGCAAGATCTCGCCGAACGCGCGAAGCAGCGCGTCGCCCGCGAGATGTCCGTGGCGGCGGTTGAAATCCCCGAAATGATCGAGGTCGAACATGACGGCGGCCAGGCTTGCGGGCCGTTTCCGCCGCTTGAAACGGGCGACCGCGAGATCCAGCGCGGCATCGAAATGGCGGCGGTTGTACAGGCCGGTGAGGGCGTCGTGGATGGCGAGGGCTTTGACCTCCTCGACGAGATAGGCGTTGGCGACGGCGAGGGCCGCGTGCGAACCGAGCAAGGCGAAGATCTCGCGCTCGGCCTGCGTGAACACCAGGTCCGCGTCGGCCCGGCCGACGGCGATCACACCTAGCACCGTGCCCTCGTTGATGAGTGGCACTGCCACCGTCCTGACCGTGTCATATGGCAGATAGGCCCGCAGCGCCGCCGTGGACTCGGAACGTCGATGTCGGTCGGTCACGACCACGGCGCGCTCGCTGATTGCTCGGCCCACCGAACCCTCCCCCGGCTGGATTACCCCGCCGACGGCGTCCTGGGTTATGCCGCGAACCGCGGCGACTCGGTACAGCCCATCGCTCCGGTCTCGGACGGTGATCACGACCGTGTCCGACGGTACGACTGCGCCGACTGCGTCGACCAGGGCCGCAACCAGGCGCTCGGGCTCTTGGATGGCGTTGACCGCGGCCGCGAATTCGGCGAGCGCCGCGAAGAGACGGGTGCGCTCGATGAGGGCATCCTGAGCCTGCTGGCGTCGCAGGGCGATGGAGAGCCGGTCGGCGATCGTCCGGACGAACTGCAGGTCCCCCTCCGCCAGCGGTTGGGGTCGCGTCGACTCGATCTTCAAGACGCCGAGCGTCGGGCCGTCGCCAGCGAGCGGAACCGCGATCTCCGACGTCACAGTGTCATCCCCGGCAACGTAGTCGTGGTCTCTGGCGACGTCGGGCACGAATTCGGCCTGTCCGGTTCGGCGGACGCGCCCGACGATGCCGGAGCCGGCCGCGACGCGCTCGGGGAGCGCCCCGTACCCACGTTGGGCGGCGATTCGCAGACCGGGCCCGTCGTCGAGGTAGAGGGCCAGTAAGGGGTACGCCATGCGCGCCTGCATCTCGCCCAGCACGGCGTCGAGCGCCGCCGGGACGGGCCCCTGCTCGGCAAGCAGGTGTCCGACCGTATCGATCCCGCGCAGGGCCTCGTGCCGGCGGCGAGCCTCGGTGATGTCGAGGCCGGTCGCGATCAAGTGGGTGACAACGCCCCGGTCGTCGGTCAGGCACGTGTTCTCCCAGGCGATGAGTCGCTTGGCGCCGCCTCTCGTCAGCCAGTGGTTCTCGTGCGAGCTTGGGAAGGCGCCCGCCTGGAGGTCGGCCACCTCGGACCGTACGTCTTCGATCTCGTCGGGCGGGATCACGAGGTCCCATATGAACCGCCCGACGGCCTCGGCGAAGCCGTACCCGCTCAAGCGCTCGCAGGCGCCGTTGAAGCGCGTGACCCGACCCTGGGCGTCGAGGACTACGACCAGCGCCCCGACCACGTCGAGGACCGAGGCCACGAATCTCTCCTGGTCGGCCAGCAGCAGTCGCGTATCGCGGATCGAGGTGACGTCGCGGCTAACTGAGACGCTGCCTCGGAGGCGACCGTCGACGATGATCGGGTCGACCGCCGAGCCTATCCAGAGCGTGCTGCCGTCGCGCAACCGAACGGTCCCGGTTCCGCGCCAGGAGCGGCCCGCCTCAAGGGCGCCGAGGAGCGTCGGCTCGCCGCCGTCCTCCTCGAGTTCGAACGGCAGCAGGTCGCCGAACGAGCGGCCGATCGCCTCCGCCGCCGAGTAGCCGAACATGCGCTCGGCAGAGACGGTCCAGCGCGTGATCCGATTGGCGACGTCGGTCGCGAACACGGCGTCGGAGATGTGGTCGAAGAGCAGGTGCAGGCTTTCGGCATCGTCAAGCGCCGCGCCGACGCGCGGGTCGACCGTGGCCGTGGCGGAGCGCGGCGCTTGACTCGCTTCCGGGCTGGAGTCGCCACGTCGCCGGCGCGACCCCTCGCCGCGAAGACGGGCCGTGGAACCGGCGCGGCCGGCCATGTCGTCCGCGACCCTTCTAGGGCTGCGGAGGGACCGCGGAAACGGGTCCCGGTCGCCCGAGCAGGTAACCCTGGCCGAGTTCGACGCTGAAGAGCCTGAGGGTCGTCAGTTCGTTCTCCGTCTCGATCCCCTCGGCGATCAGCCGGCAGCCTGTGGAGAGAGCGAAGTGGCACAGGCCCACGATCATGGCCTGGCGGGCGCGGTCGGACTCGAGGTCCGTGATCAGCCACCGATCAAGTTTCACGAACGCCGGGTTCAGTTCGAGGATGTGGCGCAGGCTGGCAAAGCCCACGCCGGCGTCGTCGACGGCTAGCTGGACCTTCGGTCCGAGCTTCGTCATGGCGGAGAGGAAGGCCGGATAGTCGGCGATGGCCGAATGCTCGGTCACCTCGAGCACGAGGCGGCGGCGATTGCCGGCGAGGATGGACCGCAGCGGCTCGCCCGCCATCACCAGATCCGGCGAGGCATTGATGTTGAGCCAGGCCGAGCGCGGCAGCGACTCCGCCTCTCGGATGGCGGCCTTGAGCGTGACCGTCTCGAGCTCAAGGCCCAGACCGACCGCGGCCGCTTCTGCGAACAACGTCTCCGGGTTGGCGCCGTCGGTGAAGCGGGTGAGCGCCTCGTAGCCGACGGTCTCGCGCGTGACGAGGTCCACGATCGGCTGGAAGACCGGCGCGAAGGCCCGGCCGGAGATGATGCCCTGGACGTGGTCCCGGCTCCGACCGACCTTCGAGCGCGCGGCGACGTCGCGGCCGATGAGCGCCCCGGCAAGGTCGGCGAACTCGATCAGGGCCGGCAGCGCCTCGGCTGCGGCGGTCTTGTGGACCGCGTCGGTCGCCTGAATGGCGAGCAGCCCGACGAGCCGCCCGTCCGAACGGATCGGCGCGTATGCAAACGAGGTGAAGCCCGGCCCGGGGAACAGCTGATCGGCAGAGCGGCGCCGCAGGTTCGTCCACGGCTCCACCCATGGGCCTTCCTCCGCCCGATTGCGCAGCTGCCGGCTGCGCTGGAACGACGGCGGCTCCAGCAGCGGATCGGGGCGCCCGTTGACGACGAGGCCGACCGGCACGGCACGATCGCCACCTTCGAACAGGAGCAGCTGCGCCGCCGCGATGTCGGTCAGGCGCGCCACCTGGCGGCAAATGCGCTGGGCAGTGGCCTCCACGGCATCGCCCGGACGCATGCTTCGAATCGCTTCTCCGACGAGGGCGCGGACTCGTTCGAGCCCCGTCGAGCGCTCCGCCAGCTCGCGCATGCTCGTCACGTCGCGCTTGACGGCTATGTAGCTTGTGACGTGGCCCGATCCGTCTCGGATCGGCGAGATCATCGCCTCCTCGAAGAACAGCGAGCCGTCCTTGCGCCGGTTGACGAAGTCGGCGGCCCACGGCAAGCCGGCGCCAAGGGCGTCCCACATCGCCGCATAGAACGACGCAGGCTGGAGGCCGCTGCTCAGGACGCGCGGGTTCTGGCCCAGGACCTCGGCCCGAGAGTAGCCGGTCACCCGCTCGAAGGCCGCATTGACGTACGTGATCCGGGCGGCGCGGTCGGTGATCATGACCGACTCCGCGACCTGCTCGACGGCGAGCCCGAGGCGATTGCGATCCGCCGCACCCTGCACGAACTCGGTGATGTCGAGCGCGACGCCGCCGACCCCGAGGGAACCGTCCCCGACCGACAATGGAAATTCAACGAACAGCGCCGAGTGCGCGCCGTCCGCGAGCGGCGTCACGTACGTGAACACCTCCAACCCACCCGTCCGCAACACGGCAGTGTCGTGTCCCCGCAAGGCGGCCGCGGCTTCGGGCGGCCACAGGTCTGCATCGGTCTTGCCGTACCAGTCGGGACCCATGTACCTGCGCATGGTGGCCAGCAGGTGAGGGTTGGCGAAGACGTAAAGGCCGTCCGCGTCCTTCACGAAGGCGGCCACCGGGGCATCCTTCATGAGGTCGCCGAAGTGGGAGACGGCGGGTGTTGCGATGGTCGCCCCATCCGCGGGCGCCTGTCTCGGCGGCGCGGACACTACGGCGCGCGGCGCCGCCCGTCGCGCGCTACTGGACGACAGGACCTTGCTCGGCGGCGACTTGAGACGCTGCGCCCGCCGGCGGCCTCTGACCGACACGGAGGCCGGTTCGACCACCGCCTCGGAAATGGCGATTCGGACAGGCGCAAGTGTCATGCTGCGCCCCGAACTTCCGCCGTGGGCCGGCTCCACCCTATCCATGTCATCCTGGCACCGAGGTGAGGTAGGCATCCGGGGAAGCGGGGCCATCGAGTCCACCGCCGGGCTGCGCCTCGGCCAATGCTGCCCATTCAGTTGACCACCCTACCTGATCGGTGTCAACTGTTGTTTGTACTACAGTACTGCGGTAAACGTCAGAGTCGCATGGCCGCCTCTTGGTGGCGGCGCGGACCCGCCGCAAGCTCGACTGGACGCAGACTCAGGGCAGGAACCCCGCGGCCGGGCCGGGCTTCAAGATGACGCCGGAGAGCGTCGGCCAGGCGATCGAGATCGTGGCCGGACCCGAAGCCTCGTCCGCGATCGCGCCCTGCGACCACGTGAGCTCCAGCCCGTCTTTGGTGAAAGCCCAGGCTCCCCCGAAATCGGCCATCGTCGGCGAGGCCGGCCAGTTGAGATCCGCGCCGAGCTCCGCCGTCAACAGTTTGTGGGCCTGGGCCTCGAGCACGGGTAGCGCGGAAGCGGGGCTGGTGAAAAGGTCGGGCAGCTGGATGACCGATCCGGTGGCGACGTCGAAGTTGATGCTGCCGGCCACGATCGAAGGATGAGCAGCCCCGGTGATGTCCGTCTCCACGGTGAAGCGCAGGCTGAGCAGCGCGTCCGAGACGTAGGCGACCGAGTAACCGCCCTTGAGGGTGCTCGGCGCGTTGCCGGCGCCCACCGCAGGGAGTCCGGCGCCGTTGAACGAGAAGATGTACGCGTTCACCTTGAGGGTGATGGCGTCGTTCATCGCCTGGGCCGTCTGGTCCGCCACGCCGGAGACGACGGGCATCTGGAATGACACGCTCCAGCGGCTGTTGGCCGCCTGATTGACCGAGGTGGTCGACACGATCGGCGTGGAGGCCACCTGGCTGCCGGACGCCGACGGCGCGGTCGTACCGGCCGAGTAGTCCGAGGCAGCGACGGTCGCGGCGGGCGTGGAGGGCGGCAGCGTGATGACGATCTTCTCGGGCGTCGGAGAGGCGCCGACGCAGGCGGCGACGGCGACCGAGGCGCACGCGGCCAGTAGGCCCAGGGCGACGGATCGCGCCCTGCGCCCCATGGTTCGACGCCGGTCAGCTTCCATGCAACCTCCTGCCCATCACGAGACACCCGCGCCTGTCAGGGCTTGAGCCGCGTCATCTTGCCAGAAACCGGCGCCGAAACGAGCCGCGTTCCCTATCGAGCCACTCGCTCCACGTGCATGTACGGCTGGAGCGCCTCGGGGACGACCAGGCTGCCGTCTGCCTGCTGGTAAGTCTCGATGATCGCGGCGACCGTTCGGGCCAGGGCCAGGCCCGAGCCGTTGAGCGTGTGGACGAGCTCGGGCTTGGCTCCCGGCTCGGGCCGGTAGCGGATCGCCATCCGGCGGGCCTGGTAATCGCGGAAGTTGGAGCACGAGCTGACTTCCAGCCAGCGCTCGACGCCGGGCGACCAGACTTCCAGGTCGTACTTCTTGGCCTGGACGAAGCCCATGTCCTT
>CAZGUS010000043.1:0-17324 GCA_964529245.1 uncultured Anaerolineaceae bacterium
GAACCCCGAGGAGGGCGTCAGTGGCCACTACCTACGAGCGACTCAAGAAGATCGTGGTCGAACAGCTCGGCGTCGACGAGGATGAAGTCAAGCCGGAAGCGTCGTTCGTCGACGACCTGAACGCCGATTCGCTCGACCTCGTCGAGCTGATCATGAGCCTCGAGGAAGAGTTCGGGACGGAGATCTCAGACGAAGACGCCGAGAAGATCCGGACCGTGCAGGACGCGACCGACTACATCGACGAACACGCCTCCTAGCCCGCCTCTCGACTGATGCGCCCCGCAGCCGCTCTTGCCGAGCGGCTCGGGCTCGCGGTCCGCGACCTCGAACTGCTCCAGCAGGCCCTGATCCACAGCAGCTATCTGCACGAACATCGGGACCTCGCCGTCGGCCACAACGAGCGCCTCGAATTCCTCGGCGACTCAGTGGTCAGCCTGGCAATCTCGGACGCCCTCTACCGCCGCCACCCCGACGACGACGAGGGCGTTCTTTCTGCCCGCCGCGCCTCCATCGTCAGCACGGCCGGGCTGGCCCGGCTGGCGGCGCGCATCTCGCTCGGCGAGTACCTGCTCCTGGGTGAAGGTGAAGCGCAGCGCGGTGGGCGGCGACGGCCCTCTCTCCTGGCCTCGGCGTTCGAGGCCGTCGTGGGCGCCGTCTACCTGGATCAGGGCTATGAGGCCGCGAGCGACTTCGTCGTCGGCCAGGCCTCCATCGAGCTGACGGCGGACCGACCGCTGGGAGCGCTCAAGAGCCCCAAGAGCCGGCTGCAGGAGTTCACCCAGCGGCTGTCGGGCGAGCGACCGCAGTATCACCTGGTCGACGCCGTCGGGCCCGACCACAACAAGGTCTTTCGTGTCGAGGTGGCAGTGTCCGGTCGCGTCATCGCAGTGGGGGAGGGCCATTCCCGCCGCGTGGCCGAGACCGCGGCGGCTGCGCGCGCCATCGAGGCCCTGCGCGAAACGCCCGGCGACCTCGCCTCGCAAACCGAAGGCGCCCCGGAGCTGGTCGCCTTCGGGCCCGCCCAGGGCGACGACGAGGACGAAGAGATCGAATGGGACGCTTTCGGCGAAGCCGACGAGGGCACGGCCGAGCCCTGGACGGAGTTCGAACTCGATCTACCCGGCCAGCCGGGCGGCGACTCCACTCCCGGCCCGGGCCCGGAATCGGGCACCGACGCAGGCCGAGGCGACAGCCCGTGGTCGTGACGCTCCGAGCACCGCGGCCTACTCGCGAGGCCCGAGCGCGCGGCCGATGGAGTCGGACCCGATGACCGCTCCGGCGCGCCTGCTGGCTCTACGCCTGCAGGGTTTCAAGTCGTTCGGCGAGCGGACGCTCGTCGAGTTCGGGCCCGGAATCAGCGCCGTTGTCGGGCCCAACGGCTCGGGCAAGAGCAATCTCGCCGACGCTCTGCGCTGGGCCCTGGGCGAGCAGGGCAAGGCCCTTCGGCTGCGCAAGTCCGAAGACGTGATCTTCGCCGGCTCCGAGAAGCGATCCGCCCTCGGCATGGCCGACGTCACCCTGGTCTTCGGCAACGGCGACCGCCTGCTCCCGATCGACTACGAGACCGTCGAGCTCGGCCGGCGGCTCTTCCGGTCCGGCGAGAACGACTACCTGCTCAACAAGCAGCGCGTCCGCCTCAAGGATCTGGTCGATCTGCTCGACGCCGCGCACCTGGCCGACAACGCCTTCCTGTTCATCGGCCAGGGTATGGTCGACCAGGCTCTCGCGCTCCGGCCCGAGGAGCGGCGGCCTCTGTTCGAGGAGGTCGCAGGCGTCCGGCGCCATGAGCGGCGCAAGGCCAAGGCCGAGGACCAGCTGACCGAAGCAGAGGCCAACCTGGCCCGCGTAGAGGACGTCCTGGCCGAATTACGTCCCCAGGCCAGACGCCTGGCGGCCCAGGCCGAGCAGCAGGCCTCGCGGCAAACGGCGGGACGCGAATACGGCCGCGCGATCATCGCCCAGGCCCGTTCGCGCTGGGTTGAGTCGGCGCTTCGTTCGAAGGAGGCGGAGCGGCAGCTGCGCACAGGCCGGGGCGAGACCGACGCGGCGCTGACGGCGCTGCGCGACGCCGAGACTCTGGCCGCGACCATCGCCCGCGAGCTGGCGTCGCGGTCCGAGACCGAGGCCGATCGCCTGGCCGCGCACGAGGCGGCCCGGGGCCTGCTGACCGACCTCCAGTTGCGCGACGCCCGGGCCGCCGGCGACGCCGGCGGCGTCCTGCGCGACCGGGCCCGGCTCGAGGGGGAGCTGGCGGCGGCCGAGGCCGATCTCGCCGTGCAGCGGCGTGAAATGGCGGGCCCGGTGCCGGCGCGGGATCTCGCCCTGTCGGGGTCGGTCGCGGAGGCGGAGCGGGCGCTGACCGAGGCGCTCGAAGAGTTGGGCGCGATCCGCGCCGCGAAGCAGGCCGAGGGCGAGGCGCTGGCGGCGCTGCGGCGCGTCGAGGCCGCCCGGGCGGCCGAACTCGAGACCGTGCGCCGCCGTCTCGGCGAGGCATCGCGAGCTGCGACCGACGAGCGTGCCGGGGCGGATGAGGCGGCCCGGCGTCTGGCGGAGGCGGAGGCCGGCTGCGCCGGGCCTCGAAACGCGGCCGCGGCCGCGGTCGAGGCGGAGAAAGCGGCTGTCGCGGCGCGCGAGAAGGCCCGGACGGACCTGGAGTCGGCTGAAGGGGCGCGGCAGGCCGCAGCCGAAAGGGCCGGCGCTACGGCCAGCAAGGCAGCGAGCCTGCGCGGACGCCACGAGGCGGTTCAGGCCAGGCTGGCCGAAGAGGAGGCGCGCGGCATCGCAAAGGCGGCGAAGCGCCTCGGCGGAAAGCCGCTGGCCGAGGGCCTAGAAGTCGAGGCCGGCTTCCGAGTCGCGGTGGAGGCGGCCCTGGGAGAGGCGATGCGAGGCTACGTCATGGGCCGGGAAGGCGTGCTGGGGCTCGACGGTCAGCGCGGCACGCTCGTGCTGGACGGCGACGCCGGCGCCGGCGGCCCGCACGTGAGTGGCGCCGGCCGGGCGGCCGAGCGAGCGGCGGAAAGAGCGGCTGAAGCCGGTGAGGGGTCCATCGCCGTGGCCTCCGCCCACGGCGGGGGCAAGCTGGCCGACGCGATCCGCGTGGATCCGAACGGGGCCGCGTCGCGGTTGCTTGCACGGGCCGTGTGGCTCCCGGATCTGAACGCGGCGCTGGCCGTGCAGCCTCGTCTGGCCGCCGGCTGGATCGCCGTGACTCGCGACGGTGCCGTCGCCACCGCCGCGGGGGTCGTGACCATGGGCCGCTCCGAATCGCTCCTGGACCGGCGCGCTGAGCTCGAGCGGCTGGGTTAGGAAGTGGCGCGCCTTGAGCACGACGCCCGCACCGCTGCGTCCGCGGCGGAAGCCGCGACAACCGCCGCCTCCGCGGCCCGTGCCGCGCTAGACACAGCCCGCGACGCCGAGCGGCGGGCGAGTGCAGCTCGACGTGAATCGGAGGAAGCGGAGCGACGCGCGACGCGCGTCCTGGAGAACGTGGCCCGTGAAGCCGCGTGGCGTTCTGCCCAGGCCGTGCGTGCGGAGGCGGATCGCGAACGCCTGGAGGCCGCGGTGCGCCAGGCCGAGGCGGCCGGGCGCGAGAGCGGCCACGTCGGCGCGACCGATGCCCACGGCGGCGCCGCTCCCGACCGCGCCACTGACCGCGCCACTGACAGCGCCATTGCGGCGGCCGGCGACCAGGCCGCCGCCCTGCGCGAATGGGAGGCGCGCGCCGCCTCGTTGCGTGCCCGCCGCGACGAACTGGCCGCCGAAGAGGCGATGCTGGAAGCCGCTCGCCGGGACGCCGAGAGCCGCCGGGCTCGGGCCGCCGCGGCGGCCGAATTCGATCAGACTCGCATCGCGCAGTTGGAGCGTCAGACCGCCGAGCTTGCGGAGCGCGAGCGCGGCCTGGCCGCCGAGCGCGAAGGCCTCGGCGAGCAGCTGGCCGCGGCCGGCTTGCGGGAAGCGGTCGTCCGGGCCGAGCTGGACGAGATCCGGAGCGCGGAGGCCGTCGCTCGCGCCCAGCTGGCCCAGGCGGAGAGCGCCGCCGCCCATGCCCGCGAGCGCCTTCGAGCGTGTCAGGAGCGGGTCCGCAACGCCGAGGTGTCGGAGCTCGAGGCACGCCTGGCGCTCGACGCAATCCGGGAGCAGGTCTGCGTCGAGCTGGCCGGGCTTGGCGATCTCGGCCTTCGCCTCCTGGCAGTCGAGGGAGATCTGGACGAGGAGGTCGACGCGGCCATCTCAACCGGCGGTCGGTTCGACGCGGACGAGGACGCTGGCGAATCGAGCGCCGAGTCCATCGAAGAGGCGCTCGCGGCGGCGGCCGAACGGTGGGTCGAGGGCCAGGCCGTCGAGCCGCCGGCCGCCAGCCGGCTCGCCGCGCTGCGGCGCCGCTTCCATGAGCTCGGCGCCCCGAACCCGTTCGCGGCCGAGGAGTACCAGTCGCTCAAGGCCCGGCTCGACGGGCTCGAGACTCAGCGCGCGGACCTGACCGACGCGATCGCCAAGACGCGGGCCCTGATCGAGCAGCTCAACGTCATGATCTCCACCCAGTTCCGTTCGACGTTCACCGCCCTCGAGACCGCCTTCGACGGCAGATTCCGCCAGCTGTTCGGCGGCGGATTCGCCCGCCTGAGCCTGACCGACCCCGAGGACCTGGCCGCCACCGGCATCGAAATCGTGGCCAGGCCGCCCGGCAAGAAGGCCCAGCCGCTGAGCATGCTCTCGGGCGGCGAGCGGGCATTGACGGCCGTGGCCCTGCTCTTCGCCATGCTCGAGGTCCACCCCGTCCCGTTCTGCGTCCTCGACGAGGTCGACGCCGCCCTGGACGAGGCCAACGTCGGCCGGTTCGCGGAGGCACTGCGCGGCCTTGCGGACAACACCCAGTTCATCGTGATCACGCACAACCGCGGTACGATCGAGAGTGCCGATGCGCTGTACGGCGTGACGGTCGGCGACGATGCGGTCAGCCGTGTCATCAGTCTGCGGCTGGAGGAGGCCCGTGAATTGGCCGATCAGGTGACGCGCAAGAATGCGGCGGCGCCTGCCGGCGCGGGGAGCTGACGATGTTCCTGTTCCGCAAGCCGAAGCCGCCAGAGGCCGAGGCCGAGACTTCGGTCGAACCTTCGGCCGAACCGGAGGCGGTCGATTCGGCGGCAGTCGAGCCCGAAGTCTGGCGCGTGCCGGCCGCGGAACCTTCGGTCGAATCCGCCCCGCCCGCGCCGGCTCCGGCCGAATCCGCGCCTGCCGCGGAACCGTCCTCGCCGGCAGAGCTCGACGAGACCCCGGGCGATCTCGCCGCGGGCCTGCAGAAGAGCCGCGGCGGCTTCATGTCCCGCCTTCGTGGCATCCTCAAGAGCGGTCCGGCCGCTGCGGACTGGGATTCGGTCGAGGAGCTGCTGATCGGCGGCGACGTGGGCGGGGCGCTGTCTGCCGAGGTCGTCGAGCGAGCCCGGGCGCGGAAGGACGCGCCCACCGCCGAAGCTGCCGTCCGCGACGAGCTGGCGGCCCTGCTCATCCCGAGCGACCCCCGCTGGCGGCCCGTGCCGGCCGGCCCGGATCAACCGGCCGTCCTCTTGATCGTCGGCGTCAACGGAACCGGCAAGACGACGACCATCGGCAAGCTCGCCCACCGCTATCGAGCCGAGGGAAGCAGCGTCCTGCTCGCCGCCGCCGACACGTTCCGCGCCGCCGCCATCGACCAGCTCCGCATCTGGTCCGATCGATCGGGCTGCCAGTTCGTGGCGCACGCGCCCGGCGCCGATCCCGCGGCCGTGGTCTACGACGCCATCGATGCCGCCGTCGCGCGCCACGTGGACATCGTCATTGCCGACACGGCGGGCCGCCTGCACACCAAGTCCAATCTGATGGACGAGCTGGCGAAGATGCGCCGCGTGATCGACCGCCGCCTGCCCGGCGCGGCGCCCGAGGTTCTCTTCGTCCTCGACGCGACCACCGGCCAGAACGGCCTGGCCCAGGCCCGCGTCTTCCACGAGACGGTCGGCCTGACCGGCATCGTTCTGACCAAGCTCGACTCGACCGCCAAGGGCGGCATCGTCTTCGCCATCGAGGACGCGCTCCACGTCCCCGTCCGTTTCGTCGGAGTAGGGGAGAAGCTGGGCGACCTGATCCCGTTCGACCCCGCCGCCTTCGTCGGCGCACTGTTCGCGTAGACATGGAAGACGGTGCCGATCCCGCGGCTGACTTCGCAGCAAAGCGAGCGTGGATCGAGAGCCTCGTTGAGGAGTTTCCGGATCTCATACCGATCTACCAAGACCACATCGGGTTCTACGACGACCTGCTTGCCCATCTCCTGTTCGGCGACGTCGTTCGGTGGATCGAAGGCCTGTACGCAGCCGGCGAGTACGGAACGATCAAGGCTTTCGTCGACCGGATAGAGCGGGACTACCCGACTCTTGGCCCCGGGGCACGCAACGTGATCGATGTCTCGTTCGCGGAAGATCTGCCGCGTCCCGGCACGCGAGGCGGAGAAATCGCGCTGTGGCTCGGGCCAAACCTACGGCGCGAGTACGTGCGCGGCCATCACCTGCAGGAATGGTTGGACCTTCGGCACGACTAGCTACCGGAACACCGCGTGGCGGCGCTCGGGTGGAGGTGAACAACTCCTGGGGCGGCCGGTGGTCGCCGGCCCGCCCCTGTACCGCCTCTGTCCACTCCGTCCCTGATGCGCTAGACTTCCCGAGCCTTCGGTGCCGCCAGAATCCGCGGCCCAACGCCGGTCCAGGCTGCTTCGGACCGGCGGTACGGATCAGGAGTCCATTCCACCAATGTTCGACGCGCTGAGCGAGCGGCTGCGCAAGACCCTCGGGGCCCTGACCGGGCGCGGGCGGGTCAGCGAGGCCGACGTCGACGCCGCGATGCGCGAAGTGCGGCTGGCGCTCCTCGAGGCCGACGTCAACTTCAAGGTCGTCAAGGATTTCGTGGCTCGCGTGCGCGAGCGTGCGATGGGCGCGGAGATCCTCGACAGCCTGACCGCCGGCCAGCAGGTCGTGAAGATCGTCAACGAGGAGCTCGTTTCGCTGCTATCGGCGGGCGATCGCAACTTCCACCTGACCGGGAACCCGGCGGTCATCGTGCTGGTGGGCCTGCAGGGCTCGGGCAAGACGACCAGCGCCGCCAAGCTCGCCCGGCTGATGGTCAAGCAGGGCCGCCGGCCGATCCTGGTCGCGGCCGACCCGTACCGGCCTGCCGCCGCCGACCAGCTCCAGACCCTGGGCAAATCGCTCGACGTGCCCGTCTTCCGCGCCGCGACCGGAACAACGGTCCTCGCCATCGCCAAAGGCGGCCTGGACGCCGCGCGCAAGCAGGTCCGCGACACCGTCATCATCGACACCGCCGGCCGGCTGACCGTCGACGAGCCCCTCATGAGGGAGATCGCGGACCTGACCGCGGCGCTCAAGCCGGCCGAGACGCTGCTCGTCGTGGACGCCATGACCGGCCAGGAAGCGGTCCATGTTGCCGAGGCGTTCGCCGCGGCCGTCCCCGTCACCGGCCTCGTTCTGACCAAGATCGACGGCGACGCACGCGGCGGCGCGGCGCTCAGCATCAGCGCCGTGACCGGCCTGCCGGTGAAGTTCCTGGGCACCGGCGAGAAGACCGACGCGCTGGAGCCGTTCCACCCCGATCGACTGGCCGGCCGCATCCTGGGCATGGGCGACGTCCTGACGCTCATCGAGCGGGCCCAGGAAACCTACGACGAGAAGCAAACGGCCCGCATGACCGAGAAGCTGCGCAAGAACAGCTTCACGTTGGAGGACATGCTCGAGCAGATGGAGCAGGTCCAGAAGATGGGCCCGATGGGCCAGCTGCTGGAGATGATCCCGGGCATGGGCGGCATGGCCAAGCAGGCTCAGGCGGCCGTCGACCGCGGCGACCTGCGGCGCGTCCAGGCGATCATCCGATCGATGACCCCCGAGGAACGACGCGATCCGAACGGAATCCTAAACGGCTCGCGCCGGCGCCGGATCGCCAACGGGTCGGGCACCCGGCTTCAAGACGTCAATCAGATCGTCAAGCAATTCACCGAACTTCAGAAGATGATGAAGCAGATGTCGAGCGGGCGGTTCCGCGGTCGAATCCCCGGCATGCCCGGGCAGAGCTGAGAGGGAATTCCGATGGATCAGCAACAGCAAGCAGCGGGCTACCAGGATCCGCTGACCGGCACGGTCGCCCCGCAGGATGCGCCGGGGGCGCGCCTCGAACCGATGGGCGACACCTGGGCCAGCGGCGTCGGACCCGTCCGGGTCGGGCCCAGGACCAGCCGCTTCCGCTGGGCCATCGCCCTGGGCGTCGTCCTGTGCGTCGCGCTCGTGACCGTCGGCGGGGCCTTCGTCCTGTCCGGCGCGGGAGCCGCGGCCAAGTCGCTGACCGCCGGCGACGCACCCAAGAACACGATCGCCTTCGTGGACGTGCGCACCGACCTGCCCGGCGACCAGCATCAGAACCTGGCCGACTTCCTGAGCCACTTTCCCGGGTTCGCCGATCGGTCCCAGTTCGACGGCGCGTTCGACGACGTCCTCAACCGGATCACCAGCGCCATCTCGCCCGACCTGACCTACACCTCCGCGTTCCAGAGCTGGACGACCGGCGAGCTTTCGGTCGCGGTTACGAGCCTGGGCGGCGCCGCGATGCCGGGAGCAGACCTTACGGCCCCCGTCGCGACCGAGGTGCCGGACATACTGACCATTCCGACCTTCGGCACGACGCCGCCCAGCGGTGTCGTCATCGTCGCTCTCAAGGACAGAGCCGTCGGTGAGAAGTGGGTCGGTTCGGAGATCGCCAGGACCGGGGTCGCGTTCTCAACGCAGAGCTACGCCGGGACCACGCTCTTCGTCGCCAAGACGGCGACCGACGGGGCGACCGCCGCGTATGCGTTCACGGACAAGGTCTTCGTTGCCGGCGACGTGGCCGCCGTCAAGGCCGCGCTGGACGCGCCGGCAACGGGATCCCTTGCCGACAGCGCCGGCTACCAGGCCGCGATTCGCTCGCTGAGCGGCGACAGCATCGCCACGTTCTACATGAACCCGCAGGCGCTGGTGCAGTCGGCCATGACCGGCTTTGCCGGGCTCGGCGAGATGTCGGGGGCGAGCATGGTGCCGGCGGCGGGGATGAACCTGTCGGCGGCAAGTGTGCCTGCCTGGCTGGTCGGCTCGGTTCGCGCCGATTCCGACCACATGACCATCCAGATCAGCATGCCAAAGCCGGCCGGAACGCCGAGTCCCAGCAACAGCGTGTCGGTCGTGGCCTCGGATCTGCCCGGCTCGACGGTCGCCGTCTTCGAGATCCATTCCGTCGGTCAGCTCGTGGACGCCGAGTTGAAGACGATCTCCGGCTCGGCTCTCGCGTCGGACGCGCCCGACGCCATGAAGCAGGTCCAGCAAGCCCTGTCGGTGATCGGCGGCGTGGACTGGATCGGCGACGCCGACGCGGTCCTGATCAAGGACGGCGCGTCGTACGGCGGCGGGCTGGTCGTCAAGACCGCGGACAGTGCCACCGCGACGTCGAAAGCGGCATTGATCACGAATCTGGCGGCGGTCTCGGCGCTGGGCGGCAGCGGCATCACCCAGACCGACGAGGCGTACAAAGGCACGACCATCACGAACGTCCACGTTCCGGGCAGCGACGGCTCCGCGGACCTCGACATCGCCGTGGCAACCAAGGGCGATCTGATCGTGGCCGGTTACGGGGATGCGTTCGTCAAGGCGGTCCTGGACACGACGAGCGCGAGTTCACTCGCCTCGAACTCGACGTACCAGTCGGTCATGAAAGCCGTCGGAGCGTCGAACTCCGAGTACGGCTACTTCGACATCTCGGCCGTCGCCGATCAGATCGGCCGGGCCCTCTTCGCCGCCGATCCCGGCTCCTACAACGTCAACTACAAGCCCTATGTCGATCACGTCGGAGGCGCGGCCTTCGCTGAGATCGACGGCAGCACGGTTACCATGCGACTCGTACTCACGGCCAAATAGGCCGGGACCGAGTCGTCAGCCCTCAGGAGGAGCACGCTCGCACATGGCAGTTCGAATCCGCCTCACCCGCGTCGGGGCCACCAAGCAACCCGCCTACCGCATCGTCGTCGCCGACAGTCGAAGCGCCCGGGACAGCCGGGCGATCGAGACGATCGGCCACTACAACCCCCGGGTCCACCCGGTCGAGTTCGTCGTCGACGTCGACAAGGTCAAGAGCTGGATGGCGAAGGGCGCCCAGCCGTCGGACACGGTCAGCCGCCTCCTTCAGGGCGCCGGCGTCCTGCCCAAGGTAGAGCGCAAGGCAGCCCCAACCGCCAAGTAGCGGGTCCACCGACGGCGTCAAGCCGCCGCGGCCCGTCCCATGCGGAAGTGGCACCACAGCAAGAGGTAGCCAATGGCAGCCCAGGATCTCGTCGAGTACGTCGCCCGTAACCTCGTGGACGACCCCGACGCCGTACAGGTTCAGGTTCACACCGGCCCCGACGGGACCGTCATCGAGCTTCATGTCGCGGAAGAAGACATGGGCAAGGTGATCGGCCGCAACGGCAGCGTCGCCAAGGCACTGCGGACGCTGCTCAAGGTCATGTCCGCGCGCGACGGCGAAATCGTATCGCTGGAGATCAGCTGAGCCTCCGGCCGTGAGCGCTGGTGAGAGGCTCGTGGTGGCCCAGGTCCGGGGCTTCCACGGGCTGCGCGGGACAGTGCGACTGGAGTCGCTGACGGATAGGGCAGAGGAGCGATTTGCCGTCGGCAAGTCGCTTTTCGTCGAGGGCGGCGACGCGCCGCTTACGGTCATCGAATCGGCGCCCGATTCGCTCGGCTGGCGCGTGCGCTTCGCGGAAGTGGCAGATCGCAACGCCGCCGAAGCGCTGCGCGATGCGTACCTGGAAGCCGTCGTCGGCCCGGGCGAGGAACTGCCGCGCGGCGAGTTCTACTGGCACCAGCTCGTGGGGACGCCCGTGGCCGACGTCGACGGCACCGCGCTCGGCGAAGTCGTCGACATATACCGTGCCGGCGGCGCCGACGTGATGGTGGTCGCGGGGCCGGCGGGGGAGCTGGACGTGCCGCTCATCCGGTCGGTCGTGCGAGTATTCGCGCCGGCCCGAGGCGAGATCGTCATCGACGGTGAAGCCCTGGGGCTCCGCGGCGACGAAGAAGACGAGGCTCCGGCCGAGGTCGCGGATTCGACCGCGGCCGCGGGGGAGCCCGACGAATGACTGTCGAGCCGTCGGCTGGCGCCGGCCCGGCCGAGCCCGGGGCCGCGGAGGTCGCCGGGATCGCGGCCGCCGCCGTCGAGGGAGCCTCCAGGACGGTTCGTCCGCCCCTCGAGATCGAGCTGCTCACACTCTTCCCGGCGATGCTCCAGGGCCCGCTTGCGGAGAGCATCCCGGGGCGCGTCCAGGCTCGCGACCTCGCCCGGATCCGCATCCACGACATGCGCCACTGGGGCCTGGGCCGCCACAAGGCCGTCGACGACTACACCTACGGCGGGGGAGCCGGAATGGTTCTCCGCCCCGAACCGGTCGCGGCGGCGCTGGACGAGCTGCGGCGGCCCGACAGCACGGTCATCCTGCTGGACCCGGGCGGCGAGGTCTTCGGTCAGGCTCGCGCCCACGTCCTGGCCGAGCGGACCCACCTGCTCTTGATCTGCCCGCGTTACGAGGGTGTCGACGAGCGAATTCGATCGCTGGCGGACCTCGAGCTTTCGATCGGGGACTACGTCCTCTCGGGCGGTGAGATCCCCGCCCTCGTCGTGGTGGACACGATCCTGAGGTTGCTGCCGGGCGCCATTGACGCGGATTCGACTGCAGAGGAGTCGTTCACCGCCGGTCTCCTCGAGTACCCGCAGTACACGCGCCCGCCGGTCTTCCGCGACCTGGCCGTGCCGGCGGTGCTGACGAGCGGACACCACGAGGCCGTCCGCAAGTGGCGCCTGAAGGAGTCGCTGCGCCGGACCTGGCGCCGCCGTCCGGAATTGCTCGAGGATCGGCCGATGACGCGGGAGGAGGCCAGGCTTCTGGCGGAGGTCAGCCGCGAGGAGAGCGCTCTCGCTGCGGACGCGGCGGAAGCCGCTGCGGCCGAGTCCGCCGCCAGGACCCAGCGGACGGGCGGCGACTCGGAGGTTGCGGAGGAAGCCGGCGGGTAAGTCGTGGGCCACGCCGTCGATCGGGGCGCCGCCGCCGGCGCGAGCTTCGGAGGCGCGAGGTTGTGGTATCCTTCGCCGTCGGCCGCTCTGGCGGCCTCGTTTCATGTGTCTTCATCGCAGCCGGGCTGCGGGCAACATCGGCCACTGCGCGCAGCCGCGCCGCTTGACGAAGAGTAGGGAACGCCGTGAACGTGCTCGACGAGATAGTTCAGGAACAGATCCGGACGGACATCCCGGTCCTCGCCTCCGGAGACACGGTGCGCGTGAACGCACGGGTCATCGAGGGCACCCGTGAACGCGTCCAGGTCTTCGAAGGCACCGTCATGCGCCTGCGCGGCGGCGGCATCCAGCGTTCCATCACGGTCCGCCGTATCGCCAGCGGCGTCGGCGTCGAGCGCACCTTCAAGGTGAACAGCCCCCGCATCGACAAGATCGAAGTCGTCCGTCACGGCCAGGCCCGCCGCGCTCAGCTGTACTTCCTGCGCAAGCGCGTCGGCAAGGCGGCAACTCTGCGCGAGCGCCGCGTCAAGAGCTAGACGGGTTCGGGAGCCATATGACCGGCGCCCGACGCTCCAGCTTCCGGATCGAGGACCCCGGCCGCTCGCCCTCGGCGACGCGACGGGGTCCAACTGTATTCGCCCCCGGGGCGCCCGGCGGGCGCTTCGAACCGGCGCCCTGGCACCGCGAGCGGCTCGATCCCGACTTCGCCGAGGAGCGGATCCTGTGGTCGCGCGGTTACCGCCATGTCGCCGGGATCGATGAGGTAGGGCGGGGCTGCCTGGCCGGGCCCGTCGCCGCGGCTGCGGTGATCCTTCCGCCGGACTGGCAGCCGCGCGGCCTGCGCGACTCCAAGATGCTCAAGCCGGAGGACCGGCGGCGGCTCGACGTGGAGATACGGAGCCGGGCAGTCGCCTGGGCAATCGCTTTCGTGGACCCCGAGCTGATCGACCGGATCAACATCCTCCAGGCGACCCTGCTGGCCAGCACACTGGCCGCCGCCCGGCTGCCGATCCGGCCCGACGCCCTGCTTCTGGACGCCGTCTCGCTGCCGGAGGTCCGGATCCACCAGCGAGTCCTGGTCTCGGCCGATCGGTTGTGCGCGTCCGTCGCCGCGGCGTCGGTCATCGCCAAGGTCGCCCGAGACAGGCTGATGGAGGAGATGGACGAGCTGTATCCGGGCTACGACCTGGCCAGAAACAAGGGCTACGCCGCGCCCGAGCATCGCGCCGGCCTTGCCGCACTGGGCCTCTGCCCGATCCACCGCCTCTCGTTCGCGCCGTGCCGTGATCGTGAGCAAATGGGCTTGTGGGACGATGCGCCGGCTGACGTCGCGGAGGCCGACTGACCGGCCGGCGACCGACGCCCGCCGGAGGAGTCATGGCCGAGCGAACGGACCGCCAGAAGGCCGGGGACGCGGCCGAATCCCTCGTCTGCGATCGTCTGGCGGCCCGGGGCTGGGAGATCCTGGCGCGCAACGCCCACTTCGGACGCAGTGAGCTGGACATCGTCGCCATAGATCCGGGCCCGCCGCGGCGACTCGTGGTCGTCGAGGTCCGGTGGCGCCGTTCGAGCGAGTTCGGCCTGGCGGCGGAGACCTTCGACCACCGCAAGCAAGCCCATCTGAAGGCCGGCGTCGCCCGCCTGCTCGAGTCGGGCCGGCTGCCCGACGGTCGCGAGCTGCCGCGCCTGCCGCTGTCGCTGGACCTCGCGATAGTCGAGCCCGCGGCCGCCGGCGGCCGGACGGTTCGCCTCTACCGGGACGCGCTCGCCGGCTGAGCGCGGTCCGTCGAACGCGGACCTACCAGTGCAGCGTCACCGCGGAGGCGGCCCTGATGCGGTTCAGGACCACGCTGCCCCCGCCCGAAGCGACGAGCAGGTTGACCTGGGAGTGGTCGACCATGAGCGTGGGGTGAAGGTCGACCTGGACGAGCCGCTTGCCCACGTAGGTCAGGTCGGCCACGACGCCTTCCTGGGTGGCCTCGCTGTAGTTGAGGTCGAACAGCAGGTCGCCCAGCGAGTAGTCCACGAAGACCGGGCCGCCGGACGGCCGGTCGATCGCCTCGATGGGACCGGTGAAGTGGGAGTGGCTGCCCAGGATCACGTCGGCGCCGGCCGCCACCAGCGCGGCGGCCTCGCGGCGCTGGTCGGGGCTGACGTACTCGCTGTACTCCGCGCCCCAATGGGGCATCAAGATCACGAAGTCGGCGCCCGCGGCTCGGGCCGCCCTGATGTCGGCCTCGGCGCCGGCGAGGGTGAACGCGGCCGCGCCGGCCCGCGAAGACGTCGCAAAGTTGCCGGGCTGGAGCGCGTCGTACGCGAGGAACGCCACCTTCAAGCCGCCCGCGCTGAACCAGGCCGGAGCGGATGCCGCCGCCGGATTGGCGCCCGCGCCGGCGTGCTCCAGGCCGACTTTGTCGAGATTGACGCAGGTGTCGAGCACGCCCTGGCTGCCGGCGTTGCGAATGTGGTTGTTGGCCAGTCCGACGCCGTCGATGCCCGCGTCGGCCAGCCCGACGAGCAGCGCGGGATCGAAGCTGAACGACAGACCGTCCTCGTGGTAGACGTAGTCGTTGGGAGCCGGCCCTTCCAGGTTCGCCACGGTGATGTCCGCGCCTTTGAGCAGCGTGCTCAGCGCTCCGGCACCGCCGGTCCGGCGCGCGACCGTGAGCAGATTCTGTCCGAAGCCGCAGCAGGTGCGGCTCTTCACGACGGCATAGCCGCCCGCCCAGGGGTAGTCCGGGCCCTTCTTCTTGCGGACGGCGTAGACGTACACGTGTCGCTCGAGATTGACGTCGCCGCCCGCGTCGAGGACCCACGCCGCACCGGGGTCGAACGACGAGGGTGAGTCGGACACGATGGTGAGAGGCCAGGCACGAAGGTCCGTGAGCCGCCCGGAGCCGAAGAGCGACACGCCCGCGACGCCCAGGGCGCGCACGTCGGGAGTCACGTCGTCCGCGCGAATCACTCCGAGCGTGCCGGCGGAGGCTCGAACCGCGGCCTTGACGTCGTCCGCGCCGGCCAGCTGAACCGCCCCGTCGAGCGAGACGCCGAGCGCCAGCGCCAGGGCCCCGGCGTCGGGCGCCGCCACGACGACCTTCGAATAGGCGGGTCCCGCGGCGGGCCTGGAGCCGCTCAACAGGAGAGCCAGGTCGGCCACGCTTATCGTCTGCTGCGTCGACCAGAACGACACCACCGGCACCATCGGGACGATTGCCGGCGCGGCTGTCGCGGCAGGCGTCGGGGTCTGGGTCGGCAGGTCGGCGGGGGAGGGCGCGGTGGCGGGCGCCGGCGTCTCGGCGAATCCGCGGGTAGCCGCGGCCGAGCCCTCGTCGCCGCCGCAGCCGGCCGCACCGGCCGCGATCAACAGGGCTGCCGCAAGCGAGGCCGCGGCCGACGCGGCGCCTCTTCGAGACCCGATTGCGGAGCCCTTCTGCCACACGCGATCAGGGTATCGCGGCGATGGGGTGCAAGTAGCAGGATTGTGCCGGTCAGGCTGCTCCAGGCGCGGCTCCCCTGCGGCGCGGCGGCGGTGTCCGATCGACTGACCCCGCGATCCCGCTGGACGGGCCGGGCCCCGGCGGCGCTGTGCTACACTCCCCGCCGGTCGTCGCGCTGCGACGGCCCACGCCCCGTGCCCGCCTCAGGGCGGACGGAGCGGAGTTCACACGCAGAGTAGCCGTGTCGGGGCGGTGCCGGAGCCCGCGTTTGGCGGACCGGTTCCCGACAGGAGCGCTGCGGAGGAAGCAACCGCAGGAGGTAGTTCATGCCGTCCGTTTCGATGCGACAGCTCCTGGAGGCCGGAATCCATTTCGGCCATCAGACTCGTCGCTGGAATCCCAAGATGAAGCCGTTCATCTTCGCGGAACGCAACGGGATCCACATCATCGACCTGGCCCAGACCGTCAAGCGGCTGGACCTCGCCCTCGACGCCGCGCGTGAGACGGTCGCCCGCGGCGACAGCGTCCTCTTCGTCGGTACGAAGAAGCAGGCCCAGGAGCCGATCTCGCAGGAAGCGACGCGCGCCGGCCAGCCGTATGTCAACCGCCGCTGGCTCGGTGGCATGCTCACCAACTTCGTCACCATCAAGAAGCGCATCGCCCTGCTGGATCAGCTCGAGGCGCGCCAGGCCGGCGGCGACTTCGAGCGCCTGACGAAGAAGGAGACTTCCAAGCTCGTCGAGGAGATGGATCACCTCCGCGACGCCTTCGGCGGCATTCGCAAGATGAAGCGGCTGCCGGCGATGGTCTTCATCGTCGACCCGCACCGTGAGCGCATCGCGGTCACTGAGTCGCGCAAGCTGGAGATCCCGATCATCGGCACCGGTGACACCAACGTCGACCCGGACGAGCTCGACTACATCATTCCGGCCAACGACGACGCGATCCGGGCCATTCGACTGCTGTGCTCGCTCGTCGCCGATGCCTGCATCGAAGGCCAGCGCGAGCGTGGCGCGCGCCTGACCGGCGAGGTCGAAGTGGCCGAGGCACCGGCCGAGCCCGTGCTCGACGAGACCCCCTCCGAAGAGCTCGTCGCGGCCCTTGCCGGCGGCGCCGCTCTCACATTCGAGCCCGACGTGGACGAGGAAGAAGTGCTTCTGCCCGGCGTACGAGCCGTGCCGATCCACCCGCGCGACGTCGAGGGCGAAGGCGCGCCTCGAGTCCACGAGGCACCGGTGCGGCCACGCGAAGAGCCGATTCGGGCGCGCGAAGACGCGCCCCGGTCTCACTGACAAAGAGATCTCACCCGCCCGGCGGTCGAAGCCGACCCCACGGGCGCACACGACAGGAGACGCGAGAACACGATGGCGACCATCACGGCGGAGACCGTCAAGACCCTCCGCGAGCAGAGCGGCGCAGGCGTAATGGAGTGCAAGCGCGCTCTCGAGGAGACCGGCGGCGACATCGAGAAGGCAGCCGCGATCCTCAAGGAGCGAGGCCAGGCAGCGGCGGCGAAGCGGGCCGGACGCGAGGCCAATGAGGGCCAGATCGGTCAGTACATTCACACCGGCGGCAAGATCGGCGTCCTGATCGAAGTCAACTGTGAGACGGACTTCGTGGCCCGTACGGACGAGTTCCAGCGCCTTGTTCGCGATCTTGCGATCCAGGTCGCCGGCCTGCGCCCGCTCTACCCCACGATCGAGTCGATCCCGGCGGCCGAGCTGGACGCCAAGAAGGCCGAGCTCATGGCCGGCGACACGGTCC
>CAZGUS010000044.1:0-17094 GCA_964529245.1 uncultured Anaerolineaceae bacterium
GCCTGATCGACTTCAACCGCTCGGGCATGCCGCTCATGGAGATCGTCACCGAGCCCGACATCCGGACGGCCGAACAGGCCCGCCGCTATGCCGAGGAGCTGCGCCTGCTGATGCAGACGATCGGCGCCTCTGACGCCGAGATGGAGAACGGCCAGATGCGGGTCGAGGCCAACGTCTCGATCCGGCCCCGCGGCCGGGAGGCATTCGGGACACGCGTCGAGGTCAAGAACATGAACTCGATGCGGGCCGTTGAGCGGGCCATCGACTTCGAGATCGAGCGCCAGGCCGCGGCCATCGACGCCGGCGAGGCGATCCACATGGAGACGCGCGGCTGGGACGAAGCCCGCCAGTCGACGTACCACATGCGGCCCAAGGAAGAGGAGAACGACTACCGCTATTTCCCGGAGCCGGACCTGCCGCCGCTTCTGACCTCGCCCGAGTGGCTGGCGGAGATCAAGGCCCGCCTGCCCGAGCTGCCGTCGGCGCGCCGGACACGCTACCGCGAGGTCCTGGGCCTGTCCGCATATGACGCCGAGGTGCTGATCAACGATTCCGCCGCCGCGGCCCTTTTCGAAGGCGCGGTGGCGTCGGCAGGCCCGGCATCCGCCAAGGCCGTCGCCAACCTGGTCACCGGCGAGTACCTCCGTCTGCTCAAGACGTCCGCCGGTCCGAACAGGGTCGATCCCTCCGAGCTGGCCGAGCTGACGCGGATCGTCGGCGCCGGCGAAGTCTCGGCTACCACCGCCAAGGAAGTCTTCTCGCAGCATTTCGCCAGCGGCGAGAAGGTCAGCGCGATCATCGAGGCGCGCGGGTTCCGCCAGATCTCCGACGCCGGGGCGCTCGGGACGGCAATCGACGGCGTTCTGGCAGCCAATCCTGCCGCGGTGGCCGACTATCGAGCGGGCAAGGAAGCTGCCGTCGGCTTCCTCGTCGGCCAGGTGATGAAGGCCACCCGAGGCCAGGCCAACGCGGCCATGGTCCAGGTGGCCCTGCGCGAGCGCCTTGACAAGGCGCAGTAGCACGGGAGTGCGCGAATGAGCCCGATCAACCTGATCCTCTGGGTCGTCGGGGTCCTACTCATCTTCGTCGGCTACACCCGCGCCCGCGGTCCGTGGCGGCGCTACCAGGGCCTCAAGGAGCAGGAGGCGAACATCGCCCGCTACGAGGGCTGGCGCGGCACGCGCCTGCGCGACGACGGGCCGAGCGCAGCCACGCTGATGGCGCAGGAGCTCCGCCGCCAGGCCCAGATCGGCGTCCTCGTGGCCGTGGTCGGCTTCGTCCTGGTCTTCGTGGGGTTCGCCGTTCGCTAGGGGAGCGGGGCGCGCAGGGGTGTGGCGGGAGCCGTCACGTTTCGGCCTCGCCCCCCAGGGTCCGGCATTCCGGAGCGCCGAAGGCGCTGCAACCAGGTGGGACCCGGCACGCGTCGGGCCAAACGAGTCCGGGGGTGCGGGGCGTCGCGAGCGGCGAATTCCCGGCATTGACGGAGTCCATAATGCTTCGCAGGCACAGGGGCATTCCCTGAGATGGTCGGGGCCGCGGTCGTCACTAGATGGCCCGGAGAGGCGGGAGGATCGCACGTGAGAAGTTCGAGTCGGATCCTGTTTGCGCTGGTCAGCGCGGCATTGCTCGTAGGCACCGGAGCGATGGGCGCGGCGGCCTCGCCACGACCGGCCGCTCCGGCCGTCGCGGTCACGCAAACTGCCAAAGCGGCGTCACCCGCGGCGGCCCGCGCGGCACAGTCGAAGAACACCCAGGCGAATGGCCCAGCGCTCGGTCAGCATCGCTCCAGCCCATCGGATGGCTCCATTCCGGGCACCACCGGATCGGTCGAAGCCGGAGCCAAGGCGCACGAGCTGGCCTCCAAGTCGAAATCACAGATACAGGCCAAGCCGGGGGTCGCCAGCCACACGCTGTCCGGCACCGTCACAGACGAGCACTCGAATCCTCTCTTCGACATCACGGTCGACGTCTGCACGGCCTCGAACTGTCTCTACGCACCCGAGGACCAATCAACGACCACCAACGGCGGCGGCAACTGGTCGATCACGGTTCCGGATGGCTGGTACTCGATCACCTTCGGGGACTTCGATAATTACGTGTATGCCATCGGGTGGTACAGCGACTCCGGAATTGTGTACAGCCCAGACAACGCCAGCCGAATCCATCTGAATGGGTCCGATGTAGGGTCCATCGATGTGGCCATGCAGCCGTGGGAACTCATCAGCGGCCACGTCCGCAACAGCGCGTCCGCGAATCTTAAGAACATCGTCATCGAGGGCTGGATCGACGATTCGTTCTACAGCGAGGCGGAGAGCCTGACCGACGGCAGCTATGAGATGCTGATGCCGCCAGGCGATACGACGCTGTTCCTGTACGACCTCGCCGGCACCTACCCCGGCGGTTGGTGGGTGAACCCCGGCCTCTCCAACTTCCAGTCGGACGCCACTCCTATAACCATCACCAATTCCAGCGTAGCTAACGTCAACGCGACGCTGACCGCGGCGCGACACATCAAGGGCAAGGTAACCAACACGTCGGGCGTCGGCCTCCAGTACGGACTGGTCGAGGCCTTCTGCGACGGCCAGGAGGTCGCCTGGACGGTGTCGCCCGGAACGCCTGTTGGCGGCGCCTATTCGCTGCCTGTCTTGCCCGGCTCGTATACGCTCAGATTCTCATTCTTCCCGGGAACCTACAGCCCAACTGGCCCTTACGAGTCGGGGTGGCGGGGAGCCTCCGGCTTGACGGTCGATGAGTCTCAAGCGACCCTCGTCACCGTCGGGTCGGCGGACGTGACGGGCATCAACGAGGCGTTGCCGCATCTGACTCGCAGCGTGAGCGGCCAGTTGACCGACTCCACGACGGCGGCCCTGCAGGATGTCGAAGTCGATCTGTTCCGCGATGGCGAGTTCTTCGATAGCACGACCACCGACGTCACAGGCGCATTCTCCATTCCAGTGCTCGCCGGCACCTACGAGATCGGCTTCTACGACGACAGCTGGACATACGCCAGCGGATACTGGAGTGCTTCTGGCTTCCAGCATTGGTGGGTCAACGCCGGCTCGGTCGTCGTCTCAACAGCCGATGCCACCGGTAAGAATGCTGTACTGCCTCTAGTCAGCGTCCCGGGCGCGCCGACCGCGGTAGGAGGCGCGGGAGACAATGAGTCGGCCACCGTGTGGTGGACACACCCGGCGAACCGGGGTGGACTCGACGACCTGACCTACACGGTCACATCCGATCCGGATGACCAGACCTGTACTAGCTATGTCATCCTCAGTTGCACCGTGACCGGCCTGACCAACGGGACGCCATACACGTTCACCGTGACGGCGACCAACATGATGGGGACCGGCGATGACTCCCATGAGTCCGGGTCCATAACCCCCGCGGCCGTACCCGACGCTCCCCAGAACGTGGCCGGCGTCGGCTTTAGCGGCTCGATCGTGGCGAGTTGGGCGGCGCCCGACTCCGACAACGGCAGCGCCATCACCGGCTACACGGCTCAGGCCTGGGGCGACGGCAGCCACGGCTGTACCACCGCGAGCACGGACCCCAACCCGTTGAGCTGCACGATCAGCGGTCTCACCAACGGCAATGCGTACACGATCACCGTGTATGCCACCAACGGCAACGGCAACGGACCCGCGGGCGTCAGCGACACCGACGTCGCACCCCGTGTGGGCAACAGCTTCGTGCCGATCACGCCCAACCGTATCCTCAACACCCACACAGGCCTGGGCATCGCCACATCCCTCGCGGCCAACGTGCCGGCGAGCTTCGCGGTGACAGGCGGCGCATCGGGAGTGCCCGCCGACGCCACAGCGGTCACAGGCGTCCTGTCGGTGTCGAACGCCACCAACGTGGGCTTTCTCTCGCTCACTCCGGTGGCCCCGGTCGGACCTCCGACCACGAGCACCCTCAACTTCCCCGCGGGTGACGCCCGAGCCACGGGCGTGACCGTGACCCTGAGCAACACCGGCACCCTGAGCCTGACCTACGGCGCAACCACCGGCACCGCCGATGCCACCTTCGATGTCACCGGCTACTTCGTGGCCGGCACAAGCGGCTCCACCTACGTGGCCCTGACCCCCAACCGCATCCTCGACTCCCGCGCCACGGTCAAGATCGGCATCACCACCGGACAGCTCGTGGCGGGCACCCACAAGAGCTTCGCCGTCATCGGCCGGGCTCCGACCGACTCGACCAAGAACGTGCCGGCCGGTGCCATCGCGGTCACAGGCACCCTGACCGTCACCGGGCAGACTGCCGCCGGCTTTTTGACCCTGGGCCCCGATCCTCTGGACGCTCCGTCCACAGCCTCGCTGTTCTTCCCGATCGGTGACAACCGGGCCACGGGGCTCACGATCAAGCTCGCCTCCGACGGCTCTCTCGACGTCACCTTCACAAGCTCGACCGCAGGCGCCAAGACCGACGCCATCTTCGATGTCAACGGCTACTTCCTGCCCGGTGAGTCCGGCGCCATGTATGTGCCGCTCACACCCAACAGATTGGTCGACACCCGCATCAAGCTCGGCATCGCGGCCAAGATCAAGAGCCACGTCGCGGCCACGTTCCAGGTAACTGGCCGTGTCCCTGCCGATCCCACACAGAACGTCCCGGCCGGCGCAGTGGCCATCACCGGCACCCTGACCGTCACCGGCCAGAGCGCTCTGGGCTGGCTCGCTCTGACCAACCTGCCCAACAACAACCCCACCACGAGCTCGCTCAACTTCCCCAAGGGCGACAACCGCGCCACCGGGGTCACCGTGCCGCTCAGCAGCGCGGGCAAGTTGAGCGTCACCTACGGTGCCGTGGCCGGCGCCACCACCGCGGTCGTGTTCGACGTCAGCGGCTACTTCGTGAACTAGGGCGTCGAGGCGCCGAGGCGCCGCACCCACTGCCACTATCGAAGGCCCCGGCAGCCGCCGGGGCCTTCGGATTCGGTGGTTAGGTGGGGAGAGGGTGACTCCGGGTCGCGGAATCTGCGAACAACCGATCGCTGTGCCGCATATGCTTGGAGCCCAGTTCCGAGCGCAAGGGATAGGCGGGGGACTGGGCTGGACGACGCTGGAGAAGCGTCCGCCGAGACGGGGCCAGCATCTCGGGGCTTTCGACTCTGGCCGGTCAAGTGGCATTCGAGAGGGGAGACCGCCCGGGTGCCAGGCAGGAGGGACTGCGATGCGCCGTCGTTTTGCGACTTCGTTCTTCATTCTGGCCCTGCTGGGCAGTGGCTTTGCTCAACCTCTCGCGGCCACGGCGAGCGCAGCAAAGGACTCGTCCAGTGCCGCCGTTACAGCCGGCGTGGCAGCGGCGCCTGCAACCGCCCCGGCCGATGTCGTTCGCCCCGGCATGGGCGTGGCGTCCAGCCTGCCGGCGTACGGCGGGCAGGCCAAGAGCGATAGCCCCAAGGCCGACTGGCAGGTCGCGGAAGTCGCCGCCAGCGCAACGGCGAACGGCGCGACGGCCGCGGATGCCGAGGCCGGCAAGCTCGGACTCACAGTGGCCCACAGCAAGGTCCGCCTCATCGTCGAGGCCTCAGACCTCGCCCAGGCCGAGGACAGCATCGCCGCAAGCGGAGTGACCATCGAGGGCACGGCCGGCAATCTGATTCAGGTCCTGGTCGCGCCCACCCAGCTGAACGCGCTGATCGCGGACCCCGGCGTCAACTGGGTGAGGCCACCCCTGCCCCATTTCGAAGACGCGGTCGTCCCCGATGAGGGCGTCGCTTCCACGAACGCGGACAACTGGCAGGCCAGCGGGCACGACGGAACCGGAGTCAAGATCGCCGTGATCGACGATGGCTTCACCGGCCTCGCCGACGCTCAAGCCAGCGGCGATCTCCCGGCGTCTGTGACATCGGTCGACGACTGCTCCGGCGCTTTCGATACGGGCGGCGACCACGGCACCGCTGTGGCGGAGATCGTCTACAAGATGGCGCCCGGTGCCCAGCTCTATCTGATCTGCATCGGTACTGAAGTTCAGCTGGCAGCCGCGGAGGCCTACGTCAAGGCCACGGGCATCCAGATCGTCAACCATTCGCTGACATGGTTCAACACCAGCCGAGGCGATGGCACGGGGGCCGCCGGAACTCCGGACGCCACCGTCAAAGATGCCAACTCTCACGGGATTCTCTGGGTCAACGCGGCCGGGAACTACGCCGAAGACCACTGGAGCGGCACGTTCAAGAACAACGGCTACAACTACAACCTGTTCGCGACCGGCGACATCGGCAATGCCTTCTACCTCGACACCGGTGAAACCGTGTGCGCCGCGCTCAAGTGGGACAACTGGCCGGCTACAAAGCAGGACTACGACCTCTTGCTTGCCGAGAGTTCGGACGACAATCTTGTCGACGTGTCGGCCAACACACAGACCGGCACACAGCCACCGACCGAGGCTCTCTGCTATACGAACGACGACGTGTATCAGGAGTTCTTCTTCGCCATCGGAAAGTACAAGGCCACGACGGCGCCCCGTTTCGACCTCTTCGTGTACGGGCCGCCCATCCAGTACGAAACGCCCGCAGGCAGCGTCTCCGAGCCGGCTTCGGCCCCGTCGGCGTTCGCCGTTGGCGCGGCCTGCTGGTCCGGCACCACGATCGAGCCGTATAGCTCGCAGGGTCCGACGATCAGCGGCGTCGTCAAGCCGGACATCACCGGGCCCGATCAGACCTCCTCGAGCGTCTTCGGTGACTACACTTCCTGCAGTGACTTGAATGGGTTCGCAGGCACGTCTGCCTCCGCGCCGCACGTGGCCGGAGCAGCCGCCGACGTGAAGAGCGCCAACCCCACGTTTACGAACGCGCAGCTCGAGTCTTATCTGCAGACGCACGCCATCGACAAAGGTGCGGCAGGCAAGGACAGCATCTACGGATCAGGATTGCTCTCTCTGCCCGCCCCCGGCGCACCGACGGGTGTCGTCGCCGCGGGATATAACCTGTCAGCCGGCGTTTCCTGGGTCGCACCAGTCAGCAACGGCGGCAGCGCCATCACTCACTACACGGTGACCAGCTCGCCCGAGTCCAGGACCTGCACGACCACGGGCGCCCTCTTCTGCATCGTCACGGGGCTTACCAACGGCCAGCCCTACACCTTCACGGTCACCGCGACCAATGCGATCACGACGAGCGATCCGTCGACGCCGTCGGCGCCGGCCACACCGGCAGCAGTGCCGGACGCTCCGACCAACGTGGCGGCCACGGGGGACGCGACCTCGGCCGTTGTCACGTGGGGCGTTCCCGACAGCGACAACGGGTCTGCGATCACGGGTTACACCGCGACCGCCATCCCCGGCGGGCAAAACTGCGCGACCACCACGGCTCTGACCTGCACCATCAGCGGTCTCACCACCCATACGGCGTACACCATCGGCGTGACGGCGACCAACGGCAACGGCACGGGGCCGGCGGGCAAAGTCGCGTTCATGCCCCGCGTGGGCAACAGCTTCGTGCCCGTAACGCCAAACCGCATCCTCGACACCCACAACGCTTTGGGCATCGCCACATCCCTCGCGGCCAACGTCCCGGCCACGTTCGCGGTGACCGGCCAGGATCTCGGCGACCCAAGTGGCAACGTTCCCGCCGACGCCACAGCGGTCACAGGCGTCCTGTCGGTGTCGAACGCCACCAACGTGGGCTTTCTCTCGCTCACTCCGGTGGCCCCGGTCGGACCTCCGACCACGAGCACCCTCAACTTCCCCGCGGGTGACGCCCGAGCCACGGGCGTGACCGTGACCCTGAGCAACACCGGCACCCTGAGCCTGACCTACGGCGCAACCACCGGCACCGCCGATGCCACCTTCGATGTCACCGGCTACTTCGTGGCCGGCACAAGCGGCTCCACCTACGTGGCCCTGACCCCCAACCGCATCCTCGACTCCCGCGCCACGGTCAAGATCGGCATCACCACCGGACAGCTCGTGGCGGGCACCCACAAGAGCTTCGCCGTCATCGGCCGGGCTCCGACCGACTCGACCAAGAACGTGCCGGCCGGTGCCATCGCGGTCACAGGCACCCTGACCGTCACCGGGCAGACTGCCGCCGGCTTTTTGACCCTGGGCCCCGATCCTCTGGACGCTCCGTCCACAGCCTCGCTGTTCTTCCCGATCGGTGACAACCGGGCCACGGGGCTCACGATCAAGCTCGCCTCCGACGGCTCTCTCGACGTCACCTTCACAAGCTCGACCGCAGGCGCCAAGACCGACGCCATCTTCGATGTCAACGGCTACTTCCTGCCCGGTGAGTCCGGCGCCATGTATGTGCCGCTCACACCCAACAGATTGGTCGACACCCGCATCAAGCTCGGCATCGCGGCCAAGATCAAGAGCCACGTCGCGGCCACGTTCCAGGTAACTGGCCGTGTCCCTGCCGATCCCACACAGAACGTCCCGGCCGGCGCAGTGGCCATCACCGGCACCCTGACCGTCACCGGCCAGAGCGCTCTGGGCTGGCTCGCTCTGACCAACCTGCCCAACAACAACCCCACCACGAGCTCGCTCAACTTCCCCAAGGGCGACAACCGCGCCACCGGGGTCACCGTGCCGCTCAGCAGCGCGGGCAAGTTGAGCGTCACCTACGGTGCCGTGGCCGGCGCCACCACCGCGGTCGTGTTCGACGTCAGCGGCTACTTCGTGAACTAGGGCGTCGAGGCGCCGAGGCGCCGCACCCACTGCCACTATCGAAGGCCCCGGCAGCCGCCGGGGCCTTCGGCTATCTGGTATCGGCGTCGCGAAAGTGCAATGCTACGTGCAATATGGGGTCGGACGCCGCCTGGACCGGCGGCGCCACGCCGGGGTGGGCGCGCAGCCGTGGCTCGTCATGCGGCGGCAGCGCGAAAGCTCACCGATATCATTGGGTGGGTTGATGTGATGCTGTGGAGCGCAGCGGGATCGGCGATCCTCGGCGTCCGCAATTGCCGGCGCATGGCCTCGGGGACGATGCCATCGCCGGGAGGCGGGCCCGAATATGACTGATGCAGTGAATTCGCGGGGTCTGGGTCACGACCGCAGGTTCGCCGTCTTCGCCGCCGTTTGCGCCGGCGCGACGCTCGTCCTGGCGATCGCCGACACTCTCGGGTCTCCGTCGGCTCAGCGCCCGGGACAGATCGTCGTCACGTTGCTGCTCGGGACGGCGGCTCTGACGGGAATCTGGTTCCTCCGACGAGGCTTCACTCCGCGAATCCTGATGTCTGCCGCGGTCATGCTCATGATCCTTGGAGTCGCGGTCGGCACGTTGCTGCCCGACAGCCTGGACGCGGCCGTGGTCCTGCCGCTGGCCGGCGCAGCGCTGGCTCTGCCGGCCGTTCGTGGGCGACCCCTGTTCGTGCTGCTGGTCGTCGGGTTCATCGCCAGCATGACGGGCGACGCGGTCGCGAACGCCGGCGCAGGCGGAGCCGGATACGTTGCGTCTCCGGATACCCTGCCGTCGCTGTTCGAGTCGGGAGTGATGCTCGCGTTCACGTTTGGCCTGCTGTGGTGGGTCGGCGACCGCTGGTGGGGGGCGGACGAGCAGGCGCGGGTGGCTCTGGCGAGCCAGCGTCGACTCCTCGAGGTGAACGAGCGCCTCCTCTCGACGCTCGATCAGCAGGGCGTGTTCGATCTGATCGCCGATTCACTCAAGTCCGTCGTGGCATACGACAACCTGACCATCTACAGCGTGGACAAGTCGGCAGGCCTGCTTCGCCCCGTCCTGGCCAGGGATCGCTTCGCCAAGCTGATCATCGAGTCAACCTTCCCGATAGGAACGGGAATCACGGGTTGGGTAGTTGCCCACGGCACGGCCGTGAAAGTGGATTGCGCGCCGGACGATCCCCGCGCCACCACCATCCCGGGCACGCCCGACGAACCTGAGGCTCTGATCGTCGTGCCGCTTCTGGTCAACGGCGAAGTCGCGGGAACCTTGAACGTGGGCCGGATGGGTGGCGTGGAGGCCCGTTTCAGCGACGGCGAATTCGAGCTTGCGCGCCTGTTCGCCGGCCAGGCGTCGATCGCCCTCCGCAACGCCCAAACGCTGCGCGCCGTCGCCACCAAGGCCGAGACGGACGCTCTCACCGGACTGCGAAACCGTGGCGCGTTCGACGACCGATTTGCGGCGCTCATGGCGGATTCGAGCGTTCAGCCGCTGGCCCTGGTAATGCTCGATCTGGACGGATTCAAGCGCTACAACGACGTCCACGGCCATCCGGCCGGCGATGCGCTCCTGCGCGCCGCCGGACAGGCCATCACCTCGTCCATGCGCGAGGGAGACCTCTGTTTCCGTCACGGCGGCGACGAGTTCGCCCTGCTGCTGCCCGGCACCGACGAGGAAACCGCCAGTCAGATTGCCGATCGAGTTCGCCTGGCCATCGCCGCGGTGGACGCGGGCGGCTTTCCGGGAGTCACCGCCAGCGTTGGGCTCGCGATCTCGCCGCGCGATGCGCAGACGGCCGCGGCCCTGGTCGAGATCAGCGATTCGGCTCTGTATCGGGCGAAGGGCTCGGGCGGCAATCGTATCGAGACGCCGAGTCGCCTCAGCGCCGCGTCGTAAGGCCGGCCGGATCCGTCCACAGGCACGCCCGGCCGCTACGCCGGGTACGGTGGACGTACCGCCAGAGGGTGACCCGAAGGGCCTGGTTCCGCTGAACCGGTGGAGTCAGGGCCGGACCGGCTTCAGGCTGCCAGAATGGCCGGGTTCCGACGCGCCGCTCCTGAGAGTCGGCCTTCGGGGCCTGAGTCGAACGCATCCAGGCAGCACGTGCGACGCCGTCCTTCGGGGCGGCGTCGCACGTTAATTGGCTCTCGCTGCCGCTTCTGCTCGCCTCAGCCGGGTGGCATCCGGCGCAGCTCGATGGCCGTGCAGCGGTCCATGACGACGGCCAGGCCGCCTGCGGCCGCGATGCGGGCACTCTCCCAGTTGACGACGCCGAGCTGGAGCCACAGCGCCCGTGCGCCCACCGCGACGGCATCACGGGCGATCTCCTCGGTGAGCTCGGCGCGGCGGAAGACGTCGACGATATCGATCCGGCCGCCGGCGGCGGCCTCGGCCAGGGACGCGACGGCGGGCACGCCCAGGACGGCGGCCTCGTTCGGGTTAACCGGCACGCACTCGTAGCCCTCGGCCAGCAGCGTCCGAAAGACGCCGAAGGACGGCCTGGCAGGGTTGGACGATGCGCCCACGACGGCGATGCGCCGGCTCGATCGCAGTAGGTCCGCGATGCCCGCGTCATCGAGAAGTGTCGTCATGCCGTCGGCGTCGGCGCGGCGGTGGGGCTCGGTGCCGCCGTCGGGCGTGGCGGGCCGTTTCGCAGTGCCGCGAGCACGCCGGCGAGTCGCTCGGCGAACCCGGCCGGCATGGGCTTGCCGAAATCGCTCAGCGCGACTCCGCCGCCCGCGACGTCGAACATGACGGTTGCGGGCAGCGCGTCGCCCGCCACGTAGCGCAGGATCGCCTCGCGCGCCGCGACGTCGTAGCGATCGAGCACAGTCACGATCAGGCACGGCCTGACATCGGGGAACACGAGGCTCGCGTCCGTGTCGAGCGCAACCACGCCGGCCTTGAGGGCGCACGCCTGTCGCATCGCCCCGGCGCCGGTGAAGCCGGCCATGGCGAGAACCACGTCGGCTCCGGCCTTGACGAGGCCGCCGGCCACCGCCCGTCCGGTAGCCGTGTCGTTTGCCCGATTCGCGTAGGCAACCCGCACTTGAACGGCTGCGTTCGCCTCCGCTGCGCCGTTTCGGTAGCCGGAGGCGTAGTTCGCCGTGGCGGCGTCGGTGCCGCTGACGCCGACCATGCCGATCGTCCCCTTGGCGGTGAACGACCCTGCAACGAAGCCCGCGAGGTAGCCGGCCTCGGCGTCGTCGAAGACGAGACCGTGGACGTTTGGAGGCGCGCCGGCGGCGATGGTCTCACCCAGCTCGAAGAACTGGGTTGCGGCGTGGCCGGCGGCGGCGCCGAGCACCGCCTGAGCCGCCTCGGGACCGACGCTCACCACGACACCGGCGCCGCCGGCCACGGCGCTGTCGACCGCCGCGGTAAGTGCGGCCATGGATACCGGCACGACGAGCGCCGACTTCGCCCCCAGCCGCCCGGCGGCGTCCTGGACACCCTGCCAGGCGAGCTGGCTCGGCGTTCCGGCGCCCGACTCTCCGACGGCCGAGATCAGGACGATCGACGCCACCGCGTTCGTAGGCGCCGCCGTCGGGGGGACCGCCGTCGGGGTCGTACCGGAACTGAGGGACGGCACGACGATGGGGCCGCTCGGCGTGGGTGCCGGGAGGTTTGACGGGCCGCAGCCGGCCACCAGCGTCACCGCCGCAACAAGGCTCAGCAGCACAGAGGCAGTCCAGGCTGGTTGGCGGATGCGGCTCAACGGCGGCTCCTTGGCGTTTGGGCGTGGTTCGATTGTACGAATGTCCGGCTCGTCGCGGGCTGAACGGGTCTTCGCGAGGTTTCGCGGAGGGGATCGGGCCGATGACCGGATGGGCGGGGCGCGGGTCGGACGCTACGATGGTCCGGTTGCGGCCACAGTGGAGGAAGACGACATCGAGCCCAGGGACGAGCGCATCGAGGTGGGCGGCGGCTTGAACCTGAGGGTCCTGCGCTGGGATGCGGCCCGCGGATCGGGCGGCGCCGGCCCGGTCGAGGGCGCGCCTTTCCTTCTCGTCCACGGCCTCGCCTCGAACGCACGGCTCTGGGACGGCGTGGCTCCGCGGCTCGCAGCCGCCGGCCACCGCGTGGCCGCCGTCGACCTGCGCGGCCACGGCCGTTCCGACAAGCCGGACGGCGGCTACGACTTCGCCACGATCTCGGGCGATCTGCGGGCCCTGATCGCCGGGCTCGGGTTCGAGCGGCCCGTCGTGGCCGGCCAATCCTGGGGAGCCGGAGTCGTGCTCGACCTCGGGGTCCGGGAGCCGGCCTCGTGCCGGGGCATCGTCCTGGTGGACGGTGGCTTGACGGACCTCCGCGACGCCTTTGCGACGTGGGACATCTGCTGGCAGCGTCTTGCGCCGCCACAGCTCGTGGGCCTGCCTGTGAGCGACGTGGAGGCCTATTTCGAGCAGAACCACGCCGACTGGCCGAAGGCAGGGATCGAGGCGTCCCTGGCGAACTTCGAGATTCGGCCGGACGGGACGATCGCCCCATGGTTGACGCGGGACCGCCACCGCGCCATTCTCGAGGCGATGTGGGGCCAGCGAACCGCCGATCTCTGGGCCGCGCTGAGAGTGCCGGCCCTGATCCTGCCCGTCGACGGGGGCGAGGGCGACTGGACTGAGGCGAAGCGCGCGGGCGCCGGCGCCGCCGAGACCGCCATGCGCGCCTCGGGCGTGCCGTGTCGGGTCGAGTGGTTCCACGGCGATCACGACATCCACGCCCAGCACCCGGCCGAGGTTGCCGAGGCACTGCTGTCCGCCGATCGGGACGGGCTGTTCTCCGGTCCGGTGCCGGCATGAGCGCCGCGATGCCACGCATCCTGACGATCATGGGTTCGGGCGAGACCACTCCGACGATGGCCCGCGCCCATCGCGCCGTGCTCGATCGGCTGGGGGAGCGGCCGGTTCCGGCCGTCTTGCTCGATACCCCGTACGGATTCCAGGAGAACGCGGACGACATCTCCGCTCGGGCGCTGGACTACTTCCGCGACAGCGTCGGCAATCCGTTCACCGTCGCCACTTTTCGTTCCTCGGACGTCGACGCGCTTGCGCGCGAAACGGCCCAGGTTCGAATTCGCGAGGCCCGCCTGGTCTTCGCCGGGCCCGGCAGCCCTTCGTATGCGCTGGCCCAATGGGCCGGGACGGAGATACCCAGGCTGCTGGCCGCGAAGCTTGCGCAGGGCGGCGCCGTCACGATGGCGAGCGCGGCGGCACTGACCATCGGCCGCGTCACGATCCCCGTGTACGAGATCTACAAAGCGGGAGAAGCCCCGCGCTGGCTTCCGGGGTTGGATCTGCTGACGCCGCTGGGGCTGCCCGTGGCGGTCGTGCCTCACTACGACAACGCCGAGGGCGGCAACCACGACACGCGGTTCTGCTACATGGGCGAGCGGCGACTCCGCGTTCTGGAGGCCGAGCTGCCGGACGACGTCTTCATCCTGGGCGTCGATGGCCACACCGCCCTCGTCATGGACCTGGACGCCGGATCGGCGTCGGTCCTGGGCCTGGGCACGGTCACCGTCCGGAAGGACGGCCGCAGCACGGTCTATCCGGCCGGCTCGGAGGTGTCGATCGCGGAGCTGGTGGCGGCTGCCTCGCGCACGGGCGCCGACGCGGCCCCGCTCGAGCCGCCGGCAGCCGCTCCGGTCGGCGTCCTGGCCGAGGCTTCGTCTTCGCGACCGTTGCGTGAGGAAGTGGCCAGCCTCGAGCGCATCTTCCAGACCTCCCTCGACGAATGCGACGCGCCGGCGGCCGTGCGGGCGATCCTCACCCTGGAGGAGACCATCCAGGCCTGGTCCCGCGACACGGACCAGTCCGACGCGCTGGCTCAGGCCCGATCGGCGCTCCGGGCCGCCGTCGTGTGCCTGGGCGAGATGGCCGTGGCCGGGTCCCGCGATCCGGCCGAGCTGGTCGGCCCGTTCGTCGACGCCCTTCTTGCCGAACGCGTCCGTGCCCGCGAGGCCCGCGACTGGGCCGCCGCGGACGCCATCCGGGACCGCTTGCTGGCCGCGGGAGTGGACGTCCACGACGCCCCCGACGGCACTTCCTGGGAGTTGCGCCCGGCCGCGCCCGTAGCCTGAGCGACCATCGGCCGACCACCCGCCGCCCGCCTCGGACGCGGTACCCTTCCTCCCGTGACCGTCGCGCCGAATGACTTCGTCCACCTGCACCTCCACACCGAGTTCAGCCTGCTCGATGGGCTGGGCCGTATCAACGATCTCGCCGAACAGGGTTCGCAGCTCGGCTTCGACGCCATGGCCATCACGGACCATGGGGCCCTGTACGGCGCCGTAGCCTTCACCCAGGCCGTCGCGGCCAAGGGCATGAAGCCGATCATCGGCGTCGAGACGTACGTCGCCCGGCGGAGCATGCACGACAAGGAGGGCAAGGCCGACAGCCAGCCTTACCATCTCGTGCTCCTCGCCGAAAACTGGGAGGGCTACCAGAACCTGTGCCGGCTGATCACCGACGCCCACCTCGAGGGCTACTACTACAAGCCCCGGATCGACCATGAAATCCTGGCCAGGTATTCGAAGGGCCTGATCGGCTCATCCGCTTGTCTGAGCGGCGAGGTCGCCAAAGCGCTCGAAGTCGACGACTGGGACCTGGCCCGCAAGACGGCGGGCACCTATGCCGACATCTTCGGCAAGGACCGCTTCTTCCTCGAGCTCCAGGACCACGGCCTGCCCGAGCAGCGGGCGCTCAACGCCAAGCTGATGAGGCTGGCCCCGGAGGTCGGCCTCGATCTGATCGTGACCAACGACCTGCATTACGTCCGGCGCGATCAGCACGAAGCGCACGACGTCCTGCTGTGCGTCGGGACCGGCAGCAACCTCGACACGCCCGGCCGGATGAAGTTCGACTCGAGCGAGTTCTACCTGAAGTCCGCGGTCGAGATGGCCGGCCTCTTCCCGGACAACCTGGACGCGATCCGCCGGACGCGCGGCATCGCCGAGATGGTGGACCTCAAGCTCCCGTTCGGCCAGCTTCGAATACCGAGCTTCCCGGTGCCCGAGGGCGAGACCATCGAGACCTGGCTGCGCAAGGAATGCCAGGCCGGCCTGGCGCGGCGATACGGGACGGTCACGCCGGACCTGCAGGCTCGGCTCGACTACGAGCTGGACGTCATCTGCCGCATGGGCTACGCGGGCTACTTCCTGATCGTGGCCGACTTCACCGCGTTCGCCCGCCAGCAGCGCATCGCCATCACGGTCCGCGGGTCCGCCCCGGGCAGCATCGTGACCTACACCCTGGGCATCACGCCGGTCGATCCGATCCACTACCAGCTGCCGTTCGAGAGGTTCCTCAACCCGGACCGTGTGACCATGCCCGATATCGACGTCGACTTCGAGGACGGGCGGCGCGAGGAAGTCATCAACTACGTCAGCCGCAAATACGGCGCGGACCACGTGGCCCAGATCATCACCTTCGGGACGATGCTCGCCCGAGCCGCCATCCGAGACGTAGCCCGGGTCGTGGGCATGTCCTACGGCGAGGGCGATCGCATGGCCAAGGCGGTGCCGAACCAGCTCGGCATCAAGCTCGACGAGGCGATCGAGACGAGCCCGGCGCTCAAGGAGATGTACCAGAACGAGCCCGGCGTCCATCGCGTCATCGAATTCGCCAAGCAGCTAGAGGGTGTGGCGCGCAACGCGTCCACTCATGCCGCCGGCGTCGTCATCAGCCGCGAGCCGCTGACGGAGTTGATGCCGCTGCAGCGCGCGACGAACTCCGACGCGGTCATGACCCAGTACGAGATGCACGGCGTCGACGCCCTGGGCCTGCTCAAGTTCGACTTCCTGGGGCTCTCGAACCTGACCATCCTGCGCCAGGCCGTCGATCTGATCCGCGACCACCGCGGCGAGGAGATCGACCTCGAGAAGATCCCGCTCGACGACAAGAAGACCTTCGATCTGCTGACGACGGGCGAGACGACCGGCGTCTTCCAGCTCGAGTCCGCAGGAATGCGCCGCTACATCCGCGAGCTCCGGCCCAGCACCGTCTTCGACCTGGCGGCCATGGTCGCGCTCTACCGCCCGGGCCCGATGGACAACATCCCGGCCTACATACGGCGAAAGCACGGCGAAGAGAAGGTCACGTACCTCCATCCGCTCCTGGAGCCGTACCTGAATCGAACGTACGGCGTCTTCGTCTACCAGGAAGACATCATGTCGGCGTCCACGGCACTGGCCGGCTTCACGGGTCCCGAAGCCGACATGCTCGGCTACGCGATCCGCAAGAAGAAGGCCGCTCTCATGACCGAGATGCGCCACAAGTTCGTCACCCAGGCGGCCGAGCGGGGCGTCAAGCCGCAGGTGATCGACGCCGTCTTCGCCGCCTTCCAGCCTTTCGAGCGTTACGGCTTCAACAAGGCTCACGCGACCTGCTATGGGCTCATCGCCTACCAGACCGCCTACCTGAAGGCGAACTACACCGTCGATTACATGACCAGCGTCCTGACGGCCTTCC
>CAZGUS010000045.1:0-16950 GCA_964529245.1 uncultured Anaerolineaceae bacterium
ATCGCAACACGACGATCCCGACGAGCAAGAGCCAGGTCTTCTCGACCGCGTCGGAAAACCAGACCCAGGTCGAGGTCCACGTCCTCCAGGGCGAGCGCGACTTCGCCACCGACAACAAGACCCTGGGCAAGTTCGTGCTCGACGGCATCCCGCCGGCGCCGCGCGGCGTGCCCCAGATCGAAGTCACCTTCGACATCGACGCCAACGGCATCCTCGACGTCAAGGCCAAGGATCGGGCGACCAGCCGCGAGCAGCAGGTCCGCATCACGGCCAGCTCGATGCTGTCCAAGAACGACGTGGACCGCATGGTCAACGAGGCCGCGACCCACGCCGACGAGGACAAGAAGCGCAAGGAAGAGGTCGAGGCTCGCAACCAGGCCGACGCCCTGGCGTATCAGGCCGAGCGCACGCTGCGGGACCTGGGCGACAAGGTTTCGGCCGACGACAAGGCCGAGACGGAGCGCCGCGTCGAGGCGGTCCGGACCGCGCTCAAGGGCAGCGATCTGGCCGCGGTGAAGTCATCCTCGGACGCGCTGGTCCAGCAGTTGCAGAAGGTCGGCACGGCTGCCTACCAGACCGCCGGCGCCGCCGAAGCCGCCGGCCCGGGCGGTTCGGACGCCGATCAGTCGGGCGGAGAGTCCCCCGACGGGTCGTCGCCCCAGGGGAACGAGGAAGTCGTGGAAGGCGAGTTCAAGGAAGCCTGATCCGGCTCTTCATCCGATGGCGAATACGGGTCCCAGCGCGCTGGTCCAGAACTCTGGGCCGGCGCGCTCGCCTTTCCGGGCCAGCCCACCCATGACCCCGCGTTGCCGACCCGGGCCATCGTCTTGCGCGTTCGCTGCCTGTCGACCAGCTCGATCGAGGCCGGTACGAGGAGCCCGATCGACCCGACGGTCGTGAGGATGAGCAGCCCGACGACGGCGGCGATGGCCAGCTGGAACGGGCCGTCGCCCGAGCCAGGCCACACCAGCAGATCGGTCCGGCCGGCCAGCGTGGCCGCCGAGACGATGACGAAAGCCGTCACGGGTATGGCGTAGCAGACGATGGCCAGGGCGTTGGCCAGCCGCAGGCAGATCGACCAGGCGCCGCCGACCAGCGATCGGCCCGATCCCGAGGCGCCCATGCGCGACAGCAGATCCGGCAGATGGCGCGCCGGATTGGAGATCCAGCCGACCGGATCGTTCATGTTGCGCTGGGCCAGCTCGACGGCGATCAGCGCGGCGATGAGGCCCGGCAGCGGGTAGCCGCGCCACAGCAGCACGGCGGGCACGAGCAGGCCGATGGCGATGCGTGCCTGGGTCCACAGCATTGCCAGCCAGGCGCTGCCGGCGCCGCCGGGCGTCAGGTACAGCGACGAAACGCCCAGCGCCGGGGCGTTGTGGGTCGAGAGACCGATGAAGATCGAGAAGAACAGCAGCGCCAGCGCTCCGATGACCAGGAACGCGACGCCCATCGCCTCGAGAAGCCCCTGATGGGAGCCGTCCATCTGGGCCCATGCCTGGGTCAGCGAGGCGGTCTGCAGGGCGACACGCCCCACAGGGGTCAGGGTCGTGGCGATCAGCGCGCCGTCGAGCAGCAGGAGCGCCAGAAGCGCCGCGGACGCGTAACCGACCGTCCTTACGCCCACCAACGGGCGGACCGCCAGCGAGCGGGCGATGCGCCGCCGCAGCCAACCCGTGGGCGACGGCAGGCCGAACGGCTCGCCGCTGGGCTTCTCCTGCGGCGCCGAGAAATCGCGGACGGGGGTGGGGGCCAGGGCCGCGGGTCGCGAGTAGTAGGCCGGGATGTCGTCGTCGGACGATGTGTCGGGTGCGCCGACGCCCGTGCGGCCGGTCCCACCGATGGGCGCTCCGAAACCCGCCGGGGCGGTATTCCCGATCGAACCCGGGGGGAACGGCGTGGGAGCCGGCGCCGGAACTCCGCCGCCGCGGACGATCGTCGAAGCTTCCTTCGGCTTGCTGCCGAACTTCTCGCGGCAGTGGTAGCACCGGCCGGTGCCGGCGCGGTTGAGCGACCGGCAGTGCTGGCAGACCCAGAATTCGTCCACGCGCGGGCTTCTCTCCTCGAGGGGATTGGCGGCCGCGGAGACGACCGTCCTGCCCAGCACCGATGATAGCCTCGCCGGCATACCCGCCGCACCGGCAAATGGGATACCGGCGGCCGATCGGCGTTACCATCGCTCGATGCCCGACGCCCTGACGCCCCAGACCTCCGCCATCCATGCCCGCGGCCTGACAAAGCGCTTCGGCAAGTTCACCGCCGTCGACGGCGTCGATTTCGACGTGGCGCCCGGCGAAGCCTTCGGCTTCCTGGGGCCGAACGGCGCCGGCAAGACCTCGACGATGCGGATGATCGGGACCGTGTCGCCGGTCACCGCCGGAAAGCTCACGGTCTTCGGGCTGGATCCGGCTCACGACGGGCCGGCGATCCGGTCGCGTGTCGGCGTGGTGCCGCAGGCGGACACCCTCGACAACGAGCTGAGCGTGCTGGAGAACCTGATCATCTACGGCCGCTACTTCGGCCTGTCATGGAGCGAGTCCCGGCGCCGCGCGGTGGAGCTGCTCGATTTCGTCCAGCTCACGGAGCGATCGGGCGACCAGGTGGAGCCGCTTTCGGGCGGGATGAAGCGGCGTCTCGTGATTGCCCGCGCCCTGATCAACGAGCCCGAGATGCTCTTGCTCGACGAACCCACGACCGGCCTGGACCCCCAGGCCCGGCACCTGCTGTGGGACCGGCTGTACCGGCTCAAGCAGCGCGGCGTGACGCTGTGCCTGACGACCCACTACATGGACGAAGCCGAGCAGCTGTGCGACCGGCTCGTGGTCATGGACAAGGCGAAGATCGTGGCCGAGGGCTCGCCCCGCCAGCTTATCGAGCGCTACGTCACCCGCGAGGTGCTCGAGCTGCGGTTCAACCGCGAGGATGACGCTGAGGACGGAGCGAACGCCCGCGACGGCAGATCGTCCGCCGGCGATCTCGCTGGCGATCTGGCCGACGCCGACGCCGCCGCCGTTGCCGAGCGCGCCGAGCTCGAGCGCCAGCTCGAAGGCCTGGCCGAGCGCATCGAGCATCTGCCCGATCGCCTGCTCGTCTACACCGCCGACGGCGACGCGACCGCCGCCGCCGCGTTCGAGCGCGGGCTCCATCCGGCCAGCGTCCTGGTTCGGCGAGCCTCGCTCGAGGACGTCTTCCTGCGGCTGACCGGCCGCAGCCTGGTGGAGTGATGGCCGCCCTCGAATCGCCGGCGTCGGCCCGAGAAGGGTTGAGCGGGCGGCTCGGCGGAGCGGGCGGCCGGGGCGGCCCGGCGTCGCATCCATCGCTGCGCCAGTTCGAGCACGACATGCTCGTCTTCCGGCGGCGCTGGCACAGCTACCTGCTGTCCGGCTTCAGCCAGCCGTTCCTCTACCTGCTATCGATGGGCGTCGGCCTGGGCTACTACGTCAACAAGAACGGCAGTCTTCCCGGCGGCGTTCCGTACCTGGACTACATCGCGCCGGCGCTGCTGGTGACTCAGGCCATGATGGCCGCCAGCTTCGAGTCGGCCTGGCCGATCCTGGGCAAGATCATGTGGGAGAAGACGTACCAGGCCGCGCTCAATACCCCGGTCGGGACCACGAACCTCCTGGCCGGCGATCTGATGTGGATCGCCTTCCGAGCGATCCTGCTGTCCGTCCTGTTCTTCGTGGTCATCCTGCTGTTCGGGGCCGTCAGCTCGCCGCTCGCCGTCCTGGCGATCCCGGTCGCGGTCCTCACGGCGATGGCGTTCGCGGCGCCGATCGTGGCCTTCACCGCCACTCAGAAGTCCGATCAGCCGTTCAACATGCTCTTCCGCTTCGGGATCACGCCGCTATTCCTGTTCAGCGGCACCTTCTTCCCGATCCAGAATCTGCCGCTGGCGATCCAGCCGCTGGCCTGGGTCACGCCGCTCTATCACGGCGTCGCCCTGGCGCGAAGCTTCTCGCTGGGCCAGATCGACCCGGCGGCCGACGCCGTTCATCTGGCCGTGCTCTGCGCCTTCGCGGTCGCCGGCGTCATCGCCGCTCGGATCACGTTCCGGCGCCGGCTGGAGGTCTGATGCTCGCCCTGCGCATCTCCCTGCCGGCGTCCATCTCCCGTCCGACCCGCATGGTCGAGCGCAACGCGATGGTCTACCGGCACACCTTCATGGTCATCTTCTCAGGCTTCTTCGAGCCGCTGTTTTATCTCTTCTCGATGGGCTTCGGCGTGGGGGCGCTGGTCGGGTCGGTCGCGCTGACGGACGGCCGGAGCGTGCCATATGCCGTCTTCGTGGCCCCGGCGCTGCTGGCGTCTTCGGCCATGAACGGCGCCATCTACGAGACCTCGAACAACTTCTTCTACAAGCTCAAGTACGCCAAGCTCTACGACGCTGTGATCACGACGCCGATGTCGCTCGGCGACGTCGCCCGCGGCGAGATCCTGTGGGCGCTGCTGCGCGGCGCGCTCTACGTCGTCGGCTTCCTGGCCGTGATCGCCGTGCTGGGCCTCGGCGGCCTGGGCCTGATCAGTTCGCCGCTCGGAATCCTCGCCTTCCCGGCCGCGATGGTCGTCGGCTTCGGCTTCGCCGGCGCCGGCATGGCCGCCACGACGTTCGTCCGCAAATGGCAGGACTTCGACATCATGCAGCTGGCGATCATGCCGATGTTCCTGTTCTCCGGCACGTTCTACCCGATCACTGCGTATCCGCCCGCGCTCCAGGTCTTCGTCCAGTGCACGCCCCTCTACCGCGGCGTCCACCTGATCCGCGCCCTCACGACCGGCACGCCCGACATCTGGATCGCCGCCGACGTCGCATACCTGATCGCGATGGGCCTCATCGGCCTCTGGATCGTCGGCAAGCGGCTCCACCGGCTGCTGCTGGCGTAGGAAGGCGCCATGATGTGCCTGCGCGAGCGTTCTCCGGCAAGAGGTCGTACGTGGACAAGTTGGAGCGCACAGAAGTCACGTACGTGGTTGGTCGTCGGGACCTGTTGTTCATGTATCTCGGCTCGTGGGTCGGCCGCCTGGCGGTGGTTCCAGGCGCGGCGATAGGGCTCATGGCGATTGTCGCTTTGGCGAGTCCGAAGGATCCGCCAGGTCAATCTCCTGAAGTCTTTGCTTTCGGACTGGCTCTGGCGGTCGGCGGCCCACTGCTCTTTGTCCTGATGATGTTTGGTCAATACGGAAACGAGCAACTTGTCGGTAAGACAGTCCACCTGACCATCGACGGATCAGGCGTCCGCGGCTGGCCGCTGGCGCCGTATCAAGACCGGACGTGGCCCAGGATCCGTAGGGTTCACCGGCTCGGAGGCGTGATCACTTTGCCCTTCCGTCAGTTGGGCACCCGAGAGGGCTGGGTCCCGATCCCGGAGCGGGCACTGACGGCCGAACAGCGGTCAGCGCTGTCCACTTTGCTGGTGCTCGAAGACGTCATGAAGGGACCTCTGTCGCGGCGTTGAACAACGCCATGGGGATCGGAGGGCTATTCGTGAAGTTCGTTTGGCGCGTGGTTTCTGCCGGAGGGTGGCTGGCCCATATGGCAAATCAGCAGGCCATGTTTGCCTACAACCGCGAACATGACCGGGTTACTAGGGCCAGGTGGATACTGTTCTGGCTGCTACTTATCTCGGGCGCCGCGTACATGGAGTGCACTGCGGTCGGTCGCCGCCGCCGCTCACCCAGGGCCGGCGCCAGCCACGATCGCCGAGGTTCTTGCAGGCACGGGTGGGTCTTCGTACGTCTCCGTATCGGGGACCCTGGAGGCTGGTTCGACCGGCCTCTGTCCGTCGGATGGACGATGCGACGCCGCCGGGGCGGTGCTCTCGGACGGTCGTTCCGGGGCGTCGATCTTCGTCTATTTCGGCGGCACCTTGCCCGGTCCTGGGGCGGATGGTCTCGTGACGGTTACTGGCTTTGCGACTGACGGATCGGGGCGTAGTTTCATCGCTGACTGGCGATCGGCGGGTGCGAGGCGGGGCCTCAAGCCAATTCCTGACTCCGACATCTACTTGGATGCGACTTGGAGCCCGCCCAACCTCATAATGACGGCCGCGGCTGCGTCGTCGCTCATCTTCCTGGATTTGCTCATCGCATTGGGATGGCTGACGGGACTAGTCCCATATGTGACGTTCCGTGGCGGTGGTTCCGTTCCTGTTGGATCCGGAGGTTTGCTTTCGTCTACCCGGGTCCGGATAACGGGGGTCATCGTTGACATTCGTGGCACCAGGAGATGCTATCGGCACCGACCAGCCGACCTCGTGATCGAGAATGACGCGTTGCTGTTGAGCATCCACCCGTGGAACTACGAAATCGGCGTCCGGACGTGGTCGCCGCTGCCGTTGGAGAACGCGTCGTTGAAGCTGGCCGCCGTCGGACGGGCAAGTTTCGGGACGGCCTTTCTCGTCAACGGCGCCAGGCCGGCGGTGGCGCTGCGTCCCCGAACCGGGCGAGCACTCCTGACGTTCGATGATGTGACTTCGCGAGCGGCGGCCCTTGCCGCCTTGAAGGGATTGCCGGGGCATCCAGCCCAAACGTTGATCAGGACAATGGAAGGGAACTCGCATGGATAGGCCACCAGCCCGACCTTATGAACCCGTAGTAGATGGTCGGCGAGTCGCTGCCGCCGTGGGCGTTGGATCGATCGTCCGGCTTCTGTTGCTGGCAGGCCCCGGCGAACCCCTTGCGTCGGCCGCAGCTATCGCCTGCGCCTTGCTGTCGGTTCTCTTCCTCGCGGTCCTCACGCGCAGGTCTGCCGAACGTCCAGCGGCGCACTTCCGACTGGGCGCTGCTGCTGACCCTGCGGCTGCTGTAATCGCGGCCATCGTCTTGATCGTTCCGCTGGGGTTCGGCCTGGGCCGGGGGGCCACGGCCTCAGTTGTCCTGTTGGTGCTATCTGCCGTGATCGTGTTCGCCCGTCCGAGGAGCGGCAGTGCTCGGTAGGGCGCTCATCTAGGTACCCGTCAGGATTCTTGGACACCTTCGGGCTCGAATAGGTCGCGCTTGTCTGGCACACGCTGCTGCTGGCGTAGGGGAAGGATTGGCAAGGATCGGTGACAACCGACCCGCTGGCTCTCCCGATAGGGATCACCGGGATTACTGTCGGGTACATGTTCGGAACAACCCGGCTGGCGGCCCTGCTCATAAGCCCATCGCGATTCCGGATGCCAAGGTTCGTCAATTGGGTTCTTGTCGACAATCCACGCTCCAGCCAGCCGTATGGCCGCCTTTGGGCGTTCATCGGCGACGTGCTCATCTCGATCATTACGCTCGTTCCGCAAGGGCTTGGCCTGGTCGGCTATCCGGGACCGCCATATCCGTGGTGGTTCGTCGCGTGGTGCGCAGTGACCGTTGGGTGGACCGTCGCGATAACATGGCTGGCCGTTCGGACCAGGCGTCGTGCGTAAGCAGGCGAGGCCACTGAGCGCAGCGCCACAGCGCCCATCCCCTGAAGTCGCTCGTTCATGACGTGGACGGCGCGCCCAAAGCTCGACGCAGGTCCTTCATCAACAGAATCAGGTGCAGCGGGTCCGTGGGGGATGGCTCGAACTCGGCGAGATTGAGGTAGAAGTCGCGCGCCGCCGGGGACTCGGCGTGGATGAGCAGGGCCCGAACGCCGATCAGATCCGCGGAGGCCACGACCCGCTGAAGCGCGTCGCTCACCAGCGCCCGGCCGAGGCCTTGGCCCTGTGCGCGACGGTCGACCGCAAGGCGAGCCAGCAGGATGGCCGGGATCGAGTTGCGGCCGGCTCCTCGCAGGACGCGCGGCGAGGCTTGCGCAGGCTCAATGGAAGTCGCGGCCAGGGCGTAATAGCCGGCGACGACGGTCGTGCCCGTTTCGCAGGAGACGTATACGCGGCTCGTGCCGGCGCTTTGCGCCATCAGTGCGATGTCGCGGAGCCAGGCCGAGAGCGAAGGCGATCCGCAGTCAAAGCCGCTCGTTTCATGCTCCGGCAGAAGCGGGACGGGCGGCGCGAAAACGGGCACAGCGTGTGAGGGTCAGGCTTCGTCGAAGACGGTTGGTTCGCCCAGCAACGCGGCCAGTCGCGGTTTGGCGACGACCGGGCGATCGAGCATGGCCACGAAAGCATCCCATTGGTCTGGAAGCAGGTGAAACTGGCGACGGTCCGCGAGCACTTCCTGGGCGCGCTGCGTAGCCGCCTGGAGCACGAAATCGCTGAGGGTCGTCTCTTCCGTCCTGGAAGCCTCGTCGAGGAGTTCGCGCTGCTCGCGGCTCACGCGCACGGCTATGCGCGTGTCCTTCGGGACGGCAGTTGATGTGGAGCCTTTCGGCGATCGAACCGGCGCCGGCATCATTTCTCCTGTGGTAACAACGTACGTACAGTATATGGATGGCGGTCCGCTCCGTCAATCGGATGCTCCCCGTCGTCGCCGATCCCACCGCCCGAGGCCCGCCTCTCGTATCCTTTCGAGCGTATGGCAACCGAACGCAGCTACTACGAGATCCTCGGCATCGAGCGCAACGCCGACGACGCGGCGATCAAGCGCGCCTTCCGCAAGCTGGCCCAGCAGTGGCATCCGGACGTCAGCTCCGAGCCGGGCGCGGTCGAGCGGTTCAAGGAGATCAACGAGGCCTACCAGGTTCTATCCGATCCGAAGCGGCGCCAGATCTACGACATGGTCGGGCGGGCCGGCCTGGGCGACATGGGCGGGGCGGGCTCGCCCTTCACCGAGGGCTTCCCGGGGTTCGGCGATCTGTTCGACGCCTTCTTCGCCGGCATGGGCGGCTCGGCGGCCGGGGCGCGGCGCGGGCGGCGGCCGGCCGGTTCGGACCTTCGCTACGACCTGCGGATCACCTTCGACGAAGCGGTGCGGGGCATCGAGCGCGAGATCGAATTCGACGCCCTCGACCGCTGCGGCACCTGCGCCGGCAGCGGCGCGGCGCCCGGCAGCAACTCGTCGCCCTGTTCCGCTTGCGGCGGCCGGGGCGAGATCCGGGCCGTGCGCCAGACGATGCTCGGCCAGATGGTCAACGTCACCGAATGCACCCGCTGCCACGGCGAGGGGCGCGTGGTGGACACTCCGTGCGCGACGTGCCGCGGCGACGGCCGTGCCCAGAAGCGCAAGAAGCTGCGCGTCTCGATCCCGGCCGGCATCGACGAGGGCCACCAGATCCGGCTCTCCGCCGAAGGCGAGGCCGGGCCGCGGGGCGGGCCGCCCGGAAACCTGTACGTGGCGGTGCACGTCACGCCGCATCCGTTCCTCCGCCGCGACGGCACCGAAATCTTCCACGACGTGCAGCTCTCCATCGCCCAGGCGGCGCTCGGGACGCGGGCCCGGATACCCACGATCGAAGGCGAAGAGGACATGGAGATCCGGCCGGGAACTCAGCCCGGGACCGAGATCCGGCTGCGGGGCCGCGGCGTGCCGCATCTGCGCCGGCCGGGGACGCGCGGTGATCTCCACGTGATCGTCCACGTCAACGTGCCTACGAAGCTGTCGAAGCGGCAGCGCCAGCTGCTCGAGGAGCTGGCCGCCGATTCGGGCGAGGCCGTGCTGCCGGCCGGCGGGATCATCGATCGGATGAAAGATGCCCTCGGGTAGTGGGGAAAGCGGGGCCGGGGCCCGAGACGCCGCGGCCGCCGGCGGCGCCACAGTCGAAGCCGGGGCGGGCGAGCCGCTCGATTTCGCCGCGCTCGGGTCGGGCGTCTGGGTCGAGCTCTCGGTCGCCGCCGACATCGAAGCCGTCGAAGCCGTCAGCGAGATCCTGACGCGGTTCGCCCCGGGCGGGACGAGCGTCGAGCCGGGCTTCGGGCTGACCGACGAGGGCCTCGGCGCCGTCGTGGATCCGAGCAAGCCGGCCATCGTTCGGGCGTATCTGCCGGGGCTCGATCCCGACGCGGTGCGGCTGGCCATCGCCGAGGCGACGACCGCGCTCGGCCACCTGCAGGCTTTCGGGCTGCGGCCGATCGGCGAGCTGACGGCCCGGATCGTGCGCGAGGCCGACTGGGCCGAGGCGTGGAAGAGCTACTTCCCGGTGCTGCGGGTCGGCCGCCGGCTCGTCATCCGCCCGACATGGCGGCGCCACCGCCGGTTGCCCGGCGACGTGGTGCTGTCCCTGGATCCGGGCATGGCATTCGGGACGGGGCTTCATCCCACCACGCGGCTGTGCCTGGCGGCCCTGGAGACCCTCGCCGACGAGGGACTGGTGGCGCCGGCCCGCGTTCTCGACGTGGGCTGCGGTTCCGGGATCCTGGCCATCGCCGCCGCCAAGCTCGGTGCGCGCGACCTGCTCGGCGTCGACACCGACCCGATCGCCGTCGAATCGACCCTTGCCAACGCCCGCCTCAACGGCCTGACGCGCCGCATCCGCGTCCGCCGGGGCAGCGTCCCGACCGGCGAGCGGCCGTTCGACCTCGTTCTCGCCAACCTCATCGCCTCGCTCCTGGTCCAGCTGGCGCCGCTGCTGCGGGCCGAGCTCGCGCCCGGCGGCCGCATCCTGGCCTCGGGCATCTTCCGCGACCGCGAAGGCGACGTCGTGGCCGCCTTCGGCGCCGCCGGCTTGACCCTCGGCCGCCGCTGGGCCGAGGAGGACTGGGTCGCGCTCGAGGCCATCGCGCCGGGCGAGTAGCCAGTGCCGCCACGCGGCCTCGGCCACGCCGGCCTCGGCCGTGCCACGCGGCCTCGCGTCGCCCGGGCGTACGATCTGGCGGTGAGCACGAGTTCCGCCGCCCCGCGCACCGTCCGCCGCGCCGCCATCGCCAACCTCGGCTGCAAGGTCAACCAGTCGGAGATGGACGCCGTGGAGCGGCTGCTGCGCGAGCGCGGCGTGGAGCTGGTGGGCGTGCATGAGGCGGCCGATCTCGTCGTCATCAACACCTGCACTGTGACTTCGGTCGCGGACGGCAAGTCGCGCCAGGCCGTGCGCCGCGCCCGGCGGACCAGCCCGGACGCCCGGATCCTGGTCACCGGCTGCTCGGTCGCGATCGATCCCGAGTCGCTTGCGGCGGCCGATCCGCTCGCCGCGCTGTTCGACAACGATTCGAAGGGCCGCCTGATGGCCGAGCTGGCCGGCTTGCTCGAGCTCGCGGCCGGCCGGCCGATGCCGACGCTTTCGGGCGTCGAGCGGGTCGAACCGGTCGAGCCGAGTCTGGGCCGGGCGTTCGATCTCGAGGCGGACGAAGACTCGATGGAGCCCGACTTCGACGATCGAGCCGACATCGATCGGACGCGCGCCTTCGTCAAGATCCAGGACGGCTGCTCGTTCCATTGCACCTACTGCATCATTCCGCGGGCCCGAGGCCCCGAGCGATCCATCCCGGCCGGCGAGGTGGTCTCGGAGATCGAGCGCGCGACGGCGGCAGGCCACCGCGAGGCGGTCCTGACCGGCATCAACGCCGGCACCTACGACGACTCCGGTCTCTCGCTCGCGGGACTGGTGCGCCGCATCCTGGCCGAGACGCAGGTCGAGCGGATCCGCCTGAGCAGCATCGAACCGCAGCACGTCACGCCCGAACTGCTGGACGTCTGGGCTGGTTCCGGCGGGCGCTGCCTGCCCCATTTCCACATCCCATTGCAGTCCGGCGACGACACGATCCTGCGGCGGATGGGGCGCCGCTACGACACCGCGTTCTACCGCGAGCTGGTCGCGCGGGTGCGGCGGGCGCTCCCCGGAGCGGCCGTCCACGCTGACCTCATCGTCGGGTTCCCCGGCGAGGACTACGAGTCATGGGCCCGGACGGCCACTCTCTTGCGGGAGCTCGATCTGGCGGGGGTCCACGTCTTCCGGTACTCCGCGCGGCCCGGGACGCCGGCGGCGCGAATGGTCGGGCAGGTGGACGCGCGGATGAAGAAGCGGCGCGCGGCGGAGGCGCTCTCGATCGCGGCGGAGGCTCGGGCGCGGTTCGCGCAACGGCAGCTGGGTCGCGAGCTGCGGGTCCTGTTCGAAAAGCCACTCCCCGACGGACGGTGGCTGGGTCACGCGGAGAGCCACGTTCTCGTGGACGCCGGAGTGGCGCCCGGAGTCCCGCTGGCGCCGGGCGGGCTCGCGGCGGGCGAGTCGCTGGCGCGGGCCATCGGCCTGGTTCGGGCCTACTCGATCGATCCGGCCGCCCCCGACCGAATCGTCGGCCGCCTGCTTTCGGTCGTGCCCCCGGTCACCGCTCCGACCGCGCCCGCGAACGAACCTCTGGCGGAGTCGGCGCTCAAGTAGCAAGATCGACGTCGCCACAGCCTCGCCCCGCCGGGGCGCATCGCCGGGAGCCCAGGAGCGCGCCATGCCGTCCGATTGCCTGTTCTGCCGCATCATCGCCGGTGAGCTGCCCGCGGCTCAGGTCCACTCCGACGACTCGGTGGTCGCCATCCGCGACATCGCGCCCCAGGCCCCGACCCACATCCTGCTGCTGTCGCGAAAGCACATCGCCTCAGTAGGTGAGCTGGCCGCCGAGGACCGTGAGTTGATCGGCCGCATGTTCGCCGTCGGCGTGGAGCTGGCCCAGCGCGAGGGAGTTGCCGCCGGCGGTTACCGCCTCGTTGTGAACACGGGTCGAAATGGCGGCCAGACCGTCGACCACCTGCACGTCCATCTCCTCGGCGGTCGCCCGATGGCGTGGCCTCCGGGCTGATCGCGACGGCCCGCCAGGCTGCTAGGGCCCGCCCGGCCGCGTGTACATAACGTATCTGTTGGGAGCCACTTTCAGCCAGATTCGCATAGGCCCGCTTGACAGCACGGGGCAGGTCCCGTCGCCCGGGAGTTCCAGGACGACCTCCGGAAGGCTCGGACGGACGCCGGACGCCAGTGGCATCGGATCGACCGACGTCAGCTCGGTGTCGGTCCGGGAATAGATCCCGATCTTGTCCGGCAGGTGATCTGCGGAGCATCCGCTATTCGCGATCTGACCGGTGACCACCGCGCTGCCTACCACGATCGCGAGCGCTGCCACAAGCGCCAGGAAAGCGATCCGCCTTCGGTTCATTGCGACCCCCTCTTGCCGAATGTTCCTTCCTCACGAACGGGCAGCGGCTCGTCGATCGCGGCCCAGATCCGGACACGATCGCGCTGCACTTTGAAGGTGTGGGTTCGCGGGAAGTCGGCGTCGGGCCAGAGCCGCCACGACGCCACGCGCTGGTGCACGGCGAGCGTCCGGTTCGCGGCCCGAACCCCGGCCTCTATCTCGGCTCGGACTCGCGCCGGATCGCCGATCTCGGGTGCGCGTGTCGAGTCGGCCGGCTCGCCCGGTTGGGGCAGGAGGGGAGCGCCGGGCGCCAGCACGACGGCTTCGATCCGGCCGGGTCTCGGCTCGACGACCACCGCGTCGCGGATGCCGGCCGTTCGAAGCGCGTTCTCTACGTCCTCGGGATAGACGTTGAGGCCGTTGGGAAGGACGATGATGTCCTTCTTGCGGCCCATCAGGATCAGATGCCCCGACTCGTCGTGGCGGCCGATGTCGCCGGTCCGATACCAGCCGTCGGCCGTGAACGAGTCGGCGCTCATCTCCGGGTCGCGCCAGTAGCCGCTGAACAGGGTCGGCCCGCAGACGAGGATCTCGCCGTCGTCGGCGAGCTTCACCTGGACGGGCGGGATCGTCCGTCCCACCGTCCCGAGGCCGTGGTCGCGCTGGTTCGTGGCCGACGCGACGCCGCATTCCGTGGCGCCGTAGCCCTGCATGACCACGACCCCGAGGTCTTCCCAGGCCTGCTGCAGCGAGGGGGGCAGGAACGCGGCCGCGGAAACGATCAGGTTGAGCGAGCCGCCGAACTGGCGATGGACCTGCGCGAAGAGCCGGCGTCGGGCGGGGTAGGGGAGCCGGCGGGCGACCCGGCGCAGCCGATTGAAGGTCTCGAGCTTGCCCTGCCGGCCGACTTCGGCTTCGATGGCCGACCAGAACAACTCGATGATCTGCGGCACCAGCACGAGAGAGGTGGTCCGGTGGTCGCGGATGGCCTCGAAGATCACGCGCGGGCTGCGGCTGCGGATGTAGAGCACGTGGGCGCCGACGCTCATGGCGTAGAAGACGGTGGCGACCTGCTCCAGCAGGTGCGACAGCGGCAGAAGCGAGACGGCTCGATGTTCCTGTTCGGGGAGCAGGTTGTGGGCCGCCTCCAGTGTGCCGATCAGATTGCCGTGCGTGAGCATCACGCCCTTCGGCTCGCCGGTCGTGCCCGAGGTGAAGACGATCTGGGCCAGATCGTCGCGGCCGGGGCGCGGCCAGGCGTTGACCTGCGCCTCCCAGTCGGCCGGGAAGGTGGCGTCGGGCTCGGCGACGAGCCGATCGACCACCGACGAAGGGAAGTGTTCCAGGCGCGCGTCGGCCGGATCCGGCGTGTCGCGGCCGGTCCCCAGCACGAGATGCCGGGCGTCGGCGCGGGCCACGATCCGCTCTATGGCGCCGCTGGACATCCGCAGGTCGAGCGGCACCGTGGTGACGCCCGCTCGCATCGCCCCGAAATAGAGAGCGGGCACGGCCGGGCTCGAAGGGGTCCAGACCAGCAGCCGATCGCCCGGCGCCAGCCCCAGCTCCTTCAGCCGCCAGGCGATGATTCGACTGCGGCGGTTCAGCTCGCGGTACGTCCATTGCTCGGTCGATCCGTCGTCGCCGCGCATGCCGAAGGCGAACCGCTCGCCGTACCGGCCTTCGCCCTGGTCGATGATGTCGAGCAGACTGTCGAGGCGATCCATCGGCGCATCGTAGCGGTCCAGCCCGATGGAGGGCGGTGGGAACCCAAACGTGGCCCGGCGAACCGGCCCAAGCCATCGATTGGCGCGGCCGTGGCGGGTTCCGGGCGCCGCCGGAGTTCGCGTGAACGAAAGCCGCCCGCTCACAATCGTATCTGGCATGGTGCGGGCAATCGGCGGAGCAGCGGTCTTGCGGAGGGAATCGGTGGCGATCGAGTCCGGCGACGAGGTGTTCGCGGCGCTGACCCGAAGGCATCTCGACTCGGCGTACCGCCTCGCCTGGGCGATTCTCGGCGACTCGGGCGACGCGGACGACGCGACGCAGGATGCCTTCGCCCTGGCCTGGCGAAATCGCCGCAGCCTGCGCGACCCGGCCCGTTTCGACGCCTGGTTCGGCCGGATCCTGATCAACGTCTGCCGCCAGCTTCTCAGACAGCGGCTCCGCCAGCGCTCGCGGCAGTTCGGCCGGCCGGTGGAGGTCGACACCGGTCCCGCCGTCTCCGACACAAGCCAGCCCACATCCGACAGGGACGCCATCACCCGCGCCATGGGCCGGCTCGACGCCGATCACCGGATCGTGGTCATCCTGCGCTACTGGGCCGATCTCACCGTGGATGAGATAGCCGCCCGGCTGGACGTACCGCCCGGCACGGTCAAGTCCCGCCTCCACTACGCGCTCAGGTCGATGCGGCCGGGGCTGGAGGATGCCCGATGAAAGAAGAATTCGACCGCGCGTTTGAGGACCAGGTTCGGGCCGAACTTCGGACTTCGATCGTGCCGCCGGCGACGCCCTTCTATGTGCGAGACCGGGTGGAGCGGATGGCCACGCGGGCCCTCGAGCCGGTGAAAGGGCCCCTCCTGCCAGCGACATTCCGGTCTCGATTCTCCGGCGCTGGGGGCGTGGCGGCGATCGTGGCGATCGTGGCGATCGTCGGCGTCGGGCTGGCATGGCGAGGCTCGGGTTTAGGACCGGCCGCCCCCGCCGTCTCGCTGCCCACTCTGCCGGGAACGCCCGGACCCTCGTTCCCGCCCGCGCCCGATGCGGCCTCTGCCAGGGCCGTCGTCATGAGCGCGCTCGCCCCGGGCTTGACCGGCGTGATTTCCGTGGACGGCCTGGGCTACCGGATCACGCACGACGGCGGTGTCACGTGGTCTTCCATGGCTGCCGCCCCGGCTACGCAAACCGACCCGGACTTCGACTTCATCGATCCTACCCACGGCTTCGTCTCTTCGGTCGTCGTCGGCGCGGCGGTTACGACCGTGAGCGTCTACCGGACCACAGACGGTGCTCGGACGTGGCAGGCATCGCAGCTCTCGCTGCCGAGCGAGGCCGGCTGGCAGGTCGATGCCGTCTCGCACTTCTCCGACGCGAGTCACGGCATCCTTCTGGTGACGCGGTTCCAGAGCGACAGCCTCAAGACTGAGGAGTGCACTCTGTATGCGTCCGACGATGGCGGCGCCACATGGGCCGGCAAGGGGGCCGGCCCATGTCTTGGCGCATTCATCTGGCCCACGTGGAGCAGCGCGCTGGCCGGTTACGTGACCTCGGCGCAGGATCCGTCGCAGGTGATCGTCACTGCGGACGGCGGCAGGACCTGGATCAGCGGTCCGCTCCCGGACGTTTCCTCGGGCTGGCGAGCGGCGCCGCAGCTCGTCCTTGTCGACGGTGCAGGGAGACTCCGCTTGCTCGCGTCGATGACTCCGACGACGACCGGGGCCTACACGCCCAGGACGGCCGAGGTGTATGCCAGCTCGGACGGCGGAGTCAAATGGACGAAGCAGTACGCGGTTGGAACGATCCCCGATTCCGCCACGAACCTCCTCGGGCTTTCGGTCTACAGCGTTTCGGTCCTCGGTCCGGACTACTGGATCGCTCTCCAGCAGGGCAGCGGCCCCGAGAAGGCGGACATGCTTGTCCGGACGCTCGATGCCGGCAGGACGTGGTCGGTCGTGCCGAGCACCGGCTTCACCACCGCAGATGGCATGGTCTGGTGGGACGCTCGGCACGGAATGCTGGAGGGCATGCTGATGGTCTGCGACCCGAGCGGCAGCCAGTGCGGCGCCGATCATCCGACCGTCTATGTGACCGACGACGGCGGCTTGACCTGGCACCAGGTGCCTTTCTGAAGGTCCGGCCCTCGCGGGGCCAAGCGGTCGGCCCAGGTTGACCGCCGTAATGCGTCGGGCTACACTCCGGCAGCCCTGTTCGTGGGCGGTTTGTGCGCGCTCTTCGGGGCGCGGTTACGGGCCGTGATCGCGACGGAGGCCCGAAGGAGGTGATTTCCGGATTGGCAGAAGTCCGTGTGGGTGAGAACGAGAGC
>CAZGUS010000046.1:0-16864 GCA_964529245.1 uncultured Anaerolineaceae bacterium
GGCGGACCTTGGCGATCCAGGGGTAGACCTTGTGGCCGGGCAGCTGGCCGCCCTCTCCGGGCTTGGCGCCCTGGGCCATCTTGATCTGGATCTCGCGGGCGCTCACGAGATACTCGCTGGTGACCCCGAAGCGGCCGGAAGCGACCTGCTTGATGGCGCTCTTCATCGAGTCGCCGTTGGGCAGTGTCTCGAAGCGGGCCGGATCCTCTCCGCCTTCACCGGTGTTCGACTTGCCGCCCAGGCGGTTCATGGCGATGGCCAGGGCCTCGTGGGCCTCCCGCGAGATCGAGCCGTAGCTCATGGCGCCGGTCTTGAAGCGGCGGACGATCGACTCGACCGGCTCCACGTCCTCGACGGCGAGGGGGTGGCGGTGGTTGGGCTTGAAGTCCATCAGGCCGCGCAGCGTGCACAGGCCCTCCGACTGATCGTCGATGAGCTTCGAGTACTCCTTGAAACCGGCATAGCTGCCGGCGCGTGTGGCGTACTGGAGCTGGGCGATCGAGAGCGGGTTGAGGAGGTGATCCTCACCGTCGACGCGGAACTGGACGCTGCCGCCGGTGCCGAGCTGCTTGTGGTAGATCGGCCGCTTCGGCGGGTACGCGCGGTCCTGGCGCATCTTCACTTCGCGGGCGATGACGTCGATGCCGACGCCGCCGATGCGGGTGGGGGTTCCGGTGAAGTACTCGTCGACGAAGTCCTGGTTGAGGCCCAGCGCTTCGAAGACCTGGGCGCCGTGGTAGCTCTGGATGGTGCTGATGCCCATCTTGGAGATGACCTTGACGATGCCCTTGGCGATGGCCTTGCGGTACTTCTTCTCGGCCAGCTCCGCGTCGCCGGCGATCATGCCGAGACGGACCTGGTCGTGGACCGTCTCGAAGGCGAGGTACGGGTTGACGGCGCTGGCGCCATACCCCAACAGCAGCGCGAAGTGGTGGACCTCGCGCGGCTCGCCCGACTCGAGGACCAGCCCGGCGAGGGTCCGCGTGCCGGCCCGGACCAGGTGATGGTGAACGGCCGAGACGGCGAGAAGGGCCGGGATCGGAGCTTCCTCGGCGTTGTGGCCGCGGTCCGAGAGGATGATGATGTTGTGGCCTTCGGCGATCGCCTCCGAAGCTCGGTCGCGGATCGCCTCGATCGCCTTGCGCAGCCCCGCACCGCCGTCGGCCACCTGGTAGAGGATCGGCAGGGTGATCGTCTTGAAGCCGTGCGGGTCGCCCGTCGAGAGGTGGCGGATCTTCTCGAGCTCCTCGTTCGACAGGACCGGCGAGGGCAGCTCGAGCTGGTGGGCCGCCGTCGGCTCCGGTTCCAGGAGGTTGCCTTCGGGACCGATGGCCATCTCGGTGGCGGTGATGATCTCTTCGCGGATGGAGTCGATCGGCGGATTCGTGACCTGGGCGAAGAGCTGCTTGAAGTAGGAGTAGAGGACCTGCGGCCGCTCCGAGAGCACCGCCAGCGCCGCGTCGTTGCCCATCGCGCCGACCGGCTCGGTGCCGGTGGCGGCCATCGAGTTGATCAGGATGCGGACGTCCTCGGCGGTGTAGCCGAAGACTTCCTGGCGGCGCAGGACGGTCTCGTGGTCGGGTTCGATGACCCGCGGCGGGGGAGGCAGCTCGGTCAGCTTGACCAGCCACTCGCGCAGCCACTCCTCGTAGGGATGCTCGCCGGCGACGCGATGCTTGAGCTCGTCGTCGGAGACGATGCGCTGCTCCGCGGTATCGACCAGGAACATGCGACCGGGCTGAAGGCGGCCCTTGGCCACGATCTGATCGGCCGGGACGTCGAGCACGCCGGCCTCGGACGCCATCACGACGCGGCCGCTCGCGGTGACGTAGTAGCGGGCCGGGCGCAGGCCGTTGCGGTCGAGTGTCGCCCCGACGCGGATGCCGTCGGTGAACGCGATCGAGGCGGGCCCGTCCCACGGCTCCATCAGGCAGGCGTGGTACTCGTAGAAGGCCTTCTTCTCGGGCGCCATCGACTCGTGGTGCTGCCATGGCTCCGGCACCATCATCATCAGTCCGTGGGCCAGGCTGCGCCCCGACAGGTACAGAAGCTCGAGGGTGTTGTCCAGGATGGCCGAATCCGATCCTTCGGTATCGATGACCGGCAGGGCCTTGGTGAGCTCGTCGCCGAACAGCTTGGACCTGAATTGCGACTGGCGGGCGTGCATCCAGTTGACGTTGCCGCGCAGGGTGTTGATCTCGCCGTTGTGGGAGATGTAGCGATACGGATGCGCTCTCGCCCATGAGGGGAAGGTATTGGTGGAGAAGCGCGAGTGGACCATGGCGATGGCGCTCTCGACGCGCTCGTCCAGGAGGTCCGGATAGAAGGTCCGCAGTTGCGAGGCGTTGAGCATGCCCTTGTAGACGATGGTCCGGCAGCTCAGCGAGGGCATGTAGAAGTCGCCGCGGCTGGGGATGGCCGAGCGCGACACGGCCTTCTCTACCAGGCGCCGGACGATGTAGAGCTTCCGCTCGAACGCCAGGTCCTCGACCATGCCCTCCGGCCGGTCGATGAACACCTGGCGGATGAGCGGCTGGCTGGCTTTCGCGCTCGCGCCGAGGCCGGTGTTGTCGGTCGGGACCTCGCGCCAGCCCAGGAAATGGAGGCCCTCTTCCTCGACGACCCGCTCGAAGAGGCGGAAGCACTCGACGCGGCTGACCTTGTCCGGCGGAAGGAAGACCATGCCGACGCCGTAGCCGCCGCGACCGCGCAGCCGGACCCCGGACCTGTCGGCGACCTCGTACAGGAAGCGGTGCGGGATCTGGATGGTCAGGCCGGCACCGTCGCCGGTGTTCTTCTCGGAGCCGGTGGCGCCGCGGTGCTCGAGGTTGACGAGGACGGTCAGTGCGTCGCGAACGACGTCGTGGGAAGGACGGCCGGCGATGTCCACGACAAATCCGAAGCCGCACGAGTCGTGCTCGAATGCCGGGTCATACAGACCCTGGGCTCGCGGACCGCCAGTCTGCCCCAACTTGGTTCATCCTCGCTTCGATTTCCGCCATGCGACTTGTCCGGTGGAGGCGCCGACAGGAGTCCCTGCTCCGTTCGAAGGAGCCTCTTCCGTTGCGGAAAACCGAGTGTCGTCCGAGGCGGTCCTCGGGTCAAGGTTGCGAAGGTTGCGATTCGGAACGAAACGGCAACTATGGCGCGCGGCGCCGGACGGCTACGTCGCCGGCCCTCAGGTCGGGGAGGCTGCGCCGACCCTTTGGAGCGGGTAGTTCGCGGCGGGGGCTCCGGCCGCGCAGCCGCCCTGATCGCGCTAGACTTCCGACACCTCCCCGGCGCTGATAGGCTCCCGGGGGCCCAACAGTGAGGCGGGGGCCGCAACGCTCTCAGGTAGCTGTCAGGAGGTCGAGATTGTCGCCACAGCCGCGCCGAGGTCGAGGGACGCCGGCCAGTCGCAAGCCACGAGGACACTCGGACGCCGGGCCCAATCCTGCAGCCAATCCCGCGGCGAAGTCCGCCCCAGTTCCGGCCGCGAAGTCCGCCCCAATTCCGGCGGCGAAGCCGGACTCGAAGGCCGCCGCCGCTGCGCCCAAGACCACCGCTAAGCCTGCACTCAAGACCGCGCCGGCAGACGAGCCGCTCAAGGACGAAGCGCCGGTCGAGTCGCGCTCACATACCGAGGGCAAGCGGGCCAAGATTGCGCCGTCGCGGCGCAAGAAGGAGCATGGCACGGCCTATCGCTGGGTCAGGGCCTACCTCCCGATCCTCGGCGGGCTGGTCGTACTCCTGGCCATTCTGTGGATCTACACCGGGTTCATCAACCCGCCGCCGCCGACTCCTGCGCAGCAGTGGACCACGATCGAGAACAAGTGGTCTCCGGCCCGCGAGAAGGATCGCGCCGCGATCGCCGCCGACACGCTCGATTTCGCCAAGCAGCAGGCCGACTACAAGGACTTTTACACTCAGACCAAGGGCTGGGTCGACGCCGTCACCGCCGTCAAGGACTGGGGTCCGGCCGCCAACGACGTGACCACCTTCCTGAGCGACAGCCAGCAATACCTGCCCCTGCTCCAGCAGATCGACGCGGCCACGAGCGCCTACGACGTGAACGCACTCTCGGCATCGGTGACGCAGGCGGACACTCAGTTCACGAACGACATCGACACGATCCGAGAGGACTTCGGTCTTGCGGCCGTCAGCCCGGCGCCTTCCCCGATGGCGATGCCTTCGGTCAACGCCACGCCGACTCCCACACCGAGCCCAAGCGGATCGCCGGGCGCGTCCGGCAGTCCGGGCGCCTCGGTCGCGCCGAGTTCGTCGCCGCTCGCGAGTGCGTCCGAGGTCCCCAGCGCGTCGACGGCTCCATCGCCGAGTCCGGCATCTCCGACCAGCTCCCCAAGCTGACCAAGTGGTGAATCCGGGCCGCGCGTCGCTCGACGCGGCCCGGCTTTCGCCCCGTTTGGCGGACGCGACCGGTACGACCGGCGCCGGGCGACCGGTACGGGTGGCAGCCGCCCAAAGTACGGCTTGTGACAGTCCGGTGGAGTCTGTACGGTTCGCGTCGCTTCAGGCCGGACCAGGCCTGGCCGTCCTAAGGAAGTCGATGCGCTCGGTCTGATGGAGACCCAGAGGAAGTCAATGGCTGCCGTGGTTGCTAACGAACTCGGGCCCATGCTCACCGCGAGCGAGGTGGCCGGAATGCTTCACCTGCACGTGAACACGGTGAAGCGACTCGGAGATCGCGGCGAGTTGCCGTTCTACCGTGTATGCAAGCGGGGTGACAGGCGCTTCCGTCTGGAAGACGTCATGAGCTTCCTGGACAGGAACCGCTAGCCTCCAAACCGAATTCCCGGTTCGCCGGCACTCCGTCATAGTGCCCTGTATCCGGATCCGCCGAACCAGAATCGATGCCCGCGGCCTTCGTCGCGGGCATCGACATGTCTGTTGGCGTGCGCCTGGCCGACGATGGGGCCGCTATATGGCGGCCGGAGCGTGAGTGGCCGACGATGGGGCCGCCACCTGGCGGCCGCAGCCTAAGCCCGCGGAAGAGACCGCAACGCCGCGGCGAAGAGCTCGACGCCTCGCCCGATTTCCTCGGACGTGACGTCGATCGGGGGCAGGAACCGGATGACGTTGTGATGCGTGCCGCAGTTGAGGACGAGCAGACCCTGTTCCGCGCACGCCAGAACCAGCGCCTCGCTGGTCTCCGTGTCCGGCTCGCGGCTGGCCCGATCCTTGACCAGTTCCACGCCGACCATCAGGCCGCGGCCACGGACGTCGCCGACCCTCTCGTCGGCGGCCATGACGCCCTTTAGAGCCGTCATCAGCTCGTCGCCGCGGGTGGCGGCGTTGGACACGAGGCCCTGCTCGGCGATCGTCTTCATGACCGCCACGCCGGCCGCGCACGAGACCGGGTTGCCGCCGAAGGTGGTGCCGTGCGCGCCGACGCCCCAGCGCTCCTGGAGCTCGCGGCTGCTGACGATCGCCCCGATCGGCATGCCGTTGCAGAGCGCCTTCGCCACGCAGACGACGTCGGGGACGATGCCCGCGTGTTCGAAGGCCCACATCTTGCCGGTGCGGGCTATGCCTGACTGGATCTCATCGCAGATCAGCAGGATGCCGTGCTCGTCGCACAGCGCGCGCAGCTCGCGCAGGAACGAGATCGGGGCCGGGCTGAAGCCGCCCTCGCCCTGGATCGGCTCGATGATGATCGCCGCGACCGACGACGCCGGGATCTCGTGGCCCAGCAGCGTTCGGAGCGCGCCCATGGCCCCGGCCGTCGCGGCTTCCTCGTCGTCGCCGAAGTAGCGGTAGACGTTCGGGAACGGCGTCAGGTAGACCGACGGCAGGAGCGGCTCGTAGCCCTGCCGGTAGTTGATGCTGGAGCTGGTGATGGAGGCGGCGCCGAAGGTTCGGCCGTGGAAGGCGCCCCGGAAGGCGACAATGCCGGGCCGTCCGGTAACGCGACGGGCCAGCTTGAGCGCGCCTTCGACGGCCTCGGTGCCCGAGTTGCCGAAGAAGACGGTGTCGAGCGGGTCGGGGCAGGCGTCGGCCAGCAGCGTGGCCAGCTGTGCGACGGGCTCGAGATAGCCGAGGGCGTTGCAGATGTGGAGCAGCTTGTCGGCCTGGTCCTTGATCGCCTGCGTCACGGCCGGATGGTGGTGGCCGAGGGACGTCGTGGCGATGCCGCAGGCGAAATCGAGGAAGCCGCGCCCGGCCGAGTCGTAGAGAAGGTGGCCTTCGCCGTGGTCCCAGCTGCGCTCGTAGTAGCGGCCCAGGATGGGCGACATGTGCGGCTTCGAGAGCGCCGCGAAGTCTCCCTGCGGCACGAGCGCGCCGCCGCTCGTCGCGCCGCTTGCCGGACCCGGGCCGCCTGCCGGTTCGCCGGCCCCGACGGCGGCGTTGGCTGCGATGGCGGGTTCCTGTCCGGTGCGATCCATGACGCGAGCTCCTCAAGACACGGTTCGCCGGTCGGTTTCGGCCGGCGGGGTAGCCCGAGTATAGGGTTCCAACCCGGGTCGCATGGCCGCGGTCGGTGCGCGGTCGCCGCGGGACCGAACCTCGCGCGACGGGCAGCCGGCGCCGCGCCGACGCCCCGGCCGCCAATAGTCCTGGGAGGATGCGCCAAAAGTCCCACCAAACGCTTGAAAAGCTGTAATCTGAGCGTACCGGGCTCGTGCCCGGGCGCATTGCGACGGCGTCGGTGCCCTTGCGTAGTCGCTTGTGCTGGGACTCGACCTGCCTTCGGGCGGGCCCGATCGGTCCTGACGGCCCGATCGGCACAGCGCAGCGAACGAAGCGAGGACTGTCATGGGACGAAAACAGGCGCTGGCCGCTGAGGACATGCGCGAGTTCGCCGTCGACGGCCGAACGATCAAGGTGATGACCCGGCTGGCGGACAACAACCAGCTGGCCCGTTTGCTCGCGCTCGAGCCGAGCCCGGTCGCCGCAAGCCCAGCGCCGACCGGCGAATACGTCGCGGACGTGATGCGCGGCCGGATCGAGACGCCGACCCGAAAGCGTCGAGGCCTCCGACTGGTGACCGCCACGCCGCGAACGGCGCCGGCCCTTCCCGAAGCGCTCCCGCTGTCACTGCCGATCGAGCCGCTGGCTTTCTCTCTCCCCGGCACGCCCGACGGCCTGGTTCTCCAGATGAACGACCGCGGCGTCGGCCACGTCTTCGCGGTCGGCGAAGCTCGCCTGAGTCTGGGTTCCGACGGCATGTGGTGGATCGTCAGCAGGCTGATCGAGGCCCTGGTCGATCCCCAGACCGTCGCCATGTGGCCTCGTTTCCTGACCGTGGCCGGGTCGCTCGGCGGCCCTGCCACTCAGGCCTCGTTGCAATACGGAGAGTCCGGCGTCTGCGTCGTCTGGCGGCGCCTCGAGAGCGGCAACGTCGGGCAGGTGCTGGCCTGGCAGGAGCTGTCGCACGAGCGGGCCCAGGGCTGGCTGAACATGCTGCGGCCGATGCTCGCCGACCTGGAGCGAAGGCAGGCGTTCCGTGAGCGGCTGCTGCCGGCCCGGGCGGCCGAGCGGTGGGCGAACGCCCTCGAGCGCTGGAACTACTAGGCTCGTCCAGGCGCCCAAGGCACCGCGGTTCGTCCCGCTCACCGCTCCGGGTCCGGCTCGATATCGTAACGTGAGGGCATGCCTCTGCCTGACCCGAACGCCAGCTTCTTCGGCCTGGACGCGCCGGCCCTTCGCTTCATGGAGGCGCACCAGGCGAGGTCTGTGACCATCCCGGGGCGGATCTGGCGCGACCTCGGCGACGCCGTGCTGCTGTTCTCCGGCGTCGAGAAGGAACCGTTCTTCAACCGCCTGGTCGCGGTGCGCTGGCCGTCCGATGCGGCCATGTTCGACGCCCGGCTGCGCCAGGCCGTCGACATGTTCGAAGCGCTCGATCGCCGGCCGCACTTCTGGGTCGTTCCGGATCTGAGCGAGCCGGACGACCTCATCGCGCGCCTGTCGGCCAACGGCTTCGTCGACGAGGGCGGTGGGTTCGACATGGTCCTCGTCCGCGAGCCGGGGCCGGCCGGCGACGGCGAAGCCCCGGGGGGCGCGGTCCTGGAGCGTTGGCACCGCTCGCCGGAGGCCGAGATTCCGGCTCGGGCGAAGGCGCTGGCCCGGGTCATCGGGGAGTCGTTCGGCGTCCCGGGGGCCCGCTACGCGAACCTCGTCCGCGAGATCGGCCTGACGCTCGGCCTGCCGGACTTCCATGCCTACGTGCTGACGCTCGATGGCGAAGCCGTCGCCACGGGGCAGCGCTACACGTTCGACGGCGCGAGCTACCTGTCCTCGATCGGGACCAGGCCCGGCTGGGAGGGACGCGGCTTCGGCTCCCACATCACGCGCCTCCTGGCCGCCGACTCGCGCGCGGAGGGCGTTGACCTGATCTACCTCGGCGTCTACGCCGACAACGACGCGGCCATCCGGCTGTACGAAAGGCTCGGCTTCGCGATCCTCGGCGGCCGCTCCGCCGACATGCTGGCGCGCCCGAAGTAGGCGGTTTCAGCCCTCAGCCCGATGTGGGGTCATTCTCACGGCTGACGGCCGGACAGCGGCGCGCTCGCTAGACTCGATGCCGCAGGACGGCTGCGGCTGTCGGCGGGAATGCAGCAGTGAGCAAGGAGCGAGATGACGCAAAGCGGCGAGCCTGTAATCGGCGTCGCCAACCTGTGCAAGTGCTACGGCGACGTCAAGGCCGTCGACGGGGTCAGCTTCCAGGTTGGACGCGGCGAGGTCTTCGGCATGCTCGGCCCGAACGGGGCCGGCAAGACGACGACGATCGAGATTCTCGAAGGCCTGCGCCAGCCGGATTCCGGAACCGTCAGCGTCTTCGGCCTGGATGTCACCCGGCAAGCTCAGTCGATCAAGGAGCGCATCGGGGTGCAGCTCCAGACGGTCTCGCTCTATCCGCGCCTCACGGTGACGGAGCTGCTCGATCTCTTCGGCAGCTTCTACGAACATCACCTGCCGACGAGGCAGCTGATCGACGCGGTCGACCTGGGCGAGCGGGCGAAGGCCAGGTCGATGAACCTCTCGGGCGGCCAGCAGCAGCGCCTGTCGATCGCGCTGGCCCTGGTCAACGATCCCGAGCTGATCTTCCTGGACGAGCCGACCACCGGCCTGGACCCGCAGGCGCGCCGTTCGCTGTGGGACCTGATCAAGGGCCTGCAGGCCAAGGGCAAGTCGATCCTGATGACGACCCATTACATGGAAGAGGCCGCCGAGCTGTGCGACCGCGTGGCCATCATGGATCACGGCCACATCCTGGAGATGGGCACGGTCCCGGAATTGATCGGGCGGCGGTTCAAGGAGAGGGCCGTGTTCTTCGACACGAGCCCGAAGCTCCTCCTCCCGGAGCTCGGCAAGCTCCAGGGCGTCACTCGGGCCACCGTCGAGGACGGGCAGACCGTCCTGTACTCGAGCGACGTCGCGGGCACGATCGGAACGCTGCTGTCCCTCGCCGACGGCCTCAGCGTGGAGCCCAAGAACCTGGGCATCCGCCAGGCCACTCTCGAAGATGTCTTCCTCGACCTGACCGGTCGAGCACTGCGCGACTAGGAGCCGAAAGATGAATACCCTTCTGCGGCTGACGGTCGCGAACATCCGATCGCTGGTTCGGGACCGGGCCGCCCTCTTCTGGACGTTCTTCTTCCCCGTCATGTTCGTCTTTCTATTCGGCTGGATCTTCGGCGGCAACGCCGACAGCAAGGTCGCCATCGGGTTCGTCGATCAGGACAACACGCAGGTGTCGATCGGGCTCCAGAAGTCGCTGTCGCAGGTCAGCCTGCTCACCATCCAGACCGGCTCGCTCGAGGCCGAGAAGGCGGCGATGCAGCACGGCGACATCTCGTCGATAGTCGTGGTTCCGGCCGGTACCGGCGCAGCCGTCGCCGCGAAGACTCCTACTGACCTTCAGCTATACGTCGACCCAAGTCAGAGCCAGGTGAGCCAGGTCGTCGAGCAGATCGTCGGCCAGATAGCCAGCGGCTTCAACCTGCAGCTGGCCGGCGGCACGGCCGTGGTCGGCGTCCAGCAGATGACCCTGCAGTCGACCAACATCAGTTCGGTCGCATACCTGGTGCCCAGCATCCTGGCCATGGCCCTCATGCAACTCGGTGTCTTCGCCGCCATTCCTCTGGTCCAGCAGCGCGAGAAGGGCATCCTCAAGCGCATCGGCGCGACGCCTCTGGCCCGCTGGAAGCTCGTCGGGAGCAACGTCCTGATGCGCCTCATGGTCGCGCTCGTCGACGCCGTGGTGATACTCGGCATCGGGCTGAGCGTGTTCAACGTCCAGATCGTCGGCAGCGTCCTGGCGGTGGCCGGCATCGTCCTGCTCGGCGCCGGAGCGTTCCTCGCTCTGGGCTTCATGCTCGCCTCGTTCCTCAAGACCGAGGAGCAGGCCACGGGCGTCGTCCAGGTCGTCCAGATGCCGATGATGTTCCTCTCGGGCATCTTCTTCCAGTTCGATTTCCTGCCGGGGTTCCTGCAGACGATCGGGCGGGTTATGCCGCTCACCTACCTGGCCGACGCCCTGCGCCAGGTCATGGTCAACGGGACCCAGGTGGCGCCGCTCGGCGTCGATCTGGCAATCCTCACCGGCTGGCTGGTCGTGTGTCTGGGCATCGCGGGTCGGTCGTTCCGCTGGGAGTAGGCGGGGCGGTACTGGTGCCTGGCTCGAGGCTCCTCGCATACGATCTCCGCGTTAGTGTCGCCCGGGTGACGATGAGGAGGAAATCGCCCCGAGGGCGGCGGCGCGACCCCGACTGACGAAAGCGCTCGCCGTGCACGATGGAGTCCAGGGGTTTGCGGCCCCCGGCGGCTTCGTCCGTGTCAATGCGGCGGGATGGTCCGGGTATTCGAACAACAGCCGGTCGGCGTACCTGACGTGTCGCTAGACTTGGGCGACCAAGACCGACCGCGGAGAGTACATGTGGCCCGAACGACCGTTCGCGAATTTCAGGCCGACTTCGACGTGGCGCCCATAGTCGATGCCTGGGCCGCGGCCCAGCGTTGGCGGTTCTTGGGCGTGGACGCCGACGGTACGCGCAGGTACGAGCACGATTTCTCGATCCGTTCGACGCAGACCGGGGCATTCCCAAGCAAATGGAGCGAGATGCTGGCGTTTGTCTCAATTCGCCAGACCGGTGCGCACGTCCACTTCGAGGCTGGCTTTCACAACGGCCTGTTCCTTCGGATCGGGTCGCTGGGAATACATCCCGCCGGGGGCGGGATCGAGTCGGGCGGCTTCAGGTTCGGGCCCATTCGTCGCAAGTACCGAGGGATCGTGAACCCGCTCCTGCTACAGCTGCGCCAGCCACCGATCGAGTAGGCCTGCAGCGTGGGCTCCTTGCGTCGGGCGGGGCTACCAGCGCTCGAGGTGGACGATCGCGTCGATCGGCTTGCGGCCGCCGGCGCGCTTGGCCCAGGTGAGGGCCGCGGGATCGGCCGGGTAGCCGAACGAGAGGAAGAACTCGCAGTGGCGGTCGGCCGGGAGGCCCAGAAGCTCTTTGGCGAGCGGCTGGTCGTACACCGTGGCCGGGACGCTGCCGATGCCCAGCTCCCATGCCGCCAGGGTCATGTTCTGGGCCGCGCGGCCAAGGTCCCACATGACCGAGAGCGGTGCCTCGGATGTGGCAGGGTCCGGTGTGACGAGGGCGACCGCGGCGGCGGCGCCGGCGAGGTGTTGAGCGTACGGGCCTACTCCGGCCAGCGCGACGAGGTGACTTCGATCGGTGCAGACGACGAAATCCCAGTTCTGCTGGTTCTTGGAGCTGCCGGAGCGTCGTCCGGCGTCTAGGATCCGCCGCAGGTCCTCGGGCGCCAGCGGCCGGTCCTCGAACTTGCGGATGGCTCGGGTTGTGTCGATCGCTTGCCAGGTGTCCATCGGATCTCCATTCGGGCGGGCAGCCGGCCGACCACGAGGCGCGGCCGGCGGATTCGGCCGGATCAGTTGCGGGCCGCCGGCCTGGTTCCGGCTCGAGCCTGCGAGCGAGCCTTCTCGCGTGCCTCCGCTTCGGCCGCCACCGAGGTGCCGACCGCGCCGAAGCCATACACGGGGTTCTCCGGCCGCTCCACGATGCAGGCCGCCGCCAGCTCACCGGCCGTCACCGGGTCCAACGAGCCGTCGAGCGCACGAGCGAAGAATGAAGCGGTTCGACGCCGCACTTCGGCGTCCTCGAAAAGCCAGCGGTGTCCGTAGCCCGGCACGATCATCGTTTCGACCGGGGCGCCGGCCTCGCCACGGCCGTCGCGGGCCTCCCGGGCGGCGGCGGCGATCAGGTCGAGATGGGCGACCGGCACGCCGCGATCGTCCTCGCCGTGCATCAGCAGGAGCGGGCCGCGGTAGCGAGCCGCGGCGAGGCACGCGCTGGCGTCGTCGATGGAATGGCGACGCGGCGCCAGCAAGACGGCCGCGGTCAGATAGGCGAGGGGAGTGGCGATCATCCCGGGGATGCCCAGCTCCGCCATCTCGAAGGTCCGCCGGGTCATCCGAACCAGGTCGGCCGGCGACGACAGCGCGACCACCGCCCGCACCGACGGTTCGGCCGCGGCGGCGACGATCGCGCCGGCGCCGCCCATCGAGTGCCCCAGCAGGCCCACGCCCGAAACGTCCGGTCGGGCGGCCAGCCACCGGGCGGCGGCCGCGGCATCCTCGCCGAACTCGGGCACGTTGACCGGCAGTTCCTCCGCCGGATTGTCACCGTGGCCGCGGACGTCGATGACCAGGCAATGGAAGCCGGCCGCGTGCAAGTACCGGACGTGCGCCACCGATCGGCCGCGGTTGGACTCCCAGCCGTGCACGATGGCGATCGCCGGCCGCGCGTGCGCGGCAGGATCGAGACCGTCCGAACCTTCGGCCGGAACGAACCAGCCTGCCAGGCTGGCCTGGCCCGAGGGAATCTCGACCGGCTGGAACCTCAGGCCGAAATCGGACGGGCTGCCCTCGACCGCGCTGCGATGGGGCAGGCCCACGCGGCGGCGGTATTGCAGAGCGAACCGATAGGCGAGGCCGAATGAGACGGCGCCGGCGACGCCCGCGGCCAGGGCCAGGCGTCCGGGTCGGAAGTGAGTTGGCATGAGAGTAGGGGACGGCACCGCGGCGCCGCTGTCAAGCGAGCGGGCTCATGAGCGTCGCGGCGAGGGCCCAGACGATCGGCAGGGTGGTTGGGGCCCGGCCCGGTAGACTGGTGGGATGCCAGCTCGCAACCCGTTCACGGTCTTGGAGATCCCCCTCGACGCCACGATGGACGCCATCAAGGCGGCGTGGCGGCGCCTGGCGCGCCAGCACCACCCCGACGTGGCGAGCGGCGATCCGGGCGTCGAGCGGCATGCCAACCGCCGCATGGCGGAGATCAACGCCGCGTACCACGAGCTGAGCGACCCGGAGCGGCGGCAGTGGCATCGCGACGCGGCGGCTCGAACGGCCCGCGCCGGCCAGTTCGGGGAGTGGCCCGGAGCCAGCTCCGGTGAGGCGCCGGCAGCGCCGGAATACCGCCCCGGTCGGGCTCCGCACAGCATCTCGAGCCGGCCCGTCACCGCCCGCATCGATACCAGCTCGCTGTTGCGGCCCACCAACACGGTGCTGCACCCGCTCGAACGGAGCCCGCTGCCGGGACTGCCGCCGCGTCCGCGCTCCGCGGAGGATCGCGAGCCGCCGCGGGCCTCGACTCCGAGCGGGCCGACGCACCGGCGGCTCGACCCCAGCATGGAAAACGAGATGCCCGACCTGGCCGAGGCGCTGGACACGCGCCTGCGGTTCGGCAAGTTCGAGGGTCTGACACTCGCGGACGTGGCCGAGCTCGAGCCCACATACGTCGACTGGATCGTGCACACGATCGACCGAGACGCCGGATTGCTACTGGCGGCGCGCGTGGTCCTGCGCCACATGGAGCGTGACGGGACCATTCGGCGCCGTCGGCTGGACACGGCGTTGCCGCCGCGCTGAAGGTTTGGAGGCCGCCGATCGGGAGGCCATGCTGGCCGGCTCTCCGTGGTTGCTCGGGTCGTGGTCGGAGCTGGCGACCTCCTGTACGACGCCCCGGTCGTCTCAAGGTGGCGGTTGCGGTGGCTCCGGCCCGTGTCCGACGCCCCTGGCCTCTTCGCGTGCTGTTTGATCGGCGGCCAGCTCCACCGTAGCGCCGTATCCGCAGGGGGCAATGGCCCGTCCGGGCGTACCTAAGACAGCCAGTTAGTCCGGCGCAGCCACGCACCGGGCGCTACCATCGGCGCATGTATGCCGACGGGATGTCATTTCTGGAAGAGGAACGCGAGGCGTGGCGCCCCTACGAGGCCCTGCTCGATCTCACCGATGAGCAGCTGGAGAAGCCCGTCGAGGGCGCCCACGGCTGGAATGGCAGGGATCTGATGGGCCACCTGGGCGCCTGGATCCAGACCTGGCGGACCATCGCCGAGGAGCTCGCCGTCGGGCCCCAGAGTCGGGCGTTCGACTGGCTCGAAGGCGTCGGCGGCGACTGGGATGCACAGGGCGAGCGCATCAACGCCGGCCTCCAGGGCGAATGGGCCGCGCTGCCCATAGCCGAGGTGCGGCGTCGCTTTTCGACTCTGCCGGGCGAGCTGCGAGGCTACCTGACGGTCGTGCCGGAGATTCGGTGGCTCAAGGATTCGGCCCACCTGAAGTCGCTGCTGGGCAACACGACCGAACACTACGAAGACCACATGGCGGATCTGCGAGCCGTTCTTCTCGCAGCCGGGCGCTGACCGCCTGCGATATCGGCCAGGAGGCTATTGATCGTATGACCGACGAGCGAACCGGCAACGGACACGCCCAGGGGCCGAGCTTGAGCGATGCGGTCGACCGGCTGGCCGACGAACTGGACGAGATCCATCGCCACGAGTCAGGCACGCTGGTGGAATACGTTCGCGGTGCCACGGTCTTTGCCGCCCGCCAGGGAAGCATCCTCAGCCTGCGCCTGCGGCCCGAAGTTGCCGAGGCCGCGCTTCGCACCTCGGACACGGTCCGGTCCTCTCGCGGACCGGGTTGGATCACCATCCAGCCCAGGGTCGTCGACGCGTTCGCCCTGGATCGGGCGCTGGCCTGGTTCGAGAGCGCCTGGCGCCTGGCGGCCGAGTCGCCCGACGACGGGACGCCGCCGGCACGCCCGAACTGACGCCGTCGCGATCCGTCCCGGCCGGCCGACTTGCCGCCGGACCAGATCGATTTGGACAAAACACGACCCCGGCCTGAGGGGGTAGGCCGGGGTCGCTAGACGGGGCCGAGGGGGAGGCCCCGTTTTGGGATATTCGGATTGGTGAGGGCCTTTTCAGGCCCTCAACTCTTGGCGGTAGCGTACTGCGAAAGCCCGAAACTTGCCTCGAACTGTTCCGCGGACCGGGCCCCGATGACGGCCATCGGCTGCTGCCCGGGACGGAAGAACGCGACCGTCGGCAGGTTCATTATCTGGAGCGCCTGGGATACCCCGGGGTTGGCGTCGACATCCATCTTGACGACGTCGATCACGCCCGCGTACTTCTTGGCAATGCGGTCCAGCTCCGGCGCGACCATCGCGCACGGGCCGCACCACGTGGCCCAGAAGTCGACTATGACCGGCCGCTCGGCGTTGAGAACGACCTGTTCGAAAGTCTCGTCGGTGACTTGTTTGACGTCGGCCATCTGGCGGATGGTCCTTTCTTCCTACGGCATGCGCCGAACTCCCGTGGAGCTCAGCCTGATATGGATTGGAGCAGCCGGCAGGCCTCGAGAATCCGCAGGTCCGCGACCCGATAGTAGATGACGTTGCCGTCGCGTCTGGTCAGAACCAGGCCCGAGTTGCGCAGCACCGCAAGGTGCTGGCTCATGTTCGGAACATGGCAACCGACGCGTTCGGACAGATCCCGAACGGACAACTCTCCCTCGCCGAGACACTGCAGGACGCACAGCCTCTTGGCGTCGGCCAGAGCCCTGGCCACCGCGGCTGACCGCTGTTGCGTAGCCTCCAGATCGCTCAGTTCGAGCATGTCGTCACTCTACAACAGGTTGCGCAACTACGCAAGTATCCCGGCAACAAGGGGGTTCCGGACGGCGCCCTGGCGGCGCGGTTTCGCCTTCGTCCCGCTACGATGGCGCCATGGACAGCGGCGACGGCGGCAACAGGGACTCGCGAGATCCGCGCCGGGCCGGGAATCCGGCCGATATGGCCGGACTGGCCGGTCTGGCCGGCATGCTGGGCATTCCGGCGCAGCGCGGCGACGCTCGCGACCCGCGCGGGCCGATGGGCATGGGTAGCCGCGACTCGCGCGACGTGAGAGAGCAGACCGGGCGCGACAAGGCCGCGCACGATGGGCCGGCGCCCAAGACGGAGGTCGTCGAGTACGCCGGCCAGGCCCGGCCGGCCGGCCCGAACACCGCGCTCGAGGAGACGAAGCTGCGCCTGGACGAAACGGGCCTGACGCTCGAAGTCGGCGGCGGGCGGCCGATCCACGCCGGCTACCGCGACCTGAGTCTGATCGCCATTTCGCAGTCGACCGCGCTCATCGTGCTGGGCGAGGGCCCCGACGCGATGCGCTGGATGCTCGAGAAGTTCGGCGACAAGCTCGGGCCGATCGTACGGGAACTGCGCGAGCGGCGGCTCAAGCAGCGCCTGACGGACGGTCTGGTGAAGGTGCCCGATGCTCCGGTCGAGCTGTTCGAATTCGCCTGGCAGCCCACGGCCGGCCCGCTCGGACCCGGTCCCGACGGGCCCGCCACGCCCGCCACCGGCGTCGGCCAGTTCGTGATCCATCCGTGGGGCTTCGTGGTCTGTCCGGTGGACGAGCGCGCCACCTGGATCCACTACCGGCGCGCCTCGATCGCGAAGGTGACGCTGCCGGCGCCGGGTGAGGTCGTGATAGAGGGAGACCCCGGCACGCTGACCCTGCTCGGGCTCGGGCAGGCTGCGACGCGGCTTCACGACAC
>CAZGUS010000047.1:0-16638 GCA_964529245.1 uncultured Anaerolineaceae bacterium
TGTTGGCTCCGTAGCCCAGCGTCGACTTCGCTTCGGCGTAAAGCTCGTCGAAGCGCGGGTCACGCGATTCTGCGGCGCCGCGTGCGGGGTCCATACCGGCTTGAGTATACGGGCGTCTCTCGTCAACAGACGATCCGGAATGCGCGGATTTGAAACAGCGCAGAGCCTTTCGGAGGCGACTTGCCCGATTCGTCGGTCAGAAGAACCTCACGGAAGCATTGTGCGGCCGGACCGCCGTCGTTCAGGATCGCCGGCCACTCCCCGCCGCCGTCGGTTTGGGCGACGATGAGAAGCCGCGATCCGAAATGGCGGGCCAGCGCCAAAACTGACTGCGGCGATTCTTCTGGCAGAGCGACGGCAGTGACGTGCGCCGTTTCGGCCAGCCAGATCGGGTTGTCGGTGATGACCGGCGCGTTCGCGGCGAGGGGCACTCCGGCGCGATCCAGCGCAGCCGGCAGGGCGTCGAATCGGGCCCGGGTGTCGTCGGCCGAGCGGTCGAGAGAAACGACCGAGACGAACATCAGCGGCACGACGACGGCGGTCGCCATGGCGGGACCGAGCCATGCCACCGGTCGCCACCAGTGGCGCAATCGTCCGATCCAGGCAATGAAGCGATCCAGCGCCACGAGGCAGCTGACTATGAGCAGGACATAGATTGCGCCAGCGGCATGAAGAAAGGTGCCCCACAGGGTGCTCACCGGAAACACCAGGCTCGTGACCAGGAAGGTGACGACGGCGAGCAAGACGAGCGGTCGCAGGGCGCGCAGCCGGACGCAATTGGGCAGCGCCAGCAGGCCGATCAAGCCGATCGGGAAGCCGGGCACGATCAACACGTCGAGCAGGTTGTGGGCGATGCCGGTGATGCGCATTCCGACGAGCGCCGCGGGGCCCTGCGCCAGATAGCCTGCCAGGGTCGGCTGGTCCTGGTAGGCGTAGATGTCGCTCGGGTTGACCGACAGGGCGTTGGCGAGGGTCTGGCCGGGCAGCGGGCTGCCGAACGCCAGCCAGTCGCGGACGGCCCACGGGGCGAAGACGAGCGCGGCGACGGCGGCCGGGACGGCGACCAGACGCAGGCGCTCGAGGCGGGAGGGCCGTTCTCCGGCGGGGGTCGACGTCCAGCGCCAGGCGACGACGAGCCATACCAGGCCGAGCCAGACGGCCTCGCTTCGGGTCAGGCCGGCGAAGCCGATCAACAGCCCCAGGCCGACCAGGCGGCGGTCGAACTGGCGGTCGAACCGGCGGCCGAACCGGCGGCGGAGCCGGCGTCCGTTCGGCCGGTCGGCGCCGTCCGCTTCGGGCGCGCGCGCCGCGATCCGCGTCATCAGCAGGCACGCCGCCAGAGAGAGCGCGGCAAAGAGGGCCGTGGAGTCGGGGAGCATCCCGTAGACGACCAGCGGCCCCAGGAGGCAGGCCACGACGCCCGTGCCGGCCGCCAGCGTGCGTGCCCGCCCCACCGGCAGTTCCATTTCGGCGGCTACGTCGGCGCCGAACCGCCACGCCAGGGCTGCGCCGATCGCGCTCACGACCACGGAGAAAACCTGAGCGGCGCGGAACCAGTTCACCGCGCCCGCCAGCCAGATCGGGAGGGCGGCCAGCAGCGTCGGCAGTGGCATCCACACCTCGAATGCGGCGCGCGGCACCGCCAGCGGCGGTGTTCCGTAGCTCCACAGGGCATCGCTCACCAGGCCGCGGCCCTCGACCAGGTTCCGGGCGACGCCGGCGTAGTACGCCGTGTCCTCCGGGACCGGGAAGCTGAGCGTCGCCGCAGCCACGGCCCGGACGATCAGGGCCAGGGCGAAGACGGCGCCGGCCGTCAGCCACGCCTCGCGGCGGCCGGGCCGGAAGCTCACTTGGGCGCTCACGGCGTCGCTCCCGTCGCGCAGCGGGTGTCGCCGGCAGTCGTGCAGATCGGGAAGATCGCCAGCGCCGGCGCGGCGTCCGCCGCCGGGTCGCCGCTCGACGGCCCTGTGTACGGCACCGTGTAGATCGGCGCCCCGATCCAGCTCGGCCGCGGCTTCATCTCGAGTATCGGTATGAGCGGCGTGACGATGTGCGCCCGCTCCAGCACCAGCCAACGCGTGCCGTAGTCGGCGGCCACTTCGCGAATGACGTCGAGCGAATCGTTGGGCGTGACGACGCCGCCGTGGCCGGTGAAGTACTCGAACCCGCCCGGGTCGGCGCTGAGCAGCAGGTCGGTCGCCGGCGCGCCGGTTCGGTCGAGGGCGGCGCCGGCGTCGAGCCGAAGGTCGCGGTCCTCGTTCCACGATCGTCCGGCCAGGAACGCAAAGGCGCCGGCGTTGATCAGGACGGTCACGACCGCGGCGATCAGGAAGAGCCTGGCGGCGCGATCCTCCTGCCAGCCCCGACGGCGCACCGCAACCCAGCGGGCGGCGATCACGACACCTTCGAGTCCGGCGATGTACGTGTACGGGATCAGCGCCTCGGCGGAGTGGAGGAAGGTCCCGTACGGCACGTGGACCGCGAAGACGAGCGCCGACGCGGCGAAGAGCAGGCCGGTATAGAGGAAGAACGGCCCGAAATCGATCGAGCGGCGGCGCGCCCACCAGCCCACGACTACGAACGGCGCCAGCACCGCCGAGCAGGCCAGCACGGCGAATATCTGGATCGCCGACACCAAGCCCAGAACGCGGCTCGCCAGCAGCGGTCCGATGCCCTGGCCCAGGAAGGCCGAGAGAGATGTGTCGGTGGTGACGCTGTTCATCTGGTCGTAGTTGGCGATGAACAGGATCCGGCCCGAGCTCGACGAAGGCGAAAGGCTGCCGAAGACGGCCAGCTGGCGCAGATACCAGGGCGCCATCACGACGAGGAAGAGGCCGAAGCAGGCGAATGCGTATCGCCAAGGGATGGCCGGCAATCGGCCGCCTCTTGAGCGCCATGACCGCCACCGATCCCACACGAAAGCCAGCCCGACCGCCGCGCCCAGCAGGACGCCGTCGTTTCGAGCCAGCGTCGCCAGCCCGACCATCAAGCCCGCCAGGGCGAACGATCCGCGGTGGCCCTTGAGGCCGCGGGCGGCCAGCCACAGGGCCGCCGTTCCGAGCGGCTGGTAGAGCGCGAAGTTGTCGGGCTGGGCCATGTAGATGGCCGCGGCCGCCGGCAGCGAGACGGCTATCGCCGCCGCCAGAGCGATGCGATCGCCCGCCCCGACCTCCCGCGCCAGCAGCCAGGTCATCGGCACCGCCAGCGCCCCGATCAGCAGGAACGGCAGCACCGACGCCAGCGGCGTGGGGCCGAGCAGCCACATCGTCGGCAGCTGCACGATCGAAGCCAGCGGCATCCAATGGGCGTTACTCGGGATCGGCAGCATCGGCTGGGCCGGGATTCGACCGCCCACGTCGACGAACGACCAGATGAAGTCGATGTTGAAGCCGTGGCCGGCCTGCAGCGCCCGGGCCACGTCGACGTAGTAGTACGAATCTGGATACGCGGCGTCGGCGTGCACGGCGAAGAGAACGGCCCGAGCCGCGAGTGCGAAGGCATAGAGAGCAAACGGAGTCCGCACGGTGTCGCAGCGTAGCATCGGCGGCCACCCGCTCCACCGGTACGAAGGCCCTATCGGCGACTCCGACCGGCCGACTAGCATTGCGTCAACAGCGTTTGGGGTCGTGACGAGAAAGCGAATTGTCGGCCTGGTGGCCATCCTCGCCGCGTTGACCTTCGCCGGGCTGGTCGCCTACACGTGGCCGGTCTCACGGCGGACCCATCCGGACACTATCGGATGTGCACTCATGAGTCTCGACGGGACCATTCATGGCGACCGTTGGGAATCGCCGCCTGTCTGGGTGGACGGCGATCCAGAAGCCCACGTCGAGATCGTGTGGTCCGCGGGCTATTCGGCTCGGTTCACGCCGAACCTGCAGCTGATCGACGAGCACGGCAACGTCGTCGCGCGGGAAGGGGATCGAGTGAGGCTCATCGGCCGATCCTCGAACCCCACGCTGTGGGTCACCTGCGGTGCCCCGCAGGTCATCGGTAAGAGCTGATCCTGTGCGGCTGGCTGGTCGCCGTTTCGGATGCGGCGGCGCCCGACCGGCACGCGGGAGGGGCTGCGGGCCGGTTGCTGCGCCTCTAAACTCCCGGAGATGGTTTTCAGCAGCCTGTCGATCGTTCTGCCCGCGTTCAACGAGGAGGCCCGACTCGGGCCCGCGCTGGACGAGCTGCTCGCGTATCTGTGCGGGGCGGCGGCGGGAACCCTGCCCGACAAGGTGGACGTGCTCGTCGTGGACGACGGAAGCACGGACGGCACCGCCGCCCTGGTCCGGGCACGGGCCGAGTACGTCGGCGCGGCGCCCGCCGGGCTCGTCCCCAGCGGCCCGAGCGGCCCGAGCGGCCCGAACGAACCGAGCGGGGGGTCGGCCCTGGCCACGGCGCCTCGTGTCGGCTGCCTCGAGCTGCGGCTCCTCACCGTCCCGCACGCAGGCAAGGGGTCGGCCGTGCGGGCGGGGATGCTGACCGCGCAGGGCGAGCTGATCGTGTTCGCCGACGCGGACATGGCCACGCCGCCGGATCAGCTGCCGCGACTCATCGGGGCTCTGGCCTCGAACGACGTTGCGCTCGGGAGCCGGATCCAGCCCGACGGTTCGGACATGCGGGCCTCGCAGCCGCGGTTTCGGCGGCTGGTCGGCAAGATCTTCCGCCTGGCCGCTCGGATCTGGGTGACGGGCCCGATCGACGATACGCAGTGCGGCTTCAAGGGGTTCCGGCGCGAGGCGGCCAGGGACCTCTTCGGCCGGCTCCGAATCACCAGTATCGTCTTCGACGCGGATCTCATCTACCTGGCGCGCCGGCGCGGCTATCGGATGGTCGTCGTGCCGGTCGTGTGGGCCGATCGGCGAGGTTCGCGCATGCACGCCCGCCCGAGCCTCGCCCTTCGCGTCGGCTGGGACCTCTTCCGGATCAGGTTCGTCCACGGCGGCGTCAAGCGCATCCCAGAGAGCCCGCCGCAGCAGTGAGCGCCTCGCGATGACCTCGCTCCCGGCGTCCGCAAGGCGGCGACCCCGGCTGGCCGAGGCCTTCGTGCCCGTCGGTTCGGTCGTCCTGCTGGTGGGCATGCTCGCCCTCGTGCTCGCTTCGGCCGGCAAGACCCTGGGCTACGACTACCACTGCTACGAGGGCGCAGCCCAGGCCCTGAGCGACGGCCGCCCCATCTACGACGTCGCGTTCTCCGTCAACGTAGGCACGTGCCCGGGTACCTACACATACCCGCCGGCCTTCGCCGTCTTCCTCGTCCCGTGGCTCTCCTTCGGGGGAGCGGCCGCGGGACTTTGGTGCCTGGTGATGGCCGCCTGCTTCCTGGCCGGCGTGGCGGTCCTGCCGGTCCGGCGCGACGTGCGCTGGCTGATCGTGATCGTGGCCGCGCTCGACTGGCCGCTCCTGTACGCGGTCAAGCTCGGCCAGGTTGAGCCGCTCCTGTTCCTGGGATTCGCGGCGGCGTGGCGGTGGATGGATCGGGCGGCGGTCGTGGGGGCGGTGACGGCTATCGGAACGCTGGTGAAGGTGCAGCCGGCGCTGCTCGGGGTCTGGGCGATCGCCACGGGGCGGTTCCGTGCGGCTGCGCTGGCCGTCGCCGCAACTCTCGCGATCGCGGCTGCGGCGACGCTCGTCACCGGCGTAGGTGCGTGGGGGACCTACGTCGATCTGCTGCGCGAGCTCGGCGGCCAGCTGACGACGCCGCATAACTTCGCGCCGGGCGCCGTCGCCCACATGGCCGGCGCCTCGGACGCCGCGTCCACGGCGATCCAGCTCGCTTCGGCCGCCGTGGCCGTGGCCGCGCTCTTCGCCGCGTGGCGCTACGCCGGCCCCGAGCTGAGCCTGCAGGTCACGATCGTGGCCAGCCAGCTCATCTCGTCGCCGCTGCGCGATCACTACGCCGTGCTGCTCCTCCTGCCGACCGCCTGGCTCGTCGGGCGCGGCCGGACGTGGGCGGTGGTGTTCCCGCTCGCGGGCTGGATCTCGCTCTTCGGGGGCGACGCCTGGCTTGCGGCGGCCAGCGTCCCCATCACGTTCTTCGCCTGTCTTGCCGTTCTGCTCTGGGAGGTCTCGCTGGAACGGCGCGGCCACGCACGGGTTACCGCCGCGGACGAGCCGGTCAGCGCGTGAAGTAGCCGGTCACGTCGAAGATCACGTCGGCCTTTGTGCCAGTGGCACCCATGAATGTCACCCACAACACGCCCCCGCTCCCGAGCGGCACGGTTAGCGCGTTGGCGCGGGTATCTCCCTTCGGGAAGTTGATCGTCGAGGTGGACGGCGCGCCGGTCGGTTCATCGGGCGTGAGGCTGACATATCCGGCCGAGCCTTCGTTGACCACGGTCAGGTTGCCCGTCACGGCGATGGCTCCGGCAGGGATGTCCAGGGCCGGGTCGGCGGACCTGCCAGTAACCTGGAAAGAGCCGGGGGCTCGAGAGACGAGCGAGGCCCCCAGGCCCAGCCTGAGCGGCGCGCGCGAATCGGCCAGGCGGCTCGGCGTGACGGGCACGTAGCTCGCGCCGGCGGTTCCGGGCACGAAATAACCGGTCACGTCGAAGATCACGTCGGCTGTGCTGCCCTTGGCGCCCATGAACGTCACCCACAACACGCCGCCGGCCCCGAGCGGCACGGTCAGCGCGTTGGCGCGGGTATCTCCCTTTGGGAAATTGATCGTGGAAGTCGCAGGCGTGCCGGCCGGCTTCTGCGGCGTGAGGCTCAAGTATCCGGCCGAGCCTTCGTTTACGGCGGTCAGATTGCCCGTCACCGCGACGGCATTGCTCGGGATGCCCAGGGCCGGGTCAGATGAAATGCCGGTCGCCTGGAAGGAGGCGGGATTGCCCGAGACGAGCGAGGCCGTCATCCCCGTCCTGATGCCCGATCGGGAGTCGGCAAGGCGGTTGGGCGTCACCGTTACGTAAGTGGCACCGCTCGTCGCCCTGGTGAAGTAGCCGGTCACGTCGAAGATCACGTCTGCCTTCGTGCCGCTCGCGCCGACGAACGTCGCCCACAGGACGCCGCCTGCGCCCAGCGGGATCGTCAGAGCGTTGGCTCGCGTGTCGGCCTTCGGGAAGTTGATCGTGGAGGTCGCCGGGGAGCCGGCGGGCCGACCTGGCGACAGGCCGACGTATCCGCTCGAACCTTCGTTGACGGCGGTCAGATTGCCCGTGACGGCCACAGCGTCATAGGGGATGGCCACGGCCGGGTTGCTCGATCGGCCCGCCACCCAGAAAACCTGGGGTTGCCCCGACGTCAGTGAGGCGGAGAGGCCCAGCCTCGCCCCGGACCGGGAGTCGACGACACGGCTGGGAGTGACGGCCACGTAGGTCGCGCCGGCGAGCGGCCCTTTGACCGTCAGGCTGGCACATGAGCCATCGGCGCCGGTGAAACCGGCAGTGTCGGTGGCGCGGACGCAGACCTGATGCACGCCCGCGGCGATTCGGCCGAACCAGGCGACCGGCTGCGGGGTCAGGCCCGTATCCGAGGTTCCGGTGCCCAGCAGGCCGCCGACGTTGTAGCCCCAGCACGCGACGGTGCCGTCGGGGCGGCCGGCGCAGTTGCTGTTCGTGCCGGATGAGAGCGACGTGGCGCCGCTGATCTCCGAGACGGGGACCGGCGCGTATCTGTCGGTGGTCGTCCCGTCGCCGATCTGGCCGTAGGCGTTGTAGCCCCAACAGTCCACGGTCCCGCTGCCCAGAAGCGCGCAATTGTGGTTGCCGCCGACGGCGAGCTCGGTCACGCCCGTCAGACCCACGACTTCGACCGGCGCGTGCCGCTCGGTGTCGGTGCCGTCGCCGAGCTCGCCCGCAAAGCTCTCACCCCAGCACCGCACCGTGCCGTCGTCGAGCAACGCACAGGTGTGGCCGGATGCCCCAATCTGCTTGACGTCGGAGAGCCCCGCGACCTTGACCGGCGTGAAACTGTCATTGGTCGTGTTGTTGCCAAGCTGGCCGGAGATGTTGAAGCCCCAGCAGCGGACGGTCTTGTCAACCAGGAGGGCGCACGTGTGATACGCACCGACTGCGACGGCGATTGCGTTGGAGATGCCGGCAACCTTTACCGGGGTCGTTCGCATAGTGGTCGTGAGATCGCCGAGCTGCCCGTAGTCGTTCAATCCCCAGCAGCTGATGGTCCCGCCGATCAGGACGGCGCAGGCATGGAATTCGCCCGCGGTCACGGCCACTGCGCCGGTCAGGCCCTCGACCGCGACGGGCGTCGAGCTGTTGGTCGTAGTGCCATTCCCAAGCAGGCCGGTTCCGTTCCAGCCCCAGCACCGCACAGTTGTGTCCGCCAGGACGGCGCATGTGGTCCAGAGCGAAACCGAGAGTGACGTCACGCCCGGCAGCGGCAGAGCGACCGGCGTGGTCCGCGTTGCCGTGGTCCCGTCGCCGATCTCGCCAAGCGTGTTCTCGCCCCAGCACATGAGCGCGCCGCCAGTCACAAAGGCACAGGAGTGGTAGCCCGCCCCGGCCACGCTGAGCGCGTCCACGCCGACGTGGCCGCGCAAGGCTTCGGTCGTGCCGCCGAACGAACCATCCGCTGGCAGCATCGGATTCCAGGCGCCGTCATCGACCCGAACTTCCGCGCTATTCACGGCGGTGTCGTCCGTGGCCGTAGCGGTCACCGCGATCGGCGTCCCCAGGTCCGCGGTCGCGGGATCGAGCGCGACCCCGTTCACCGTCGGAGCGCCGGTGTCCACTCCCAACGAGGTACATGCCGTTCCGTCGCTGGTGTTCGAGTCCCCGTCGCTGGCCCGAACGCAGACCTGGTAGGTACCGTGCGCCGGCGGCGCGACGATGGTCGTGGTCAGCGACTCGGAGAGGCCGCCGAAAGCTCCGTCGGCGGCGGCCATAGGCGACCACGGCCCCCCGTCGAGGCTGACATCCGCGGACGTCACCCCGCCTGAATTCAGGGCTACCGCAGTTGCGGTCACGGTCACGCTGGCACCGGGCAGCGCGAACGGCACCGTCGAAACGTCGCCCACAATGGGCGCCCCGGCTTTGAGAATGTCGACCGCCCGCGCGGCGTTCACGATGCCCGCACCGCAACCGACGACGGCGCAGGAGCCCGAGGAAGCGTCGGACCCGAACGGAATGACGCTGTTGCGCAGGACCAGTTCGATGGCGTCGGGCGAGAGTTCGGGTTGGTAGGCGGCCACGAGCGCGGCCGAGAGAGTCACGTGTGGAGTCGCCACAGATGTCCCGCTGTAGCTCGCGTAGGCGGGCCCGACCGGCACGGTCGTGCCCGAGTCGACGGTGCTGTACACAGCCACGCCGGGCGCAGCCATGTCGACCGCCGCGCCGAAGTTGGAGAAACTGGCCCGCAACCCGCTCGAGTCGGTCGCGGCGACTGTGAGCGCGGCGGGGCAGTTGGCCGGGGTAAACCCGGCGGCGTCGACAGATGAGTTGCCGGCGGCCACGACGACGACCGCCCCATGCGATCGAGCGTCCGCGATCGCCGACGAGACCTCGTCCGGGCAGGTCGGCGACGAGGCGCCGAGCGACAGGTTGAGGACCCGAGCAGGGGTCGGATTGGCGGGAACTCCGGGTACCGTCCCGCCGCCGGCCCAGCGAATACCGTCCGCGACGTCGGACATGTAGCCGCCGCAGGTTCCGAGAACTCGCACCGGTTGGATCTTCACGCCCGGTGCGCCGCCGAACACTCCGATCGAGTTGTTCGCGAGGGCGGCGATGGTTCCGGCGACGTGGGTTCCATGCCAGGAAGAGTTGGTGGAGTAGCACCAATCGCCCGGATCCGAAGCATCGGGGTCCCGGCCGTCGCCGTCGTTGGAGACGTCGGTCGAGCTGACCATGTCGTAGCCGGGGACGGATTGGCCGGCCAGGTCCGGGTGGCTCACGAGGCCCGTGTCGATGACCGCGACAGTTACGCCGGAGCCTTGCGTCGTGGGCCACGCGCCGAGGGCGTCGACGCCGTAGGGTGAGCCGTCGGAGGATCCGAGGAGCCCCCACAGGTCGGACGCGAGCGGATCGTTCGGCAGGACGTCGGCGGTCATCCACAGGTCCGGTTCCACGGACACGACGCCGGACACGTGGCGCAGCGCCGCCAGGATCAGCGGGGCGTCGGATCCGAGCTTCGAATCGAGCCGGTAGATGGAGGCGCCCGAGCTCGAGATACGGGCGAAGGTGACTCTGTGGCCGGCGACTTTGGACATTGTCGCCGCGCGGCTGGGCGTCGCCGCCGCGGCCGCCGCCGCAGTCGTCCAACGGACGATGACCTGATTGGTCTGGCGCACCGAATCGGGGGTGGCGACCGGTCCGCCCGGGGTCTGCGCCTGGCTACCCGCAGCAGCGGTGGCTCCGGCCCGGTCCAGCGCCGCGGAAGGGGCTGCGGCCGCGGCCGGCGCCGGGAACGAGAGTGCCATGACTCCGATCAGTGCGACCGCCAACGCGAACTCTCTCGTCGACCGGCGTGCCCCGGCAAGCAGTTGCGTAGACATCTCCCAGAGCCCCTTCCACGGATCCCCTGCGGCGGCCCCTCAGGCCGCCATCGCGCCGGGTTATCCCGGACGAGCGCGTCGATCTTACGCTGTGTATCAACCGGGATGGGCGGCCGGCACGCCGCAGGCGTGGTGCTATTCTCGGCAAGTGACCATCCCCTCAACCTCGGCCGGCGGGCGTGCCCGCACGGCCGAGCGGCGCCGCCGTCTCGTGGCTCGCCGTCGCAAATTCGATTCCATCGCCGCGGACAGCTGGGACGCGCTCGTCGATCGGTCGCCGGCCGCCACCCCCTTCTCGCGAAACTGCGTCCAGCGGGCCTGGTGGGACGCCTACGGCGAGTCGGCCCACGACCAGACGCTGGTGGTCACGGACGAGTCCGACCCGGACGTGATCGTCGGCATCGCGCCGCTGATGCATCGCCACGAACTGGAGTCGGGGGACCTGGCGGCGCGGACGACGATCCGCCATCAGGTCGGCCCGGTTCTGCGGCCTGTGCCAGCCTCGGCGACGGCGGTGTTCTTTGGAGCCTCATACCACGCCGACTACGCCACGATCCTGGCCGCCCCCGAGGACCTGCCCGAGGTCTGCGACGCGGTCGCGGAGGCCCTCGCCGACGAGCCGCCCTCGCGCTGGGACGTCGTCGACCTGCGCCGTCTGCGAGCCGGCGATCCGGCCACGGACGCGCTTCTCGCGGCCTTCGAGTGGATCGCGCCGCGCGGCTGCTGGCTCGTCACGCGCGAGCAGGAAGAGGTCTGCCCGGTGCTGACGCTGGCGCCGGGGATGGACTTCGAGGGCTACCTCGGCACTCTGGACAAGAAGGAACGGCACGAGATCCGCCGCAAGATCCGCCGCGCCGAGGCTGCCGGGCCGATCGCCCTGATCAAATCGGAGGATCCGTTCGCCGACCTCGAGGCCTTCATCGACCTTCATCAGAAGCGCTGGGGCGAGGAAGGGCTCTTTCCGGCGACGCAAGGGGGGGCCGCCAGCCGCCGCTTCTTCGCCGGACTGTTCGAGAGCTGCGCCCCGACCGGCCTCGTCGAGCTGGACTTCCTGACCGTCGGCGGCCGCCGGATTGCTGCCGGAGTGATCCTCGACGACGGTCATACCGTTTACTACTACAACGCCGGCGTCGAGCCGGACGCCCGAGATCTTTCACCCGGAGTGGTCATGGTCGCGTCCTACATCCAGCGAGCCATCGAGCTTGGTCGCACCCGCCTCGACTTCATGCGCGGCAACGAGCCATACAAGTACGAGTGGGGCGCGGTGGACGAGCCGATTGAACGGCTGCTCGTCCAGCGCACCGTCGCCCCGGAGGGACGCTGACGATGGGCGCCCACGACGGACACGACGGCGACGACGGCCACGACGGCCATGAAGAACCCTGCCTCGAGCCGGACGAGCGCGGGCCGCTCCCCGGCGGGCGGGTTCGGGTCGTCGAGATCATGGCCACCGGCACCAACGGCGGAGCGCAGGAGCACGTCTTCTCGCTGGCCACGCGGTTGAATCCGGCCCGCTACGACGTCCGGGTCATCTCGCTCTCTCACGGCAGCAGCGTCCGCCGATTACAGAAGGCCGGCATCGAAGCGTCGGTGATCGACGAGCCTGAAGACCGCCTGGCGGTCCTGGCGCTGGCCGAGGCGCTGGCCGGCTTCGAGCCCGAGGTCGTTCACAACCACATGTTCCGCGCCGAAGTCGTCGGGACCAAAGCCGCTCTCCATCTCGGCGAGAGAGGCTGCCGCCGGCCGGCCGTCATCTCGACCGTTCATTCGAGCCGCGTCCGCTGCGGCGAGGATCGCGAAACTCTCCGCCAGCTCACGCCGCTGATGGATCGCCTGATCGTCGTCTCCAAAGCGATCGAGCAGAAGATCGCCGACGAAGGGCGTCGAGGTGCGCCGGTTAGCCTCATCTACAACGGCGTCGACCTCCAGCGATACAACCACCAGCAGCCCTGCTGCACGCTCCACGAGGATTACAGGATCGACCCGGAAGCCCCGATCGTGGGCGTCGTCGCCCGGCTCGAGGCCGAAAAGGGCCACCGCACTCTCCTCGAAGCCTGGCCGCACGTCCTCGCCGCCGTCCCCAATGCGTGGCTGCTCATCGTCGGCGAAGGATCGGAGCAGGACTCCCTGGTGGCCCAGGCCGATCTGCTCGGCATCTCCGGGCGGGTCGTGTTCACCGGCCGTCGCGAGGACGTGCCCGCCGTCACGGCCGCCCTGGACGTCGCGGTCCTGCCCTCATATCGCGAGGCTCAGGGCCTGAGCGTCCTGGAGGCGATGGCGCTGAGCCGACCGGTGGTGGCTTCGGCGGTCGGCGGGATTCCGGAGATGATCGAGGACGGAGTCAGCGGCCTGCTCGTCCCGCCCCACGACCCGGAAGCGCTCGCCGGCGCGATCGTGCGACTGCTGACGGACCACCCGCTGGCGGACACGATCGCCCGAAACGGGCACGACGTCGTCCATGAGCGGTTCTGCATCGAGCTGATGGTCAAGGGCGTCTCCGATCTCTACGACGAGGCCGCCCTCCGCATCCGCCAGTCGGAGGGCGTGGCTAGGTAGGCGTCCGGCGCCCGGATCGAGGTCGCGCCGCCGCCCCGGATCGGACTGCGCCGCAACCGGCCGCGATCAGTGCCCTGCGCCGCCGAACGGTCCGGGCCAGTGGCGCCGGGAACGGTTCGAATCCTCTTCGCCGTAGGCGGCGGCGCCGATGAGCGGCACGAAGACGCACCGCCCGAACCCCCGCTCCTCGAAGCCTTCGCCGCGCCGGACCACCTGGATGAGCTCCTGGTCGCCAAGGGGTCCCACGGGTATGACGAGCCGGCCGCCGTCGGCCATCTGCCGGCGCAGCGGCTCGGGGACGCGCGGCGCGGCGGCGGTCACGACGATGCCTTCGAATGGGGCCCTGACTCGCCAGCCGATGCTGCCGTCGCCGACCTCGATGCGGATGCGATCCGTCAGCCGCGGGTCCGCCTTCGCCAGCGACGCCAGTCGAGCGCGGGCCGCCGCCGCCAGCTCGGGATGGCGCTCGATCGAGAGAACCTCGCAGCCGATCAGGGCCAGGACGGCGGCCTGATAGCCCGTGCCGGTGCCGATCTCCAGTACCCGCATCCCCGGCCGCGGCACGAGGAGCTCGGTCATCAGCCCGACGATGTACGGCTGGCTGATCGACTGGCCGGAGGCTATCGGTAGGGCGCCGTCGCAGTACGCGTCGCCCGCGAGATCCGGCGGCAGGAAGAGCTCGCGCGGCAACTCGCCCATCGCCGACAGGACGAGCTCGTCGCGGATGCCGCGGGCGCGGAGCTGGCTCTCGACCATTTCCGCTCGGAGCCGTGGCGCGCGCTCTGGGTCCATCGGTCGAAGATACGCCACCGGCGGCGCGCGCGGGCCCACCGGGGCGCTCTCGGGCGCGGTTGAACCAGGGCCGATCCTGTGCGGTCTAGTTTCCCGACCGGCGGTCCGCCGGACGAAACGGAGCTAGGAGGCCGTCGGCGACGGCGCGACGGTGGCGGTGGCGGACGGCGTCGGAGTAGCCACAGGCGTCGCCGTCGCAACCGGAGTGGGCGTCGGCACGGGCGTCGGGGTCGCGGGCGGGGGCGAGTAGGTCTGCAGGTTCAGCGGGGGGAGCGTCGGAGCGGCGCCAGCAGGCCATACCGACAGAACGTATGAGCCGGCCAGGATCGCGATCAGACCGATGGCGCACACCAGGGCGAACAGCCCCGAAGCGCGATCGTCGATGTGGACGCGCTCGTGCGTGGCGCGGACGGAGCCCTGGGCGTGAGTTTCGGGCTCGGCCTGCTGTTCGCGACGGAAGCCAAAGCGACGGCCCGGCTTGCCCGCCTCGACCGCGGCTCCGTCCTCGGCCTCGTCGCCGGCTTCGGGGTTCTCGTCGAACTCTTCCTCGCCTGGCATGAATTCGTTGGGCTCGCCCTCTTCGAGGGTGTCCTTGTCCTGCTCCGACATGCCCTGGCTTCGCTCCTGTGTTTGGTTCGGCACGAGGGTGCCTTGGTCGTCGGGTGCGGGTCGCCCGCACGATGACGGTTCGGGCGCAACCTGCCCGCGGCAGTGTAGCCCGAATCCGCTGGTAGCCGCTTGCATTTCGCTCGGTCGAGCGACCGACCGGGCGAGCTGGGGCGTCAGGCCTCGCGGATGGCCCGTACGGCGAGGCCGGCCAGACCGGCGGCCGCGGCCAGGATTCCGCATCCGGCCAGGACCGCGTCGAGGCCGAAGATCTGGGCGAAGAGGCCGCTGGTGACCATCGAAACGGCGAGCATCGCGTTCACCAGGGCGAGCCGGATGGCAACCACGCGGCCAAGCAGCTTGTCGGGGGTGCGCTGCTGGAAGATCGTCTGGCTCGGGACGACGAAGACGACGTTGGCCAGGCCCACGACCGCCGCCAGCACGAGCGCCAGCCACAGGCTGCCCGTGACCGAGAAGAGGATCAGCGACAGCCCCAGAACCGTGAAGCCCGCCACGATCGCCGGACCCTTGGGGATTCGCCCCGCCACCGCGCCGATGACCACGCCGCCGCCGAGCAGACCGACTCCCATCGACATCTCGAAAAAGCCGTATGCCGTCGGCGCGTCCAGGCGGCCGAGAGGCAGCGCCGCGACCAGCAACGGCGAGAGCGCCATCAACGCCCCGAGTCCGTACTCAGCGACGGCAGCCTGCACGGTCGTCGCGAACAGGACCGTCTCCGAGCGCAGGAATCGCCAGCCGTCGACGAGGTCGGCGCGCAACGAGCCGACCGTCCCGGCCAGGCCGCCGGCCGCGGGCAATCCGTCGGCGGTGGCTGCGAACTGCGGGATGGCGACCGCGGCCACCAGCGCCGCGGACGCCAGGTAGCTCGCGCCGTCGATCCAGAATGCCAGCGACAGCGCCGTTCCCAGAAATGCCACGAATAGCCCGCCCAGGGCGTAGCCGGCCAGGTCGCTGCCCGTGTCCGCGACCCACATCGCCGAGTTGGCGGTTAGCAGGTCATCGTCTGGGACGACGCGCGGCAAAGCGGCCGATCGCGCGGGACGGAAGAACGACGAGGCGACGGCGACAAGGAAGACCAGGCCCACGACCAGGCCGATATGCACGCCCGAAACGATCGGGATGGCGAACACCAGACCGGCCCGCACGAGGTCGGATCCGACCATCACCCACTTGCGATTCCAGCGATCGACCAGCGCCCCGGCGAGGGGGCCCACGAGCGAGGTGGGGATCGTAATGGCGGCGAAGGTCAAACCCAGCGCCAGCGGAGATCCGCCGGTGGCGCGCGCGACCAGGAAGACGAGGGCGATCTGGTGGACGCGATCCCCAAGAGAGCTGATCACCTGTGCCAGCCACATCGCGGAAAACGGCCCGTTGGTCGCGAGCCGGACATACGGGTTGCGCAGCGCCCCCGTTCGAACCGGCTCGACCGAGACCGGCACCGAAACCAGGACCGGCGCCCGCACCACCGCCGCAAATACGAAGAAGGCCAGGCCCGCCCCGAGAAGCAGATCGCCGCCCGAAACCACAGACTGGATGAGCGGTATGGGAATCGGGATGACGTCGGCCAGCGGACCGCCGTGGACGAAGAAGCTGGCGTCTACGGGGCCGGTCAGCAGGACGTGGAAGTTGGAGTGGACGGTCGTCGGATCAAAGCCGGCGGCGGCGAGGCTCGGCTGCCACACGGGCATCCAGCCGCCGTTGACGACGATGGCGATGCCGTTGGCGACGGTCCCGATCGCTGCTGCGGTCAGCCCCGGCAGCGAGCGGTTGGCGAGCAGCATGGTCGTCAGCAGCACGTAGGCGACGAGCACCAGCCACATCCGAACCGCATCCGGAACGCCGCCCGCAGAAAGGGCCGCGTCCAGACCGAAGCGCGCGCCGGCCGCGACCAGCAGCACCGGCCACCAGCGCAGCCGAACGTCGAGCAGGTTGTCCAGCCGCCCGCCAGCGGCCAAGCCGAGGCCAAACCCCAGGAGAATGCCGAGTACGGTCACGCCCTAGCCGGCCGCGCCCGACGGCGTTGCGCCGGCTGCCAGGCTCGCCATCGAGCCCGCCGCTTCGCCGATCAGCGGCACCGCACGAACCTCGTCGCTTCCCGGGTCGGCCAGGCCTCGCGCCCATTTGGTGCGTACGAAGGCGTCCACCACCTCGGGGTCGAACTGTATCCCGCCGAACTTGCGCAGTTCGGCCAGCGCCTGCTCGGGCGTGAGCGGCGTCATCCG
>CAZGUS010000048.1:0-16338 GCA_964529245.1 uncultured Anaerolineaceae bacterium
GGCGACTCCCCGATCGTGCGCGACCTGATCGCGGCCGCCGAGCGGGGCAAGCAGGTCGTCGTCCTCGTGGAGATCAAGGCGCGCTTCGACGAGCAGGCGAACATCGAGTGGGCCCGCAAGCTAGAGCAGGCCGGCGCACACGTCGTGTACGGGCTGGTCGGGCTCAAGACCCACTCCAAGACGAGCCTGGTGGTCCGGCGCGAGGGCTCCACGCTGCGCCGCTACGTCCATATCGGCACCGGCAACTACAACCCCGGCACGGCTCGCCTCTACACGGACCTCGGCCTTCTATCGTGCCGGCCGGAGCTCGGGGCCGACGTCAGCGACCTGTTCAACGTCCTGACCGGCCTGTCGCGCCAGCGCGAGTTCCGGCGCCTGATCGTGGCGCCGATGAACCTGCGCGACTGGATCCTGGCGATGATCGAGCGCGAGACGAACCACGCCCTGGCCGGCAAGCCCGCCCGGATCGTCCTCAAGCTCAACTCCCTGGTCGATCCGGAGTGCGTCGCCGCTCTGTATGCCGCCTCGCAGGCTGGGGTTCAGGTGGATCTGCTGATCCGCGGCATCTGCTCACTTCTGCCCGGCGTACCCGGCGTGAGCGAAGGGATCAACGTCCGCTCGATCGTCGGCCAGTACCTCGAGCACTCGCGCATCTTCAACTTCGCCAACGACGGCCGGCCGGAGTGGTACATCGGTTCGGCGGATCTTATGGAGCGCAACTTGGACCGCCGCGTCGAGGCGATCGTGCCGGTTGAGGACCCGGAAGCGCAGGAGAAGATCCGAAACCTGATCGAGGTGATGCTGTCCGACGATCGCCGCTCCTGGCAGCTCGGCGCCGACGGGGTCTACCATCGGACCGAGGAATTGACCGGCGTTCCGGGTACCATCGACACGTTCGAGACGCTGCAAGCGCGGGCGCTGGCCTCGGTTGCGGTCCCGGCCGCCGCGCCTCATCGGCCCCACGCCGGAGCGGGTTCTCTCGATCCCAGGGCATAGGCTCAGTCAGGGGGAGCGGCCAGATGGCCACCGGGCGCAAGGTCGAGGTCGAGATGAAGTACCAGCTCAAGTCGCCGGACAGCGCCGATCGCTATCTCGTCGCCCCCGAGATCGGCCCGTTCAAGCCGGCAGGTCAGGTCCGCGTGGTCCAGATCGAGGACCGCTACGTGGACTCGGCGGACTGGGCCCTGGCCAGGGCCGGCTTCGCCGCCCGGCTCCGCAGGACCGGTCGCGAAACCGCGATCGGCCTCAAGAGGCTGTCCACCCCGGAAGGCCGGCTGCACCGCCGCGAGGAGCTCGAGGGCCCGGCACAGGACGACGCGCCGCCGGCCGACTGGCCTGCGTCGCCGGCCCGCTCGGTCGTCATGGAGCACTGCGGCGACGCGCCCCTGGTGAACGTCCTCACCATCCGCCAGGTCCGCCGGGTCCGGCGCTTCGCGGCCGGCGAAACGACGGTCGACCTCAGCGTCGACGCCTTCGAGGTCCTGGTCGAAGGTCAATCGCTCGACCGCTTCGACGAGCTGGAGGTGGAGCTCGACGCCGGCTCGGAGGACAAGCTCCAGGCCATGGGCGAGGTTCTCGACCGCGACCATGGCTTGCGCCCGTCGTCCCGATCGAAGCTGGAGCGGGCTTTCCGGTCCGTCCGCAAGGCCCTCCCCACTCTGCCCGAAGAAGTCCACCAGCGCTGGCTCGAGGCGCCGCACGCCCTCCTGGGCGGCGACCGGCGGCGAACTCACGCCGAAGCGCGGGCGGCGGCGCCGGAGCCGCCCGATGCCGCGGCCGACGCGGATGCGGCCCCGTCGAGCGAGGCGTCCACCTCGCCGCAGCTGGAGCGCGCCCCGGCATCTCGCCCCGGCGGCCCGCGGGCGATCGGCGTCCTGCCGGACGACAGCCTGCCCGAGGCCGCCCGCAAGGTCATCAAGTTCCACTTCGCCAAGATGCGCGCCAGGGAGCGCGGGACGCGCGAAGGCTCGGACCTCGAGGACCTCCACGACATGCGCGTCGCCACTCGCCGGATGCGATCTGCCTGGCGCGTCTTCGACGGCGCCTTCAAGCCGGCCAGGACGCGCAAGCTCCGCCGCCGCCTGCGGATCGTGGCCGATCGCCTCGGCGCCGTCCGCGACATGGACGTCCTGATCCAGGGCCTGGAGTCCTATCGGGAAGGTCTCGATCCCGAACAGGGGCCCGGCCTGGAGCCGCTGCTGGCCATCTGGCGCCGCCAGCGCAACACTGATCGCGAGCTCCTGATCGACGAGCTGGATTCCGCGCGCTACGCCGGATTCCTGGACGACATGAAGGAATTCCTCGACGCCGGCTCCAACGAGGCCGCCAACGTCGCCTCCCCCACCCTGCCCCATCGCGTCCGAGACCGCGTCTCGTCGCAGATCTGGGCGGCCTATGAAGCGGTCCGGGCCTTCGAACTGGTGCTTCCGTGGGCGGACGTGGAGACCCTCCACCAACTCCGAATCGCGACCAAGTGGCTGCGCTACGACCTGGAGTTCTTCGGCGAGACTCTCGGACCCGATTCGGCGCTCTTGCTCGAGCGCGTGGTGGCCCTGCAGGATTTCCTGGGCTGCCTCCACGACGCCGACGTCGCGGCCAAGCTGGCGCGGGACGTCCTGGTGGCCCGGGCAGGCGAGCTCTCGCGCCCCGAGACCGAGGCCATTGGGGCGTACCTTCACTCGCGCGAACGCGAGCTCGCCCGCCGTCGCCGCGCGCTCGGACCGGTCTGGCGGGCCGTCGCCGGGGCGCCTTTCCGGCGGGCCCTGGGGCGGGCCACGGCGGCCCTGTAGATTCCTCGGCGCGCCGACGGGCTCTGTCCGCGGCGCCGCCGGCGGAGCGGTCGTAAACCGGATTCGCCGTGAGCCGGCCGCGGTGCGATGATCCGGCGGTGAATCCTCACTCGCCGATGCAACTCCATCTCCTGCGCCACGCTCACGCCGGCGACCCGATGAAGTGGACTGGACCGGACGACTTCCGGCCGCTGTCCGAGAAGGGCCGCCTCCAGGCCGAGCGCCTGGGCATCTTCCTCGCGACTGCCGGCTTCGCCCCCGACGCGATCGTCAGCTCGCCCAAGACCCGGGCGCTCGAGACCGCCAGGCTCGTGGGCGCGGCGCTCCAGGTGCCGGTCCGCGTGGATGACGCCCTGGGCGCCCCACTCGACGTGGAGTCGCTCGAAGCCCTCCTCACGGCGGCCGGCAACCCCTCGCGGCCGGTGCTGGTCGGCCACGACCCGGACTTCAGCGAGATGGCCGCTCTCCTTGCGGGAGTCGGCGACCTGCCGGTTCGAAAGGGCGCCCTGGTCCGAATCGACCTGACGCGCCCGCTCGAGCCCGGGACCGGGATCCTGCGCTGGCTTCTGCCGCCCGAGCTCCTGGCCGGCCGGGACTGAACGCCCGGGCCACACCCGGGGCCGGGCCGGCGGCGGGCCGCAACCTGCGTTCCGGATCGCCATATATACGTCTTCCCGACTCGGTGGCACTATTGCGGCGGGACGTCGCCAGCGCGCCGGTGCCGAGTAGCCGCCGCAGCGACGATAACGTGGAGATGTTCTCGATGGCCAAGCGTCGCGTTCGCAAGTCGAAGCAGGCCGCGCCGGAAGATGCCGCCGTGAAGCCCGAGCTCGGGACAACCGAGGCCGCCGCGGCCGGCAAGGCCTCGGCGGCAAAGCCGAAGCTCAACGCCAAGCTCCGCAAGCAACTGCGGCGCCTCGAGCGGCAGCTCGCCGACGCGACCAAAGCGGAAGCGCGCCGGGTCCGCAGGCTGGAGAAAGCCCGCTGGCTCCGCCAGCGTCTCGAGGCCGTGCTGGACGAAGTCAGGGCGAATTCGCCGGCCGCCCCGGCGAAAGCTGCCAAGCCGGCTGCCAGGTTCGAAGCCAGGCTAGAAGCCAGGACGGAGGCCACGGAGGCCGCAAAGCTCGAGGCCAAGACGGCGCGCCGGGCTCGTCCGAAGGGCGACGCGCCGGCCACGGCCGAACGATCGACTGAGGCAGCCGCCCCGGCCATGCCCGCCGCTCCGGCCGCTCCGGCTCCCACGGCGAAGGCTCCCGCCAGGGCCAAGGCCAGGGTCGCCCCGAGCAAGCTCGACGCCGCGGCTGCGACGCCGGCCCAGGCGACGGTCGAGGCCTACTGCCTGCGCGAGAAGAAGCGCGTCCAGATGGTCGACCCCAAGCCCGTCGTCACCGCCAACGGCGGAGCCGCCCTGTCGGGCACGTGCCCGAGCTGCGGAGCGGCGCTCTACAAGCTGGTCAGCCGGACAGCCCACTGACGGGACTCGCCGGGCATCGCAGCTGGCGGCCCGGGTCGCTTCCTCCGTTCGCCATCCGGGCGTGCCCGCACACATAGGCCCTGCGTTAACCCGCGGTTCACGAGCCGATCAAGAACCGCGGCCACGCTCGCCTCGTCCACCGGTCGGACATGCGTCGACAGCCGCGCCCGGCGGGCAAGGAGGCCTATCGACGATGTCCCTTCTCGAAGTGGAATTCGCGCCCACACCGCTTCTGGCCGACCGGGTAGCCCTGGTTCGCGCCCAGCTCGAGCCGATCAGAAGCCGCGTGGCCCTTCTCGAGTCGTATCGACGTGAGTCGCTGTGCCGGCTCGCGACGCCGGTCTTCGCCGCAGGATCCGCGGCGGAAGTGCTCGAGCTCGCCTACGCCATGCGCTGGCTCGAGCTCGAGTCCGAAGCGGCCGAAGACCGCGCCGACGAGCCCGAGGTGATGATGGCGGATGAATAGCCCCGCAAGTCAAACACGCCAGCAGTCCGGGACCGACTACTACGCCCGAGCCCTGGCCCTGTGGCCGCGCGTGGACTGTGCCCGGCCCGGCCGCGTGCGGCGCGACCCGCGCCGAGTCGCCACGCTGATCTCACGGCGCACGAACCTGTCCTATCGGGCCATCCTGGAGCTCCTGGGCGCCCCGGAGGACTAGCCAAGCGCCTGTGGTCCGTTGGCCGGCCGGGTCAGGTAGCGGCTGCGCCATTGCCGTTCGGGCCGGCCGCCTGCCCGAGAATGGGCAGCCTGGGCGCGATCGGCACGGTGAAGGCGAACCTCGAACCGTGCCCTTCCTCGGACTCGACCCAGATCCGGCCGCCGTGCGAGTCGACGACGTGGCGAGCGATGGATAGCCCCAGCCCGGTCCCGCCGCGGCCGCGTACGCGGGCCCGGTCGACCTTGTAGAACCGCTCGAAGACGCGGGTCAGGTCCGCCCGCGGGACGCCGATGCCGGGGTCGCGGACCCAGACCGTGATCTCGTCCGCGGCCTCGGTGACGCCGACGACGATCTCGCCGCCGTTCGGGCTGAACTTCACGGCGTTGTGGAGCAAGTTCACCAGGACCTGGCCGAGCCGATCCTCATCGCCCCGAACCGGCGAGACCGCGTCCGGTAGCTCGAGAGCGAGCTGCAACCCCTGGCGTTCGGCGAAGAGCCGGAGGCGCTCGGTCGTCGACCGGACCAGGCGTACCAGGTCGACGTCGTCCAGCATCAGCTGCGCCGTTCCGCTCTCGATCCGCGACAGGTCGAGCAGCTCGTTGACCATCTGGGTGAGGTGGCCCGTCTCGACCTCGATCTTGGCGATGCGGTCGCGCAGGCGGGGCGGGGCGGTCTCGGCTTCGCGGGCGGCCGTTTCGGCGAGCAGGCTGATCGTCGTCAGCGGCGTGCGCAGCTCGTGCGAGAGGTTGTCGATGAACTCGGCCCGGATCCGCTGCAGGCGCCGCAACTCGGACACGTCCTCCAGGACCAGCCACACGCCGCTGACCGGGGAGCGGCGGGCGCGGACGGTCACCGTCGGGCCGCCGCTGGATCGGATGGTCAGCTCGCCGTTGGCCGAGCCGAGCTCCATTGCCGTGCGGGCGATGCCCTCGATGCGGGCGTCGACGAACGCCTCCAGCGCCGAGCGGCCGACCATGCTGCCGGGGCGGCGCTCGAGCATGACGTGGGCGGCGCCGTTCGCGAACTGGACCGTCAGGTCGTCTCGAAGGCGCACCACGCCGGCCGTCAGCAGCTCGCTCAGATAGCCCGTGTCGTGGAGCGTCTGCTCCGCTTCCCAGCGGGCGTCGTCGGCCTGCTCCAGGGCGTCCCGAACGCGCCGCTCGACATCGTCCGTGTCGGCCGCCCCGGTTGTCTCGCGCAGGCGCTCCAGCGTCCTGCCTCGCGAGATCGCCACCGCGAGCGCCCAGCCGAGCAACGAGGCCAGGAGGCCGATGAAAACGACAACGACCGCATCCATGCCACGAGCATGGCACACGGCGGCGGGTTCGGCATCCGGCAATTGAAACGCCGGAGCCGAGGCCGGGCCGGCGGGCTATACAATCTGCATATTGGAGGTCCGAGCAAGGACCTCGGGAGCGTGACCACCGGGGAGCGCCGGGCGGTCGCAGGGAGAGAGCCAAATGGTCGGTAAGGTCAGGACAGCGTTTTCGCTGCTCGCGGTGGCGATCATGGTCGCCGCGTGCTCGAGCTCGAACAACACGACCGCGCCGAGCGGATCGAGTCTGAAGATCGGCGTGGTCACCGACGTCGGTACGATCACGGACAAGAACTTCAACCAGTACTCGTACGAAGGCGCGCAGGCGGCCGCGAAGACTCTCGGCGCGACCGTCCAGTACGTCGTCCCTGCGGACGCGTCGGACTACACCAAGGACATCCAGACGTTTGTCGACGGGAACTACAACATCATCGTCACGGTCGGCTTCAACCTGGGCGACGCCACCATCACGGCCGCCAAGGCAAACCCGAACATCTGGTTCATCGCCGTTGACGTGGCCCCCTGCGTTGACGCGACCGGCGCTCCGGACGACACCTTCGCCTGCAAGGGCGACGCCGCCACGTTGCTGCCCAAGCTGATCGGCATCCAGTTCCAGGAGGATCAGGCCGGTTATCTGGCCGGCATCGTCGCCGCCGCCGTCAGCAAGACGGGCAACATCGGCCAGATCGGCGGAATCAACAACAACCCGGCCGTCGTGCGCTACATGCAGGGCTTCCAGCTGGGCGCGGCCTCGTACAACTCAGCGGTCAAGGTTCAGACCTCCTGGTTCTCGACGGGCGACCTCACCAAGGCCTACGGCGACCCGAGCTGGGGCCAGACCTTCGGTGCGCAGTTCATCCAGCAGCAGGGCGTGGACGTCCTGTTCCCCGTCGCCGGTGGCACCGGTAACGCCGCCCTCGACGCCGCCTGCACCGCCGGCATCCTCGCCGTCGGCGTGGACGTCGACGAATACCTCTCCTACCCGAGCGCCGACAAGTGCATCGTCACCTCGGCCGAGAAGCATCTCTCCAGCGCCGTGAACCAGACGGTGCTCGCCATCGCCAACAACACGGCAAAGGGTGGCGTGTCGAAGTTCAACGCGAACAACGACGGCATCGGCTACTCACCGTTCCACAACGCCAACGTCACCATTCCGGCCGACGTCCAGGGCAAGCTCGACGCCGCCCTCGCCGCCATGAAGGCCGGCACCCTGACCACGTGCCCCGCCCAGTGCGGCACGTGGGCCGGGCAGTAGCCTCGTCCAGCAAGGTCAACACCTCGAGCGGGTCGCGCCACCACGGCGCGGCCCGCTCTACGTATCCGTCGGAGCCGGGCCGATCGAGGAAGCCATGACCGAGGATGCCGCCCCAGGCAGCGCCCCCGCCCTCGAGATGCGGGGGATCACGAAGAGATATCCCGGAGTGGTCGCCAACGACCACATAGACCTTGATGTCCGTCGAGGTGAGATCCACGCCCTCCTGGGCGAGAACGGCGCCGGCAAGACGACCCTGATGAACGTCCTGTACGGGCTCGCCCGCCCGGACGAGGGCCGCATCCTGATGGACGGCCGCGAGATCCAGATCGCCGGGCCTTCCGACGCCATCGCCCGCGGCATCAGCATGGTCCACCAGCACTTCATGCTGGTGCCGGTCCTGAGCGTCGCCGAGAACGTGATCCTAGGCGCCGAGACGATGTCCGGCCCATTGTTCGTGGATCGCCGCGAGGCTGACAGGCGGATCGCGGACCTGGCGGGTCGCTTCGGGTTCGACCTAGATCCGGACGCGAAGGTCGGCTCCCTGTCCGTCGGGCAGCAACAGCGAGTCGAGATTCTCAAGGCTCTCTACCGCGACGCCCGGATCCTCGTCCTCGACGAGCCGACCGCGGTTTTGACGCCCGGCGAAACCGAGGAGATCTTCACCCTGCTTCGGCAGCTGGCGAGCGACGGGCACTCCATCGTCTTCATCAGCCACAAGCTGTACGAAGTCCTCGCGATCGCCGACAGGATCACGGTCATCCGCCGCGGCCGCGTGATCGGCGAGCGGCGGCCGAGCGAGACGACCGAGGAGGAGCTGGCCGAATTGATGGTCGGCCGCGAAGTCGAGCTGACCGTCGATCGGGGCACGTCGACCGTCGGGGAGACCGTGCTGCAAGTCCAGGGGTTGCGCGTCGCCGACGACCGCCACCACGAGGTCGTGCCCGACGCCACATTCGAGATTCGGGCGGGCGAGATCCTGGGCGTGGCCGGCGTTGCCGGCAACGGCCAGGATGAGCTGATCCAGGCCTTGATCGGCTTGCGCCGGACGATGGGCGGCAAAGTCACCCTGATGGGCCGCGACGTGACCGGTCTGTCGCCGCGCCGGATGAACGAAGCCGGAGTGGGCTACGTTCCAGGAGACCGGCACCGCTTCGGCCTGATCCTGTCGTTCCCCGTCTACGACAACCTGGTTCTGACGAGCTACTACAGGCCACCCTTCGCGCACGGCCTGCTCCGCAACGATTCGGCCATCCTCGAGTCCGCGGAGGCCCAGGTCGAGCGCTTCGACATCCGCACGCCCTCCGCCGCGGCCGGCACGTCCACGCTCTCCGGCGGGAACCAGCAGAAGGTCGTCGTGGCCCGCGAGTTCGACCGGGAGCTGAAGCTGCTGATCCTGGATCAACCCACCCGTGGCCTGGACGTGGGCAGCATCGAGTTCATCCACCGCCAGATCATCGCCAAGCGCGACGCCGGCACCGCCGTCCTGCTCGTTTCGGCGGAGCTCGACGAAGTCATGGAGATGTCCGACAGGATCGCGGTGATGTACCGCGGCCGGATCGTCTCCGAGCTGGACGGACGTACGGCCGACAAGAGCGAAGTGGGCCTGCTGATGGCCACCGGAGGCCACGACGGCGCCGCGACCACCAAGGAGGCACGGGCATGAACGGTCAGGCGACGACCCAGCCGCCCACGCGGTCCCGGAACGCGGCCGTCCGCGCCCTGACCGCGGTGGCCCGCTCAGCCGCCCGCGCCCTGGCCGCGCTGGCCCGCTCGGTCGCCGAGCCGTTCGTCGCCATCGTCCTTGCGCTTCTGGTCGGCGCGGTCGGGATCGTCATGTTCAGCGGCCTCAAGGCCGGCCACTCGAACTTCGACGTCGGTCTCCCGGTGGCCGCATACCTGGCCCTGCTGCAGGGCGTGGCCAGCCCCAACGGCATCACGTCGACGCTCGTCTATGCGACGCCGCTGATCCTGACCGGCCTCGGGGTGGCGCTCGGCTTTCGGGCCGGGCTCTTCAACATCGGCGGGCGCGGCCAGTTCCTGTTCGGCACCGTCGGGGCCCTGGTCGTGGCCACGACCGTAGGTGCCAGCCAGAGCTCGTACATCACGGTGCCGCTCGCCCTGGTCGCCGGAGCCCTGTTCGGGGCCATGGCAGGTTTCATCCCGGGCTTCCTCAAGGCCACTTCCGGCGCCCACGAAGTGGTCACCACGATCATGCTCAACTACGTCTTCGTGTTCGTGACCTATTGGGCGATCAGCGGTCCGCTGGCTCTGCCCAACGCCCACCAGCCGATCACGGTGGACATGACCACCCACAACGCAGCTCTGCCCATCATCCTCGGTCGTGACGGCCACGCCGGCATCCTCCTGGCCCTGATCGCGGTGCCACTGATCTGGTTCCTCCTGTACCGGACGACGATCGGGTTCGAGATCAGATCCGCCGGGGCCAACCCGGACGCGGCCAGATACGGCGGCATGAAGACGAACAGGCTGATCGTGTTGACCATGTCGATCGCCGGCATGATGTCCGGCCTGGCCGGAGCCACCACGCTCATGGGCGTGGTCCATCAGGTGTCCCCGGGCTACGACACAACCGTCGGCTTCGATGCCATCACCGTCGCGTTGCTGGGCCGATCCAATCCCGTTGGCGTCCTCTTCGCCGGCCTCCTGCTGGGAGCCATGCGGGCCGGCTCACAGACGATGCAGATCCAGGCCGGAGTTCCGGCGGAGCTCGTAGACGCTCTCCAGGCGATCATCCTGGTCTTCCTGGTAGTTAACGTCTTGCGGCGGTGGCGGATCGGCAGGGCCGCGAACCGCGGGTCGAGCCCCGCGATCGGGCTCGATGCCACGCAGGGAGCGGAGGGCGTCGCATGAGCGGCATCCCGCAGGCCCTGGACGCCATCCCGATCCTCGGCGTCATATTCCAGTTCCTGGGCTACACACTTGCGAACATCGGATACATCTCCCAGACCACCGTCGCGGTGGCGATTCCGATCACGCTCGCGGCCCTCGCCGGCGTCATGTGCGAGCGCTCGGGCGTAGTCAACATCGGCCTCGAGGGAATCATGCTTACGGCGGCGTTCGTGGGCTGGATAGTCGGCGTCGCCGCCTCGGGCATGTTCGGCGTGGGCACGCCCAGCCCGTTCTTCGGCGCGACCCTGCCCCTCATGATCGGCCTGGTCGCCGCCGTCCTGGCCGGCATGCTCGTGTCGCTCCTGCACGCGTGGCTGGCGATATCGATGCGCATCGACCAGATCATCAGCGGCACGATCGTGAACATCGGCGCCGCCGGTATCACCGGCTATCTCTACAACTTGATCTCGTCCCAGTCGCCGGTCGGGGCGGGCAAGTTTGCCCCGTTCGTGGTTCCGAAAGCCGCGGCCGATCTGCCGGTGGTCGGCTGGCTCATCAACGCCGTCCTGGGCCATGGCCCGATCGGCATAACCACAATCGTGATCGTGATCGCGCTGCAGGTGATGCTGTTCCGGTCTCGCTGGGGCCTGCGAACTCGGGCGTCGGGCGAGCATCCGCGGGCGGCCGAAACGGTCGGCATCGATGTGATCCGGCTGCGATATCGAAACGTCGTCATGTCGGGCGCGTTCGCGGCACTCGGGGGCGCCTGGCTCAGCATGGAACAGACGAACAACTTCAGCGCCAACATGACCGCCGGACGCGGGTTCATCGGCCTGGCGGCGATGATCGTCGGCAGGTGGACGCCGCTGGGCGCATTTGGCGCGGCGCTGCTCTTTGCTTCGGCCACCGGGCTCAGCACCTCGCTCCAGATCGCGCCGCCGAACGGCGACCTGGGACAGCTGATGGCGCACGTCCCGGGCGAGTTCTGGGAGGCTCTGCCCTACATCATCACCATCGTGATCCTGGCGGGCCTGATCGGCCGGAGCATCGCGCCCGCGGCGGACGGCCAGCCTTACGAGCGCGAGTCGGCCACCTGAGTTCCAGCCCGGCCTTCGGGCGGAAGGCGCCGCCCGGCCGGCCGCGAAACCTCAAGCGTCGCGCAGCAGCGACGGGTAGAAGTTCGCCTTGCCGGCCGCGGTCTTGATGCGCACCCATTCGTCCAGGACGGCCACCGCCTCGTTGGCGGCGTGGATGGCCCGCTCCTCGGCGCCGTTGTCGCCGAAGGTGTTCGTGACCCTGTTGGCCACCGCCCCGAGGATCGCACCGCTGCGCATGCCGAAGAGCCGGGCCAGCACGAACAGGGCCGAGCATTCCATCTCCAGGCAGTACACGCCGGCCTTGCGCAGGTCGTCGACCATGCCGTCCACGCCGGACTGCCAGAAGCCGCCGGTGACCGGGCGCTCCTGGCCGACGTAGAACGAGCCGACGCTGCAGACGATGCCGACGTGGTAGCGGTAGCCGAGCCGTTCGCAGGCCTCGATCAGGGCCATGACGACCTCCGGATCGGCGAAGGCCGGATGCTCGAGCGGCAGGTAGCGGTCGGCGGTGCCGTCCCGCCGGACGGCGGCCACCGGCACGATCAGATCGCCGGTGTCGATCTCCTCCCGCAGCGCCCCGCACGTCCCGACCCGAATCACGGTCTGCCCGCCGATGGTCGCGAACTCGTGGGTGGCGATCTCCAGGCTGGGGGCGCCGATGCCGCTCGAGATCGCGCCGATCGGCACGTTCTTGTACCAGCCTCGAGCCGAGCGGTATTCGCGGTGGAAGGCCAGCTCCTCGCCCTCGTCCCAGCTGGCCAGCATCTTCTGGACGCGGCCCGGGTCGCCGGGCATGAGCACCGTCGGTGGGATCTGACCGGCCGAGAGATGCAGGTGGTACTGTGCCCCCGTCTCGCTCGTGGGAGCGTCCGCTCGACGCCGGTCCGCGGACCGGTTCGGGCCGCTGGTGTCCATCGGTCTCGTATCCTCCGTCGGCGGTAACGATTTCGTCGCTGCAGACGCTATCACTCCACAACGGCAATCGCGTGCTGAGGTATCCGCCCATGACCCGCGGTGGGATAGAGCTGATCGGCCGGGCGGGGGCGACCGCCCGCCTCCCTGAGTTCGGCGACCTCCTTCGCATCGCCCTCACCGCACAGGGGCGGGCCCGGGCTCCGTATTCGAAGTTCAATGTCGGCGCGGCCGTGCTCGGGGGCAGCGGCGCCGCCTTCGGCGGCTGCAACGTCGAATCGGCGTCGTATGGGGCCACGATCTGCGCCGAGCGCGGCGCGGTCGTCGGCGCGGTGGCCGCGGGCGAAACCACGATTCGAGCCTGCGTCGTCGTCACGCCGACGGCTGACCCGTCGAGCCCGTGCGGGATCTGCCGCCAGCTCCTGGCCGAGTTCGGCCCCGACGTGCTCGTGTTCGCGGCGTCCAGTCTGAGCGACTCGGTCTACGTGGCCACGCTGGCCGATCTCCTGCCGCTGTCCTTTGGACCGGGCAATCTGGCCGAGGCCGGCCGGCCTTCGGCGGGCGAATGAGCGGTCCATCCGGCCCGGCCGGCGGCGGGAGCGGCTCCGGGAGTGGCTCCGTGCTCGGGCGCGAGATCGCGCCGGCCGATCAGCCGGCTCTCCTGGCGCCGCTCGAGCGCGCCGTTCGCGAGCGCACGTCGTTGCGTCCCCGGGTCGGTCTCGTGCTCGGCTCCGGCCTGGGCGGCCTGGCCGAGACCCTGGAGCTGGAGGTCGCCATCCCGTTCGGCGACCTGCCCGGTTGGCCGGCGGCGACGGCGCCCGGCCACGCCGGCAGGCTCCTTTTGGGGCGCCTCGCCGGAGTGCCGGTCGTGGTGCAGCAGGGCCGGTTCCACCTGTACGAGGGGCACTCGGCCGGGTTCGTGGTCCAGCCGGTTCTCCTGATGGGCCGCCTGGGCGCCGAAACGATCGTGCTTACGAACGCCGCCGGCGGAGTCAACCCGGACTTCGGCGCGGGCACGCTGATGGTCATCGCCGACCACCTGAACCTGACCGGCCGCCACCCTCTGACCGGTCCAAGTGCCGTCGAGATGGGACCGCGCTTCCCGGACATGACCGAGGTCTGGGACGCGGAATTGCGGCAGCGCCTGCACGAGGCGGCGAAGGCGGAAGGCGCCGGCTTCGAGGAAGGCGTCTATGCCTGCCTCACCGGGCCGAGCTACGAGACACCGGCCGAGGTCCGGATGCTCCGCGCCCTCGGTGCGGACGCGGTCGGGATGTCGACGGCGCTAGAGGCGGTCGCGGCCCGCTGGGCCGGGATGCGCGTCTGCGGCGTTTCGCTCGTCACCAATCCCGGGGCCGGAATCACCGGCGCCGCGCTCAACCACGCCGAGGTCCTGGCGTCGGCGGAGGCGGCCGGACCGACCCTGGCGAAGGTCATAGCCCGCTTCGTAACGGGCCTGTAACCGCGCGCCGACGCGCCGCCCATGGGAACGCGCTGGCAGGCGGACCCGCGTGCCGCTACCCTAAGGGGTATTGATGCAGGCGCGGCCCTCCGAGGCGGGAACTGGCCCGGACCTCGGAACAACGGTGACGCTCCCGGAGGTACAGGTGCCCTCTTTTCGACTGATCCCGCGCGAGGAGCGCTTCTTCGACCTGTTCGTGCAGGACGCCGCGAATGTCCTCGACGGCGCTCGCCAGCTCGAGGCGATGCTGCGCTCGTACGACAACGCGGACAAATCGGCCAAGAAGATCCGCGAAACGGAGCATCGTGGCGACGAGATCAGCCACGACATCGGCCGCCGGCTGGAGTCCACCTTCGTCACGCCGTTCGACAGGGAGGAGATCCACGCCCTGATCTCCGGCCTGGACGACGTCCTGGACTTGATCGAGGAAGTCGCCGACACGTTCGTCCTGTACCGCATAGACGCGCCGACCAAGACGTCGGTCAAGCAGGCGTCGCTGATCGTCCAGGCGTGCGAGACGCTCCACCAGGCGCTGTCCAACCTGCGCGGCTTCAAGGGCCTGGAGCCCTTCCTGGTCGAGGTCCATCGCCTCGAGAACGAGGGAGACCGGCTGGTACGCTCCGCGATCGCCGGCCTTTTCGACGACGGCACCAAGACGATCGACGTCCTCAAGTGGAAGGACGTCTACGCCCTGCTCGAAGACACGATCGACAAATGCGAGGACGTCGCCGACCTGATCGAGCGGATCGTCGTCAAGCACGCTTAGGCAAGCCTGACGCCGCCGGGTCCGCCTCCCGGCCGGCCTCGGTCCGATGATCGGCACGACGGGCCCGGCCGCCCGGGCGGATCCGCCCGCCCGAACGTTCACGTCCCTGGAACACGCCGTTAACACGGCGCCGCGAGATTCCGCCAATGACGCGGGCCCAAAGCGACGTCCCATCCGCGGCCGAGGCGATCCTTCGAATCGGCGGCCTGCCGTTTCCAGCCCCCAGCGACGACACGTCCGGCTGGCTCGTCCTGGCCGACCCGGACGGCCCGATCGATCTGCCGCGCCTCTTCCCCGACATCGAGGTGCGGGTCGAACAGAGCTCCGGCGCGTTCGACGCGGCGCTCTCGCAGCGGGAGCCGAGCCTCGTCGTGCTGATCGCGCCGCCCGCCGGGCCGGGCGATCTGGAGCGCGTGGCCGGCTGGCTGACCGCTCACTCGCGCACTTCCGCCGTGCTGCTCAGCGCCCACCAGGCAGTCGCGGTCCGGCTCCATGCCCTCGAGCTCGGCTTCGATGACGCTGTAGATCTCTCGTCCGACCCGATGGAGGTCGTGGGCCGCCTGTCCATCGCCGGCCGCCGCACTCCGGGAGCCGGCCGCGCGACGGGCGATCGATTCCCGGTCGGCGCGGGGGCTGAGCTGGACCTGCGAGCGCGCGCCATTCGCCGCGACGGGCATCTGCTGTCGCTCCGGCCAAAGGAGCTGGCGCTCCTCGAGTTTCTCGCCCACCACCCGGGCCGGCCGTTCTCCCGCGAGGAACTGCTCAAGAACGTATGGCGCGGCGTTCCCGGCAACGAACGGATGGTCGACGTCTACGTCTTCTTGCTGCGCACCAAGATCGAGCCTGACCCGGCGAATCCGGTCCACTTGCTGACGGTGCGCGGGTCCGGCTACCTGTTCGACCCGCCTGCCGTCTTCGGGGAGCACTCCTCGAACGTTAACGAACCGCCAACACAGCGTTAAGCCGCGGCTTCGACCATCCGGTCGGAACCTGGAAGAAGGATGAACTCGTTTTCAGTTGCCCAAGAGATGAGGAGACACTGAGTTGATCAACGGAATCCGTCGTTTGAGCGTACTGGCCGTCGCGGCCACAGTCGTGCTCTCGGCATGCTCGTCCAGCGCGACCGCCAGCCCGGCGGCTCCGGCAGCCACGGACACCGCCGCCGCGTCGGCGATGTCGACCACGGCTCCCAGCGCGGGCGGCACCGTCAACTGCGTCACCGGCAGCATCACCACCGCCGGATCCACCGCCCTCCAGCCGCTTATCCAGGATGCCGCAGCCGCATACGATGCGGCCTGCTCCGGCGCCACGATCACCGTCAACGGCGGCGGCTCGGGCACCGGCCTCAGCCAGGTCGTCGCGGGCTCCGTCCAGATCGGCGCCTCCGACGTCCTGGCCAACACCAAGCTCGCCACGCCGGACGCCGACACTCTCGTCGACCACGTCGTCTGCCGCCAGGGCTGGATCGTCGTCACCAACCCCGATGTGACCGGCGTTACCAACCTGACCACCCAGCAGAACATCGACATCTGGACCGGCACCGACACGAACTGGAAGCAGGTCGGCGGCCCCGACATGCCGATCGTGCTCATCTTCCGCCCGCAGTCCTCGGGCACCCGAGCCACCTTCAAGAAGCTGGTCCTGGGCGGCGCCACCGAGGCGTCCGGCGGACAGACTCTGACTGAAGACTCGAACGGCGCAGTGACGACCGCGGTCACCAAGACCAACGGCGCCGTCAGCGTCATCGGCTTCTCCTACT
>CAZGUS010000049.1:0-16301 GCA_964529245.1 uncultured Anaerolineaceae bacterium
TCGTCGCCGGGCTTGAGCCCGAGCTCGATCACGGCCTCGGCCGTAAGGAGGCTCACGATTCGGTGCGGGCCGGCCATGACTTCGACGACCGCAGCGACGCCGTCGCGCTCGACTCGAGTCACGACGCCCGGAAACCGATTGCGCGCCGACTGGGCGACTATCGGCCGATCCACTCTCGCGCGTCGGCGCTCGTCCATGAGTCGAGACACTTCCGCGATCGCTACGACCCGTTGCCCCCCGGTCGAGCGCTCCATCCTGATGGTTCCGTCCTCGCCCCATCGTCGGATGGTCTCGATGGAAACGCCGAGCATTTCGGCCGCCTGACCGACTCGAAGGCTCGCACCTCGGCTGGCTCTGCTTTCGTCCATACCAAGGAATTGTAGTCAGAATCGGCCTTAATAGCTATGTCTCATCTGAGCAGCGTCAGGAATTAGTGGAATTCGTCCGCCCTGCCGCCGCGCTGCCGTCGCTTCGGTCGCCGGTGCCCGAATCGTGGTCGAAAGGCCCGGCGAGCGTCGCCAGGGCATGATCCAGGACGAGTTCGAGCGCCGCGAGTGAGTCCATCGCGCCCCGCGGGCCGCCCGGGAGGTTCACGACGAGGCACTGCTTGAGCACTCCGGCGACGGATCGGCTCAGGTATGCGTTTGGAGTGGATCGCCCACCCTGAGCCCGCATCAGTTCCGGCAGGCCCGGCACCTCGTACTCGACCGTGGCGCGCGTCGCCTGCGGGGTTACATCTCGCGGCGTAAGGCCCGTCCCGCCGGTGGTAAGGATGAGGACGTGGCTCGCCGCCTGCGCCGCCAGCAAGTGTTCGATGTCGGACCGCTCGTCCGGAACCACCGCTCGATCGGTGGCGAATCCGAGCCCCTCGAGTCGTCGGGCCAGGCCATCGCCGCTCAGGTCCCGCCGGATGCCCGCAGCAACGCCGTCGCTGACCGTGATGACTAAAGCGCGGCCACCTGCCGGCGCGGGGCTGCCGCTCGCCGCCGGGGCTTCGTGGCGGCGGGCGGGCACGCCCATGTGGCCGCCCGTCACCTTGGCAGCCATCTGATCTCCACCTCCGCCCCGGGCTCGAGATGATCGACCGCTTCCGGAACAACCGCCAGGGCGTCTGCTGCCGCCATCGCGCTGAGCACGTGACTGCCCTGATGGCCGCTCTGACGGACCCGAAGACGTCCCGCGGCGTCGCGAATCGGGGCACCGCACTCGTCCCGAAGGACTACCACCCGGAGAAACCCTCGTCTCCCGGCCGCTTTCCCCAACCTCTCCTCCGTTATCGCTCGGTCCGTCTCCACATACGGCGAGGCCAGGCCGGAGAGCCGGTCCAGAGCCGGCCGTACGAACAGATCGAACGTCACCAGAGCCGAAACCGGGTTGCCGGGGAGCCCGAACATCGGGACGCGCCGGCCGTCAGAAGCCCGGGGCTCGGACGTGCCGAAGGCGAACGGCTTGCCCGGCTGGACGGCGACGCGCCACAACTCAACCCGGCCGAGGGCCTCGAACGCAGAACGGACTACGTCGTAGGGTCCGACCGACACGCCGCCGCTCACGATCAACAGGTCTGAGCGATCGATCGCTGGCCGCAGGGCAGCGAGCACGGAATCAAGCGAATCCGGCACTATCCCAAGGTCGACGGCATGGGCGCCTGCGGCGCGGCACATCGCCAGCAGACCAGGCCGGTTGGCGTCGGGGATACCCGATTCGCCGAGTTCGAGACCGGCACTTCGCAGTTCGTCTCCGGTCGAGAGCACGGCCGCCACCGGCTGTCGATGGACCCGCAACGAGCCGAGCCCCACCGCCGCCGCCAGCGCTATCTGGGCCGGCGTCACTCGTCTGCCGGGCTCGAGCATGCGGGCTCCGGCACGGACATCCTCCCCTCGCCGGCGAATGAAGGCTCCCGGCTCGACGCCAGACGTAACCAGGCACGCCTCGGGCATCGGCTCGCCGGCCCGAAATCCGCCAGAGCGAATCGGCGAAACGGAGTCTGTGGCTGCGGACGACACCGAGCCGGCCCCGGAGGCAATCAGTGTCGTTTCCTCTACGGGTATCACCGCGTCGGCCGTGTCGGGAATTCGTGCGCCGGTGGCGATGCGGATCGCGCAGCCGTGCGGCAGTTCCACGTCCGCCGATGCACCCGCTCGCACCTCGCCCACGACCCGAAGGCGAACCGGTGACCCTGACGCCGCGCCTGCAACGTCCTCGGCGTGGACTGCGAACCCGTCCATGGCGCTGTTGTCCCAGCGCGGCAGGTCAAGGGTGCTCAGAATCGACTCCGCCAGGACGCGCGAAAGGGCGCTCTCCAGCGGCGTATCCTCGGCGGGCAGAGGGTCGCTCGACGCCGCGAGCACCAACTCATGAGCCTCCTCGATACTCAGCATCGGCTCGGTTTCGTTCGCCACGGAATTGCGCTCCTGTTGCCTTCCCATGTCGTTTGCTGGCTGTGGCGCGCGCGGGGAGGGCTCCGGCCAAGGTGGCAAGGATCTGAACCCGAAGGTCCTTAGCGATGGATGGTCATGGACGAGCCGGTCTCAGGATACCTGAGCCGATCCCATGGCTTCGTGTGATGGGTCTACGCTACGAGCCTCTGGATGACGTGCCCGACTGGCGCGAGCCGCTCCATCGCTGATCGTGTCGTCGGGACCGCCGCAACCATCTGCGCAGTCGAAGCGGGCGCAGAGCAGAAGAGTCGCGGGCGCCGGGCCCCAGGTCCCTGTCGTGGCCGGCGCCATGGAGAACGCCCGATCCGATCCAGGCGATCGAGGGGCCGCAAGCAACAGCTTCGCGCTATGCGTCACGAGGAGCGAACGATCTTGAACAGGCGAGTCGGCATCTGGCAATTCATAGTCGTCGTCGCGGTGGCGATCGTACTTGCACTGATCGTCTCTATCGTCGTCGGCAACGTCCCCGCCCACTAATCCGACGAACGAAGGCTGCCTGCACGACCAGGTCGTCGCGTCGAGTTGTTAGCCGAGCGCGTGTGTACCTGCCCGTAATTGGCTCGTTCGCGGTAGGTGACGCCAGTTCCAGGTGACCCTGTCAGGCGGGTCGGGTATTGTTGGGGCCATGGAAGTGCAGAGACCTCGCCGAGCAGCATTGTGGGCCGCCGCGCTGGCGGGCTCGCTCGCGGCCGGGGTCGCGATTGCCACTTCCGAGCTCATCGCGGGGCTGATTCCGGGCGCTCCATCGCTGGTCATCGCGATGGGTTCTCAAGCGATTGCCCTCCAGCCGCCGGGCGCCAAGGATGTGATCACCAGCCTCTTCGGAACCGATGACAAGGCTGCTCTCAACGTCATGGTCATCATCGCCGTAATCGTCATCGCGGCCGGGGCCGGGGTCGTCGCCGCTCGCCGGTTCCGGGCCGGCGCCCTTGTTTTCGTTCTCTTTGGGGTCGTCGCCGCTCTCGCGGCCGCCCTGCAGCCGCTCGTCGCCCTCGTCCCTGCCATCGCGACGGCCGCCGTTGCGACCGGAGCAGGGCTGGTAAGCCTGCACTTCCTTCTCGGTCTGGCCCCCGGGTCACTCTCGCCGGCGGTTCCCGCTGGGGCGGTCGAAGCTCCCCCTGCCGAGCCCGAATGGAGCCCGGATTGGGAGAGCCCTGAGTGGACGCGACGCCGCTTCCTGATCGCAAGCGCCGCCACGCTCGGCGGGGTCGTCGCCGCCGGCACTCTGGGCCGGCTCCTGCTGGACGCCCAGCACCCGGAGGGTGTCGTGAGCACCTCGAAGCTGCCAGCGGCTCTGATGCCCGTCGCGCCCATAGCCGCCGACCAGGTGCTGCACGCGCCGGGGCTTACCCCGCTGGTGATCTCCAACGATCAGTTCTATCGCATCGACACAGCCCTGGAAGTCCCCCAGGTGGATATCTCTTCCTGGACCCTCCAGGTCAAGGGCATGGTCGACCACCCGCTGACGTTCACGTACGACGATCTATTGGCCATGCCGCTTTACGAACAGTACGTGACGATCGCCTGCGTGAGCAATCCGGTCGGGGGCGATCTGGTCGGCAACACGCTCTGGACCGGTGTGCGGCTCAAGGACGTCCTGGCCAAAGCCGGGATCGGGCAGGGCGCCACCCAGATCGTCGGCCGCTCCGTCGACGGTTTCACCGCCGGCTTCCCGACCTCGTGGGCCACTGCCCCGGAGCGCGAGCCGTTAATAGCGGTGGGAATGAACCGCGTGCCCCTGCCGGCCAACCACGGCTTCCCGGCGCGGCTGATCGTGCCAGGGCTGTACGGCTACGTGTCGGCCACAAAGTGGCTCGCCTCCATTGAGCTAACCACCCGCGAGGCAGTCGATGGCTACTGGGTGCCCCTCGGCTGGGCCAAGGACGGGCCCATCCTGACCCAGTCGCGGATCGATTTCCCCGCCAGCGGACAGCAGATCTCGCCCGGCCCAACCCAGATCGGCGGCGTGGCCTGGGCGCCCGACCGGGGCGTGGAGGCAGTCGAAGTCAGCCTCGACGACGGAGCCTGGCAGAGCGCCACCCTCGGGCGCCCCATCTCAAAGGCGACCTGGGTCCAGTGGCTGCTGCCGTGGACCGCAACGACGGGTCGGCACAGCATCGAGGTCCGCGCCACCGATGACACCGGCGTTGTCCAGACCAGCCAGGTGACAGACCCGGCACCCGACGGCGCCCACGGACACCATCGGATCTTCGTCACCGTGAACTGAAAGGCCGAGCGACCCCCTGGTGGACCCGATCGCTTGTGCTGCCGTGTGCTGGCCCAGCGGTGTCAATGCTCTTCGGCTTGGCCTCCCAGCCGTCCGCAACCCACGACACACATCGTGTTTGGGGATTGGTTCCAGAGGGAGGATTCGAGATGGACGAACCAAGAGCCGCGCGGCGTTACTTGCGATTGCTCACGTGGGTGTGCGGGATGGTCGCCGACATGACTCACTCAGGCGCGGCCGGATAGCAACACGATGGCCACCTGGCGCTGAGAAGGGAACCGCCCGGTGCGTACCGAGTCCTGATCAGCCGCGGGTGCCGAGCCACATGTTCGAGCCGCCATCGCTGACCAGGATGCCAGCGGGGCCGAGCACTACCTCACTATGGATGCCCATCGCCGGAGCGTCACCGACCTGATCCAGCGTGACGACCTGGCCGTCCTTGGACAGTGCGTACAGGGTGAGGACGGTGCTGCAGTTACCCGCGGGAGGACAGTACTCAGTTGAGTAGAGGAGCCCGCCCTCAGCTGACGACAAGGGTGTGGGAAACGGCGAAGTGGCGATCGGGTCCATGGACACCGGCTTCCAGGTCGACCCATCCGAGGAGACCCAGTACAGCCAGATCGTCGTACCCGAGTCTGTTTCGCCCCACTCAATGGCCACCAGGGTATTGTCGTCGACCCGGACCACCGACATCGACACTTCCATCGCCTTGGCGGCACCAGGGAGGTTGACCGCCATCCAATCGGAGCCCCCGTCCGATGAGGCGTACAGGGCCGGCGAGTAGACGGGCAACGGGGCGTTCGAGGTTGTGGCGACACAGTCGTGGACCCCGGCGCCGGGCCCGTAGCCGGAGTCGCTCCCGTAGGGCGTGCCGGAATCCAACCGCGCGCCGGGCACGACCAGCGCGCCCTCGATCGAAGCTGGGTCGGCGACGCTGGCTCTCGGCTGGGTCAGCTCGACGGGCAGTGCCTTCTGCTGCCAGGTAAGCCCGTCCTGCGATGTCCACAGGATCTGTCTGTGGGCAACGAAACCAAGACCGACGAAGCCCGAGCCGCCGCCGGAGACCGAACCCAGACCGCCGGCGCCAAAGACCTTCCGCTCGTCGACGTCGGTCCAGGCCACTCCATTGGTAGAAATCAGCATCGTCTCGCTGCTTTCCCAGTAACTAGCGCAACCAAGCTGGCAGTTGAGTCGTCCTCGGAAGAGCAGGGCCTGTCCATCGTCGGCCCAACCCGTGGACGCGAAAGAGCAGCCAAGGGGGTCAACCGGCTCGCTCGCGCCGGAGACGAAGGCCCTTAGCTCAGACTTCCAGATCAGGCCAGCGTTGATGCTGGTGCCCGCTGTCCAGGAGCGTGCATCCGTGGATGTCCAAGGGGTCAGCAGGTAGGTCTCGGGGTGCCACACGAACTCCACGTAGCCGTCGTGCCATCCCTCCAGGATTCCATCTGGCATATCGACATCGTTCGTCGGAGCCGCGACGGCAGGCAGCGAGCCGCTCGAGAGCTGCGTCCAGGCGACAGTACGTCCGGGCGGAACCGGCGAAACCCGCGGGGCAGGCGAGGCCGTCTCGACCGACGAGGGACCATCACTCGGCGAGTCGCTGGCCGCAACTATGGTCGAAGCCGGGCCAGAGGAGGGCGATCGCGACTGAGCGGCCACGCAGGCCGAAATGCTAGCGACGACGACTCCGGCGAGTACCAGCACTATCAACGGCTTCGCTCGGCACAGTACCTGGTCGATCGATCCAGCCCCACTCGAACTCATGACCGTCCCCTCGCGGCTCTCAATTCGCCGAATGGCGGCGTCCTGCGACAACCAGACGCTCTGTGCAGTCAGGGTGTTGTGGGAGCCGGCAACATCTCACTGCAACCGCCAGCGCACATGGTGCGAGACCTCCAACCGTGCGGTCGGCCGCAGCGGGCGGGCAAGTGGCGAGGTTCAGCGGCACTCGCCGTATTCACCTGGGCTGGAGACGGCCCACACGACATCGTCACGCCTGGCCTGACTCGGGAGGCGCAACCTCGGCCTCGTGTGCGTCTGTCGAGCGGCCGCGGCGGAGCCATCACCACTCGTGGGAACATGTGCGGAGCGCGGGAGGCATGGACCCGCGGCCCACATCCCGGCCGGTGGGCGCCCATATCTCCACGCGGCCAAGTTGGTCGCTTGGTTCGGTAGGGCCAGCCAGGTGTCTGCGGCAGGCTCGCTAGCGGGAGGAAGGGCACGATGGATATCAACGAGGCGATCTCTGGCCGCCGCGCGACGCGCGACTTCACGGGCCAGGCTGTCGACCAGGAGACCCTTCGGCGTCTGATCGACGCTGCCGTACGCGCGCCGAGCGCTTCAAACGGGCAACCCTGGACGTTCACTGTGGTTCGCGACCAGGGCTTGCTCGAGCGCATCTCCGATGCTGCGAAGTCCCACATGCTCGCGACCTTGCCAGACGGACCTCAGTCCGACCGTTATCGGACGATGCTCAGCGATGCGAGCTTCCATATCTTCTATCACGCCCCGGCGTTGATCCTGATCTCCGGGATCGTTCAAAGGCCATGGGTCGTTGAGGATTGCGCACTCGCTGCCGAGAACATGATGCTCGCTGCCCATAGCGAGGGACTTGGGACCTGTTGGATCGGCTTCGCCCAGGGCTTCCTGAACACGTCGGAAGGGAAGAACGCACTCGGCCTCCCTGCGACCTCGGTTCCGGTTGCGCCGATCATCGTTGGCCATCCCAAGGCCGAGATAGCGCCCGTCCCTAGGAAGGAGCCGGAGATCCGCTGGGTCGGCTAATTTGGGCCGGCGGCTCTGTCAGAATTCGTCGATGCGGACGGGGCTGCGGTACGCACTGAGAATGGCCGTCGCGCCGCTGGTAGCCTATTGGCTCGTCGCTGCCGAATGCCTTTTCACCTGGTTCGCCATCGACTTCATGATCGGCGTCAGGCTCCAGGGTAGGTCGAGCAACACGCGTGGCATTGGCGTTGTGCAGGTATTCAACGGGGCCGACTATTACGGACGCCATCAAGCGTTTCTCGCGCTCGCTCAAGTCCGACCGGCCGGCTCCCCCGTAGGCCTCCGCCACGAGCGACGGCGATCTGGGCTTCTGGAGGTCGCGCTTGGTCCAGACCCGGTCGCGCAATGTTCGTCGTCTCGAGTCTTGTCTGAGCTGGTAAGGCAAGCCGCTCGAACCGCCATCCGTGGCTGAGCAGTTCTGCTCGACTCCGAGTTGTGGTGTGTCAGCGCAGTGTCACGACGTAGACCTTGCAGCTCACAGGGTCGGTCGGTACTGGCTCGCCCAGGTGCATGACGCCGGACGAGTCCACGCGGACGTAGTAAGGGCCGCCCTGCGGGAAGGTCATCTTTGACTGGCTCTGCGCAGCCAGGTAGGCATCCAGCGGCCGGTTTCCCGGGCCCATACTCCAGCCGCCCGTGGAACATGTCCCCTCGGTCCAGGGCGGCACCGCAACTACGACGGTGGAGGTGGAGCTACCCGCATTGCCCTGGACGACAACGTCCACCTCAACCGAGCTCTCGTTTCGCATATATACCGTCGGCGACTTGAGCACCCCGGTCTGGGAGACGAAGAATGCGATCGCGACGAGGATGCCAACAATGGCCAAATTGCGTGCGATCTGTGCCTTCGAGCCTTGGAACATGAGCCTACCTCTGCTCCGTAGAACGAGAGCCACTGTCCAGGCGCGACAGTGCCGATGGGTGCCGACGCAGCGAAGCCTCGAGCAACTGGCCCCCGGCTCAGAGCCCTACTAGGGGCACTGGCCGGGATAGTCGGCGACAAACGCGGCACGCGACAGCGTCAGGTTCATTGTCCCGGACCATTCAGGCGCCGCTTTACCGAGCCGCGTACCGGCTTGCTAGGGTGGGCTTGGGTGATGGTCGTCCAGCACCGATCGGCCGTACAACGGGAACCGGGACGGCCGGCCTAGTAGCGGTTAGGGCTCGCCGCAAGTTTGAGGAGTTGCCCAACCACACCATCAGGTCGTAGCGCTCGATCCGCATGCGGCGTCACATCCCGCCGAAGATCTCTGGTGCCGCGTCGGGATTGCGCTTGCCGGCGCCCGGCGGCTCGTCGACCCGGTCACTCTCCTCCCAGGCGGGTTCGCCGGTCTCGTGATTCCGCTCCCGCCCCGCCTCACGACGTTCGTGGCGCGGGGCAGGCTCCGCATCGGCAGGATTGGGGGCTCCCGACAGGGCGCGTTTTATCCTTGCCAGCAGCGACATCGGGGTGGTCCTTCCGTTCGGCGCACACGCCACGTCATGAAATCACGGCCAAGGGCAGCACGTCTCCCGACACAGTAGACCGATGAAGACCTCGGCGCTAGCGCGTGGTCCTGGCCACACGCGGCGAGTGCTCGGAAGCCAGCACCCGGCCACGCTCGACATCGAGCACGAGCTGGCGATCATGCTTGCGGCCCCGGGGAGCAAGCCAGAGGCGCGATCGATGCTGCTCTTTGCTGAGTGATGGGCGTGACCGGCAAGTCGAGTTTGGAATGTCACGGCGGAGTCATGGTGTCGGTGTTGCAGCTCAAATCGGTCGAGGCAGAGCGCGGGTCGTGAGTTCGCAACCACCTCAAGCTACTTCGAGCGGCGTCGCGCCCGCGTGTCGGACCGGAGAAGGTCAGGACTCAATCGGCACGCCCAGCCACAGGTTGAGCCCGTCGTTGGTTAGCACGACGACCCCGGTCGGCCCGAATGCGACGGTCGATCCGCTCATCGCCGCGCCCGTCGGCGGGTCGCCCGACGGAGTGAGCGTTGTGATGGTCAGGTCGTCGTCGATGGTGGCGATGGCAGGACCCGCGAAGTCGCTCGGGGGATACGCGAACGCGAGCCCTCGTTGTCCGTTGGTCAGGATGGAGGCCGACAGCAGGTTCGCGGGCCACTCGAGCGGCGTCCACGTCCGGCCGTCCGTACTCGCCCAGACGAGCTGCGAACTTGCCTTGGTGGTCGCGTCCCAGACCCAGGCCGTGGCCATCACGGCGTGATCGCTGATCCGCCGGACGTCCACCCACGACTCGTCGGCCGCTGTGGTTCCAGGTAGTTGCTGCGCGGTCCAGCTCTTTGCGTCCGCCGACCACCACACGGAGGGGACTTGCACCGACTCGCCGCAGCCGACCTGGATCTGCCGAGCGCCCGAGATGACAAACCCGCCTTCGAACGCTGTTGCTCCGTCGGCCAGCACAGTCCCCGAGGTCGTCTTCGGGAGCGGCGCCCGATGCCACGATCTGCCGTCGGGCGAGACCCAAACGGCGGCTGTGGCGCCGTCCTTGAGGATCCCGGTGGCGATGTAGCCTGCCGATCCAGCATCCAGCGTGTAGACGCTGGCGGACACGAAGTCGGCGGGAGGCCGGACGCGAGTCCACGTCAATCCGTCGGGCGAGCTCCACAGCACGTCCACGGTGGCCGGCCCGCCGCACACGCCCCTGGGGAAGCTGCCCGCAGCCAGCAGTCCAGCCGGGCCCTCGACGACGGTCATGATCCCGACTGAAGATCCGAGGCTCGTGATGTCGAGAGCCCGGCCCGGCGTCCAATGGATGCCATCGGCCGAGATGGTCGAGACCATCACGTCGCTCGCGATGGCCGACCGCCCCGTTTCCGAGTAGGTCGCATCCACAGCGGTCCGAAACCCGACGTAACCTCGGCTCCACCCGAAGACGTTGGCCTGCAGATAGGAGCCGTTGTCGGTACCGGCGACGGGCTGCTGCGGAAAGACGGCACCGGCGTTGATCCACCGGATACCGCTCCAGCGACCTGCCGGCGCGGGCCCCACAGGAGCCATCTCACCGGGCGTGGCGCTCGGCGAGAAGCTGGGCGAAACGCGAATCGTCGCTCTTGGTGCGGGCGACGACGTAGGCTGCGCCGATGGCGATGGGGTAACTGCGGTCGCGCTGCACCCGGCCACCAGGCACGCGACGGCGAGCAGCGCGGCCGGCCACGTGAGTTGTCGACTCGCCGTGCTCACACCAGAGCAGACCAGATTCATCGCCCGGCCCCCACTTCAGCAGCCTGCCACCCCGGCTTCATCTCCAAGGTGCTGGCCAGGGGACGTGTGGGGACGGCCAAGCGTGACCTGACCGAGACTCTCTGGCTCGACGGGCAGCTGTCGATGCTGCGTCGGCGGCCGGCAACCGAGGAACGCGCCTCGGGCGGCCCGTCCGCTCCTCTCCATGGTGGGTGAATCTTCCTCGGCTGGGCACCGCCATCCAGAAGCGATTGCCGTCGTCAGCTTCGTGATAGCAGGTTCTCAGGCCGCTTCTCGTCGACCGTGCATCGAGATCCGAGAGGCCTGATAGAGGGGGTACGCGACATCGCCGCCGTAAGGTAGGCTTGGAGCACTAGAACGATCCTCCAGTGCAGCGAAGATCGTCGCGTCCTGCTCGGGAATGCTGCCATCTCAGTCTTGGAAGAGGTAGCTCTCGTGCGTTCGCGTCTCTTGCTGCCTGTCGGTGGACTGGTGCTGATGTTGGCCTTTGCCCCAACCGCCCAAGCCGGCTCCGCCATCTCCCAATCGGACTTTTCGGTATCAGTCGACGCGACGACGGCAGTTGCCCAGACCTTCCAGACGGGTTCGACGGCCGCGCGACTCGGCAATGTCCAGATCTACGACGTCGACGTCCCTTCCGACAACATCACCGTGTCCGTGTTCGCTACCGCGGCCGGCAAACCGACGGGTAGCGCGCTTGACACCCAGACCAATTCGTCCTCCGATGCGTCGGCATGGAACAGCTTCGACTTCGGCTTGACCTTGACCTTGTCCGCCAACGCAACCTACGCCCTTGAGGCCCAGGCGGCCGGCACGATCGGCGGGACGTGCTCCACTTCCGCCTATGCCGGCGGAACGGCGCTGTTCCAGTCGGGCGGGGACTGGGTCACCGAAGACTCGTCGGCCGTATCGCCGGACTGCATCCAGGATCTGGCGTTCTCGGTTCAAACCGCGGCGATTCCGGGGACCATGCTGGACCAGCACCAGGATGATCATGGCATCGGCGCCATCTCCCACGAAGAGTTGGCCGTCTCGAACACGATGGCTCAGACGTTCAAGCCCGCGATCAACGGGAAGCTCGATGGGATCTCACTGTGGACTTTCGGCACGATGTACGCGCCGCAGGTGACCGTGACCGCGCAGATCAGGACCGTCTCCGGCGGCATCCCGACCGGCAAGGCCCTCCCACTGTCAACTTCAAGTCCATACGTCCTGGCCCAGGCCACGAGTACCGTCTCGGGGATCGATGGCACCTGGGTGGATTTCGCCTTCAGCAGCTCGCCGACTTTGTGGGCCGGCACTGAATACGCCATCGTCTTCGACGGCTTCGCCGGCTGGTGCGGAAGCCCTCAAGCCAGCTCATATCCCAATGGGCAGGCATTCGCTTTCGACACCACCACCAAGTCCTGGATAGCCGAGACCGATGTCACCAGCTTCACCGAGCAGGGGACCGCACTTCGCGATTGGGCCTTCCAGACATACATGACGGCGACGGGCGCCACGCCTCCTCCCACAAGCGCCGCCCTGCCGTCGGGTTCGGCAAGTCAGGCTCCGCTCTTCCCGATTGCCGCTCTGCTGGCAGCTTCGTCGGTCATGACCCTCCTGGTCGCACGCCGCGCTCTGTCGAGGACGCGCGGGTAGTTCGCGGGCAATCCTGAACGGCGAAGTAGGGCCAGCCGACTCAATCGCAGCTGGGGTTCTGCTTCTGAGTGGCCGGCGGAATGGCAACTGACCGGGACGCGCTCCCACACTACGTGGCGTCGTGTCGGTTCGACGGCCGGGCTGAGTCGGTCGGCGGACGGCTTGCTAAGAGGCGGCCGGCGGGCCCGAGCAGCCTTCAAACCGTCAGCACGACTCTAGCTCGCGGTTGACTCGCCCGACGAGACGGCAGGCCCTCTGAATAGACGTTCGCGGTGGGTGCCGGCGAGGTCAACGACTCCACCTACGATTCATTGACTCTTGCGGTAGAACGCGGTCCAGCGATCGCCTGGAGCAGATCCTCAACGAGGGGAGATCTGCCCGAGGTCCCTCGCAATACCCGTCGCCCATGCCTGGATCTCCGGCCAATCCCGGAAGTCCCCTTCGGGCATGCCCTCTCTGGCAGCTGGCACGTGCGAAACGATCCGTTCGGCGAGTCCGATGGGCTTTCTATCCCACCAGTAGGCGCCGAAGAACACGTGATGGTCGCGGGCGTTCACGGCCTTGGTCATCTCGGTGATGTCCTTCGGTACCGCCGCTACCCTCTGGTCGCGGCCCTTGGCGTCGGTTTCGCCACCGACGGGGCCGCTGCTGAAGAGCCAGACGGGCTTCGTCGCCATCACCGCTCGGTTCCGACGGACCAACGTCGAGGCCTCCTTGAGCCATCTGAACATGTAGGCGGCGCTGCCGATCACGAAGGCGTCATACCCCGTCAGGCTCTTCACCGACGCGGCCGGCAGGGCTTCCGCCTCGAGCCCGGCCGACCGCAGAGTCTGTGCGATACGCTCGGCGATCCCCTGCGTCGCGCCGTGCCGGCTCGCGTAGGCCACAAGGACGTGCACTTGAAGTCTCCCTCGTACCAGCTGGGCCATCGCCCAACAGACTACGTCGGCCTGGTCCCTCCAGACGGCTCGGACTGGAAGAGCATAGCCAGATGGGCGTCTGACGGATCGGCATCATGTCTCAGAGCTCTTCCCTGCGCCGCGAGTGGGGCCACCACGACGCAGCCATGGTGTGAGGCCGATGGTGCGCCATGAAGACCCGGGTCGCGCCCGTTCACGCGCAGGGCGCCGGAGTAATCCCTTCCATCCCGTAGAAGCGGCTGTCGGCGCCGAACAGGTAGACCGACAGCCCCGCAACCATGGACAGCTTCAGGCGGCTCGTCCAGGTTCCCTTGGTCAACGCGCTGGATGGGTGGTAGTTGTAGGGCGGGCCGAGAACGCACTGGGAAATGGTCGTGGCTGCGACGTGCCCGGCGAGCGAGACATAGTCGCGGGCCGTCTTGAGCGGGAAGTTGGTCTGGACCTCCTTGCCGGCCACTGCCAGGACGTTCGCCAGGTAGCCGATGCCGGCCGCGCTGGTGAGCTTCCTGGCCAGGGCGATCAGCACGTCCTGCTGACGGCCCGAACGGGTGTAGTCGTTGTCGCCTGCGCCCTCGCGAGAGCGGACGTATTTGAGCGTCGTGGCGCCATCCATGCACTGGTTGCCGGCCGGAATGAAGGTGTCCGTCGAGGGGTCGTTGATGGCCTTGGGGTTATTGACGCAGACGCCGTTGGCCGCGTCAACGAGCGCGCCGAAGCCTGCGATGTCGACGATCACGTAGTAGTCGACCTTGAGGCCCACGAGCCAACCGACCTCCTTAGCGAGGGCGGTCGCTGGCGGGTCGGGAGCGTGGATCGCGCCCTGGGCTACCAGATTCGCGAAGTTGTTGATCTTCGTGTTGATCCCGGCGCTGCCGCCCCAGTAGAAGTCGAAGTCGGACGTGTCTCGGGGGACGGACAGGATGGCGGCCTGGTAGGTCTGGGTGTCGACACTCGCGATAAGGATGGAGTCGTTCATAGCGTGTCTACGTCCGGCCAGGAAGTCGACGCCCGTGAGCAGGACCGTGATCCGATGAGAAGGTGCGGGCGTGGGACTCGGGCTCCAGGTGGGTTCGGGCGAACCTGTCGAGGTGGGGGTCCAGGCTGCCGTAGGCGACGGCCCCGCGGTGGCCGAGGCATTTGCCAACCCGGTGGGTGCCAGCGTGGGTTGGTCGGGGATCAGCTGGTTGGAGGCGACGTTGTTGTCGAAGTTGTAGGCCGCGAGCGCCAGGTTGGCCGCGAAGCCGTGAACTGCCACGACCGTCACCAGCAAGATGGCAATCACTCCGGTGTCGACCATGCTCGGCCGGCGGCGAGGCCCGGCAAAGGCGTAGGCGTGGATCATCGATGCCATGCGCCACAGGCCCAGGAGCACGAGGCCGATCGCAAATGTGAGCGCGAACGAATCATCGAGGAAGCTCGCCCCGAAGTAGCCCAAGCCGTTGGCAAGCTGCAGGCCCAGCCAGATGGCCGCGAGCACCAAGGGAACCGCGAACACTGCGGCCGCGCAGGGCCGACGACTGTAGAGCTGTCCGAGGCCGGGCCACAGGAACGAAAGCACGGCCGCGCCAAGCCTCGATCGGTCCGTCGTCGGGCGGCCTGTCGTGACACCGAATGAGCCGCCCGTTTGGGATGCCGGCTCCGGATCGGCCGATGACTCTTCGGGATCTCCAGTCCGCATCACGCCTCTGGCGCCCGTCCGGGCCGCGATAGCTACAAGCCGAGATACTCTTCCGACGCTCCTGGTTGTCGAGAACCAGGGGTGCGCGTGGGCCGGTGGGACGTTGAGGGGTAACGGCCTGTGATCCTGGCCCGTAGCCCGACGCGAGTCGAGCCGCGCGGACGTCGCCACTGATGGGCCGTCCGAGCAACCGTTGGATCAACCCGGCGGAGAGGTTCGCACACTGGCCAGTCGACAGGAGTCGACAGGAGTCGAACCGCGACCACTGGCGGGTCGAGTCGGGGTCACGATGCCGGATTGGACGAAGTCTCGCGCCCGGAAGTCGCCCGGCCGCGGGCAGGGCGGTCGAGTCGGCTGTTCGTCACGGCGATGCTGGACCATTCTTCGGCGGTCTACGCCGGTTGGGCGCCAGTCTCGCCACAACAGTCGATGGCTCCGCCCCCCCGGCGTATGCCCTCGTTGCGGGACCAGGCTCAACCAGGGGTTCGTCGTCTGTCCTAAGTGCGGCCTAAACACAGCGACCGGCCGGTAGCTCGCCACGTCCGCGAGCAGCTCGGATGCGGTATGATGCGCCGCGCTGGCAAGGGCCTGACGTGACGCTCGGAGTACCTCTTAGGCGCTCCGAGCGGTCAACTTGAGGACCGTCGACCGGTAAGACGCTCTGATTGAGCGTGAATCGTGGGGCTATAGCTCAGCTGGAAGAGCACCTGCATGGCATGCAGGGGGTCCAGGGTTCGAGTCCCTGTAGCTCCACCAACTCCCCGGTTGGATCCGACGATGGCCGAAAAGCGAGCGTCCATCCGCCACCTCTACTCGGACTGGACCCAATACCGCTCGCGCCTGGTCGAAGGTATCCGCGGCCTGACCGACGAGCAGCTGGCCATAAGCGCCGGGCCCGAGCACGCACCGATCTGGGCCCTGGCCGCCCATTGCGCCGGCGTCCGGGTTTACTGGCTGTGCGGGGTCCTCAAGGAACCTGGTGCCGACACGACCCCCTTCCCGGACCCTTGGGCGGAGCTCGGCTGGGAGGACGACCTCGGGCACCCTAGATCGGCCGGCGAGCTCGTCCGTGCGCTCGAAACAACCGGGGCGATCATCGAACGGATCCTCGACACCTGGACGCCGGACGAACTCGAGGTCGAGTTCGAGCGTGTCTACGGCGACACCGTCCAGCTCCATACCCGGCGGTCCATCCTCCTCCGCCTCCTTAGCCACGACGCGTTCCACAGCGGCGAGATCTCGCAGCTGCTCGGCCTCCACGGTCTGCCCGCGATCGACCTCTGGGCGCGGCGGCCGCGGGTCTGATCCCGGGCCGCCGGCGCGCGGCCGAACGGGCCGGCGGCCGGGCGGCCGGAGCAAGCCGCCCCGCACCGCGACCCCGAACGAACCGGCCGCGCCGCTCGGCTAA
>CAZGUS010000050.1:0-16047 GCA_964529245.1 uncultured Anaerolineaceae bacterium
GCTCGTCGCGGCGGCGCCGGTTGAAGTCGCCCCGCAGGCGACCGAAGAGGTCGATGACCTCACCGCCGGTCAGATTCGACCACAGGCTGACGTCTCCGGGCACATACGCCAACCGGCGATGCAACTCGACGGCGTCGCGCCACGGGTCCTTACCAAGCAATTCGACATCGCCGGAGTCGGCGCGAAGCAAGCCGAGCAGGACGCGAATGGTCGTGGTCTTGCCCGAGCCGTTCGGACCGAGAAACCCGTGGACCTCACCGGCCTTGACCGACAGGTCGAGACCGTCGAGCGCGCGCGTCGATCCGAAGCTCTTCGTGAGACCAGAAGTCGAGATGGCGTTGGGCATGCCGGAACGCTACTAGCACGCCGTGCGGGTGTCAAGTACACTGTGCGGGACATCGAACGTGGTTCGAGCAAGCGCGACTCGCACGGCGCCTCCAGCTCTGTGCATCGGAGGAAGTGGGATGACTGGCAGCCGATCAGAAGGCAAGACGGCGCGGCTGGGCTGGTGGCCTGAAGTCCGCGATCGGAGCGGCGACAAGCAGCCGCTGACCCGGGACCAGATAGTCGCCGCCGCCATCAAGCTCATCGATGCCGAAGGCCTGGAAGGCTTCTCGATGAGGAGGCTGGGCCAGGAGTTGGGAGCCGGCGCGACGACCCTCTACTGGCACGTCAAGGACAAAGACCAGCTGATCGACCTGGTTCTGGATGAAGGCGCACTGGAGGTCCGGTTGGACGACGACGCCACGGCGCCCTGGCGCGACCGCCTGGCCGGCCTCGCCCGTGAGATACGCGCCGGGCTGAAGCGACACCACCACCTCGCACCGCTTTACGGCGCTCGCATTCCCGCCGGCCCGAACACGCTCCGGGTGATGGAGCAGTTGCTGGTGCTCCTGCGGGCGGGCGGTTACGAGGGAGGCAAGCTGATGCTGGCTTTCGCCTCTCTGACCAACTACGTGATCGGCAGCGTGATCATGGACAATCGCGCGCTGAGCGGGCCCGATACGGAGGGCAAGAGCCGCGAGGAGCTGCAGGCGATGTACCTCGCGATCCTGGCGTCGTTGCCGGACGATGTATATCCGAATCTCGTGCGGCTGATCCCGGAGGCCGGTCCCGCCGCGATCGCCGAGGATGCCGACTTCGAGTACGGGCTCCAGAGAATGCTCGACGGCATGGAGGCCGATCTCTCGCATTCCGACGGGGCCTAGCCGGCTCGCCCGACGCCGCCGGCTCGGGTCGGGCGGTTTCGGAAGACGACGAACTGAAGACGGCGACGAGCGAAGTCGCCTGACACCCGCTCTGAGCCAAGTGGGGCTGGCACCGTCCGACCTCGGGCTCAGGCGTCGGCGGCCCGGCGCAGGCGCTCGAGCTCGCGCCGGAGACGCTTGCCGGGCCGGCCCTCCCCGCGGATGCGCGTCATTCCCGGCCCGGCCTCCGTCACGACCGGCGGGCTGTGGTCCACGTAGCAGGTCGCGGCGGCAGGGGCCCCGACCCGCGACTCGATCGGCCGCACGACCTCGATGACGCGCTCGCGATCCGCGATGAGGGCCTCCACCCGATCGCCTGCGCGAACCTTGGTCGACGGCTTCGCCGGCGACCCGTTCACGAGGACGTGGCCGCCCTCGCACAGCTGCGTCGCGAGCGGGCGGGTCTTCACGAGGCGCACCGCGCACAGCCAGCGGTCGATGCGCGTCTCGTCGGCGGCGGTGGGATCAGTCACGCGATCCATGATCCCACGGGTCGAGGAGGCGTTGCGGCGCCCACTGCCGCCTCTCGCGGTTCGCCGGTGGCCGGAGCGGGGTTCTCGCTCGGCAACAAGAAAGCCGGACCGCTAAGGTCCGGCTCGAACGTGTCTGGCAGAACTCGTCGGGGCGAGAGGAGCCAGGCCGCACCGACCGTCCTGCGAGCGAGCCCTCGCCGAGCCGGCCGGCCGGAGCTCCGCCAAGGAGAAGTTCGCTTCGGTCGAGGTCCTCGAGGACCACGGAGCCTTACCTAATTGCCCGATAGTCGACGATCAGATAGCCGGTCGGTGAGATCTCGCTTCGGATCGATTCGAGCTTGATCGATGGCAGGCCGTCGAGGAGTCGTCGCCCGTGGCCGACGATCATCGGCCCTACCACGAGCTTGAGCTCGTCGACCACGCCGGCTGCGAGCAAGGCCTGCGCGACCGAGATACTGGCGTGCACGCCGACGTCGCCACCAGGCTGCTGCTTGAGGTCCCGAACGAATTCGACCAGACCGCCGTCGATCACCTTCGTGTTGGCCCACTCCTGCTCAAGCGGCGTCGATGTCGCGACGTACTTCGTGACCCCGTTGATGAACGTCGCGAACGGCTCGATCTCGCTGGTCGGCCAGAACCGCGCCCACTCGTCGTAGCTTCGGCGGCCGAGAACAACCGCGTCCTGAGTCTCGATCGTGGCGGCAAGCCTGCGGCCCACTGCGTCGTCCCACTCGAAGAACTCATCCGGAGCCTCGGCTACCCCGTCGAGCGACAGCAACTCGTACACGACAATCTTTCGCACGCCTGCCTCCGATCATCCTCGCGTGTCCGCGTTCAGTGGCGGAGGTCGGCGGCCCGGGAGGATTAGGGCCGACACCGTCGCCATCGTTGCTGATCCCGGTCGCCAAGACCGCCGGCCAACGGGGCTCGGCTGACCCTCGCCGCCTGACGACCCCGCGTCATACCACGGCTGCCGCACCATGCAACCTGCATGCAGGGTTTTCATCCTACCGGTCCGAGCGGCGAACGCCTACCCTGCCAAGGCTGCGCGAGTAGGTCTTATGGCCTGCGCGCTCCGAGGTTACCGATGGTTGACGTTGCGGATCTGACTCCCAAGAGCACGTTGGCCCAGATGGAGAGCCGCTATCGCGGTCTGCTCGAAGCCGCTCCCGATGCCATGGTGGTCGTGAACGGGGCCGGCGAGATAGTCCTGCTCAATCTCCAGGCCGAGAAGCAGTTCGGCTACCACCGCGACGAGCTCGTCGGCCAGCAGGTAACCAACATCATCCCAACCGGCTTCGCCGAGCGCATCATCGCCGACGATCTTCGCTCCGTGGCCGACGCCCTGGCCCAGCAGATCGGGACAGGCCTGGAGCTTGTGGCCCTGCGCAAGGACGGCACTGAGTTTCCGATCGAGCTGATGCTGAGCCCCCTGGATGGCTCCGACGGCATTCTCGTCACCGCGGCCATCCGCGACATCAGCGTGCGCAAGGCCGCCGAGACCCACCTGGCCCAGATGGAGAGCCGCTATCGCGGTCTGCTCGAAGCCGCTCCCGATGCCATGGTGGTCGTGAACGGGGCCGGCGAGATAGTCCTGCTCAATCTCCAGGCCGAGAAGCAGTTCGGCTACCACCGCGACGAGCTCGTCGGCCAGCAGGTAACCAACATCATCCCAACCGGCTTCGCCGAGCGCATCATCGCCGACGATCTTCGCTCCGTGGCCGACGCCCTGGCCCAGCAGATCGGGACAGGCCTGGAGCTTGTGGCCCTGCGCAAGGACGGCACTGAGTTTCCGATCGAGCTGATGCTGAGCCCCCTGGATGGCTCCGACGGCATTCTCGTCACCGCGGCCATCCGCGACATCAGCGTGCGCAAGGCCGCCGAGAGCGCATTGCTGCAGAGTGAAGCCTGGTACCGCATGCTCGCCGATTCCTTGCCGCACCTTGTGTGGACCTGCCGGGCCGACGGACCGTGCGACTATCTGAGTCCTCGCTGGGTCGAATACACGGGCATCCCCGAGTCGGATCAACTCGGCTATCGCTGGCTCGAGCAACTCCATCCTGACGACCGGGACCGGGTCATCGCAGAGTGGACCGAGGCTGCAGCGCACGGCGAGAACTTCGACATCGAGTTCCGGATTCGCCGGGCAGACGGCGCCTTCCGCTGGTTCAAGACACGGGCCATCCCGTTGCGTAACAACGACGGCCAGCTGGTCAAGTGGTTTGGCAGCAACAGCGATGTCGATGACTCAAAGCGCGCCCAGGACGAGCTGCGCGCCTCCAACGAGCGCCTGGCCCACCTTGCGGCGCTCGTCGAGTCCAGCGACGACGCGATATTGAGCAAGGGCATCGACGGCACAATCCTGAGTTGGAACCAGGGTGCCGAAAGGCTCTACGGCTACACATGCCAGGAGATCATCGGGAGACCAATCTCGATGCTCTTGCCGCCCGACCGCCCGCATGAAGTCGAAGAGATTCTCCGCAAACTTAAGCGAGGCGAAGAGATCGCGCATTTCGAGACGGTGCGCATTCGAAAGGACGGCAGTCTGATCGACGTGTCGGTGACCGTCTCGCCAATCAGGGATGCTGACGGAAAGCTCACTGGAGCGTCGACGATCGCCCGGGATATCGGCGCGCGCAAGACTGCGGAGGCGAGTCTGGCGCGGAAGGCGGCTGAACTGGCACGTTCAAACGAGGAGTTGGGGCAGTTTGCGTACATCGCCTCTCACGATCTGCAGGAGCCCCTGCGGATGGTGGCCAGCTATACGCAGCTTCTATCGAGGCGCTACAAGGGACGATTGGACGCAGATGCCGACGAGTTCATCGCGTTTGCAGTTGACGGGGCCAGCCGGATGCAACGGCTGATCGAAGATCTGCTTGCCTATTCGCGCGTGGGAACAAGAGGCATGGATCTGGTTTCCACATCCAGCGAGGAAGCGTTCGGCCAGGCCCTGGTCAATCTTCGCGGCTCGATCGAGGAGAGTGGCGCGAAAGTGACGCACGATCCTCTGCCCGAAGTGCGGGCGGACGAGCCTCAGATGGTCCAGCTCTTTCAGAACCTCGTCGGCAATGCCATCAAGTACCGACGCGCCGGGGTGCCCCGCGTACACGTCTCGGCGGCCAGAGACTCCGGCGGGATCTGGCGCTATTCGGTCAAGGACAACGGGATCGGAATTGAGCCGCAGTACTTCGAGAAGATCTTCGGCATGTTCCAGAGATTGCACAAACGCGATGAGTTCTCCGGAACCGGGATTGGATTGGCCATCTGCAAGAAGATCGTCGAACGGCATGGCGGGACCATCTCGGTCGAGTCACGACCAGGACGCGGCTCCACGTTTCATTTCACCCTGGTCGGAAGCGGAGCGTTGCTGTGACGCCAGCAAGTACAGGAAGTCGGCCCACGGAAGTTCTACTGGTTGAAGACAGCCCCGGCGACGTTCGATTGACGCGGGAAGCTCTGCGAGATTCTCCTTCACCTATTCAGTTGCACGTCGTCTCCGATGGCGTGGAGGCCATGGCCTTCCTGCGGCAGGAGGGCGAGCATGTGGCTGCGCCGCGCCCAGATTTCATCTTGCTGGATCTCAATCTCCCCAGGATGGACGGCCGCGAAGTTCTTGCCCACATCAAGCAGGATGAGGGCTTGAAATCAATTCCGGTGGTCATCCTCACCACATCAGACGCGGAAGCGGATATCGTCAAGAGCTATGACCTCCAGGCAAATGCCTACCTCTGCAAGCCCGTGCAGTTGACCTCGTTCGAGAAGCTGGTGGCGAGCACCACTGATTTCTGGCTCACCAAGGTCAGCCTGCCCCACAGGCCACGAGGATGAACACGACGGCCGCCACTCGACTGCTGCTGATCGAAGACAACCCCGGGGACGCCCGCCTGGTTCGGGAGATGTTGAACGAGCAGACCTCGTACAAGACCGAACTCACGCATGTCGAGGACATGCGTGCCGCCGAGAAGCACCTGGCCAATCACGCGCTCGATCTCATCCTGCTCGATCTGGGTTTGCGCGACGCCGAGGGCTTGGAGGCTGTCCGACGGGCGCACGCTGCCGCGCCCAACATCCCTCTGGTCGTGCTGACGGGTTTGGACGATGAGGACACGGCCGCCGTGGCGTTACATGCGGGCGCTCAGGACTACCTGATCAAAGGCCAGATCGAGTCGCGTGGGTTGCACCGTGCTCTGCGGTATGCCATGGAGCGGAAGATTATGGAGGAGACGCTGTTCGCGGAAAAGGAACGCGCCCAGGTCACTCTGAACAGCATCGGTGACGGCGTGATCTGCACGGATGTCTCCGGCAACATCACCTACCTCAACCTCGTCGCGGAGGGCCTGACTGGCTGGGTGTGGCCGGAGGCGGCAGGTCGGCCAATGGCGGACGTGCTCCGGATGGTTGACGCTACGAGCCACCAGCCCGTCGTGGATCCCATGGAGATAGCGACCCGAGAGAACCGAACAACTCATCTGGCACCGGACAGTGTCCTCATCCGCCGTGATGGCGGCGCGGTTCCGATCGACGACGCGGTCTCTCCCATACACAACCGGAACGGGCAGGCGACCGGCGCGGTCATGGTTTTCCGCGACGTGGGCACCGCTCGGGCGCTGGCAGCTCAAATGCGCCTGGCGGACGAGGAGTTAGGGCGTAGCAATCGCGAGTTGCAGGACTTCGCCACAATCGCGTCGCACGACTTGCAGGAGCCGTTGCGGAAGATCCAGGCATTCGGGGATCGGCTTGAAGAGCGCCTATCGAACGCGCTGGATGAAGAGACCGCGGAGTACCTGCGGCGCATGAAGGATGCGGCCGCCAGGATGCAGACCCTTATCAACGACTTGCTTACCTACTCCCAGGTAACTATGCGACCCGAGACGCCTCAGCCAGTGGACCTCGGTCTGGTCGTGGCGGAGGTCCTGCAGGACCTCGACGAGCGCATCCGGACCACCAAGGGACACGTTGACGCGGGCCCACTCCCCACTATCCTTGCCAGTCCGTTGCAGATGCGTCAGCTCTTCCAGAACCTGATCGCGAACGCCCTCAAGTTCCATCCCGAAGGCGTCGCCCCCAAAGTCCAGATCGAAGCGGTGGCACGGAGCGCGGCGCGCCCTCAGGGCAACGCCCCCGTCTGGGAGATCCGGGTGCGCGACAACGGCATCGGCTTCGACGAGGAGTATACGGAGAAGATATTCGCGCCGTTCCAGCGCCTGAACAGCCGCCAGGAGTTCGAAGGCACCGGGATGGGCCTGGCAATCTGCCGCAAGATCGTGGTCCTGTGCGGAGGGACGATCACAGCCACGTCCCATCCAGGCGCCGGCGCAACGTTCCTGATCACATTGCCCCGGACAGAAGCCGCCGTAGGTGCCTTGGCTGCGGCGCGATGAGCGGGCCCACCACACCAACGATCCTCTACGCGGAGGACGATCAAGACGATCGCCTGCTCGCCGAGATGGCGCACCGCGACAGTGGCGTCGTCAATCCGCTGGTGTTCGTCGGCGACGGTCGGGAGGCGTTGGAGTATCTGCGCCGCACGGGTCGGCATGCCGATCGTGCCGGCGCCCCCCAACCTGCGATAGTCCTGCTCGACCTGCACATGCCCGGGATGGGTGGTCTGGAAACCCTTCGGACGATCAAGACGGATGCTTCTCTTCGGCGCATTCCCGTTCTGATCCTGACCTCGTCCACCTCGGCTGAAGACATCGCCGCCTGCTACGACGCCGGCGCGAACTCCTACACAGTCAAGCCGACGGCTTCTGCGGGCTTTGCGGCCTTCTTCGAGATGCTTTGCCGCTACTGGCTCGACACCGTATCCCTGGGACTCGAGGCCAAGCCGTGAACCTTCCCTTCGTAAGTGCCGGTCCGCTCGGAAGCCCGATCCCGGTGGTGGGCGCGAGCGATGTGATCCGCGTGATGTTGATCGATGATGACAAGGACGAGGCGTCGCTGACACGATCCCTGCTCGCACGTGTAGAGGACATTCGATACGCTCTCGACTGGGTTCCGACCTTCCTCGAGGGCCTAGCGTCGATCGCCCGCGGGGAGCACGCCGCCTATCTGATCGACCATCAACTCGGTGGGCTGACGGGGGTCGACCTCGTTCGCGAGGCGCGTCAGGCTGGAAGCCTCGCGGCCTTGATCATGCTGACGGGGATCCGCGACAGGGCTACAGACCTCGCGGCAATGCAAGCGGGTGCCACCGACTTCCTCACGAAGGGCAAGACCGACGCCGCCCTGCTCGACCGGACACTTCGCTACTCGATCTCCCACGTCGCCCTGGTGTCCACCCTTGAGCGGTCGCGCAGCCAGATGGCCGGGCTCGAGGAGATCGGGCGAATCCTCGTTGACGACGGGCCCACGCCCGCCACCGTCGAGCGTGTGGTGGAACTGATCGTCGATCGCTTCGGCCTGCCCCAGATCGCGATCTATCTGGTGGATGGCGACAAGTTGTATCCGGCCGGCCAGCGCGGGTACAGGCGCCCGCTGCCTAGCTTGAGCCGCCTGGATGCAGGCGTCGATCGGGTATTCCGCGCCCGGCAGCCCGTGTTTGTCCCGAGTTTCAGCCCGGATATGGGCGAAGGAAACGATCGTGCGGCCACCAGCAACGAACTGTCTGTACCGCTCGTGGTCGCCGGCGAGTTGATGGGACTCCTGAATGTGGCGTCGTCTGTTGCCGACCCCATCGGAGAGCAGGACTTCGCGGTCATTCGACTCGTTGCCGATCGGCTCACGGCGGCCCTGGCGGTAACCCGCGAGCGTCGCGTCATGGAAGAGCGGGTAGGACGTGCACGCCAGCAGCTGTCCGACGGCGAGCAATCCGCGGAGCAGCGGGCCCTGATCGACGGCGAGACGTCGGCGTACAGTCGGGCGATGCTCAGGCCTCTTCTGGACGTGGCGATCGCGTCGGCGGGGACGGAGCCGAGCCGAAACCTGGGCATGCTCCTGGTTACCTGCGCGCAACCGGGCCCAGACTCGATATCGCCTCTGGCCGCTCAGGCGCGGACCGTTATGGCGGGGCAGCCGCTCGCGCGCTTCTCCAAGACGGAACTCGCCGTGCTGCTCGTGGCGACTGATGAAACGTCTGCTCGGTCGCAGGCGGCCGATCTCGTCACAGGCGCCCGAGACATCGGATTGGACGCGCGTTGCGGCTACGCGGCACTGGCGGCGGGCTGGGGCGCCGGCGAGCTCATCACCGCCGCCCAGGCGGCGCTGGCGTTCGCCCAGCGCCTGGGGCCCGGAACGGTGGTCGGATAGCGTGTCCTCCCAGGGCCCCGTTGATCTTACCCGCACAGATCGGCCGCTCAAGCGTCGACGGACCGCCGCAGCCCGGGTTGCGCCCGGGCGGGCGGAGCGCGGGATCAACCAAGAACTGACGGCCCGGTCTCGAGGGCCATCCGCAAAGCCATCGCGCACGCGGCTGCTGCTCGTCGAAGACAACCCGGGGGACGCCCGGCTGCTGAGCGAGATGCTCAATGAACCTGACACGCACAACATCGAGTTATTGCACCGGGAGAGCATGGGCGAGGCCGAGAAGCAGCTGGCACTGGGTGCGGTTGACGTCGTCTTGCTCGACCTGGGCTTACCCGACGCCCAAGGACTCGGAGCGGTTCGGCGCGCTCGGGCAGCCGCCCCCGGCATCCCCCTGGTTGTCCTCACGGGCCTGGACGATGAATCGCTGGCCACACGAGCCTTGCGGGAAGGGGCGCAAGACTATCTCGTCAAAGGCCAGATCGATGCGCGCGGGCTGGTGCGAGCCGTCCGCTACGCGATCGAGCGCAAGCAGGGGGAGGAGGAGCTGCGGGCGAGCGAGTCGCGCTACCGCTCATTGGCCGAGGGCTCGCCGTTAGCCATCTTCGCCATCCACAAGGACAAGATCGTTCTCGCGAACCCGGCTTGCATGAAGCTGTTCGGGGCCCCATCGCCTGAGGACCTGATAGGCAAATCCGTCCTGGAGTTGCTCCACATCGACTCCCAGGCACTCGTTCGCGGCCACATTGGCGAGAATGGTGAGACGACCACGCTCGTCGAATTGCGGATCGCCAGGCTCGACGGCACGCCGGTTGATGTGGAGGCCACCGCCTCCCCCCTACTGGACCTTGGCCTCAACGCAATCCAGGTGGTTCTGGGCGATATCAGCGAGCGCAAACGGTCAGAGGGCCGGCTGCTCCAGATGGAGGCCCGGTACCGCGGGCTGCTGGAGTCAGCTCCTGACGGGATGGTCGTTGTTGACGAGGGCGGGGGGATCGTCCTGCTGAACCTTCAGGCGGAGAAGCAGTTCGGATACCGCCGCGACGAGCTCGTCGGCCAGCAGGTCGGGGCCATCATCCCCGCGGGTTTTGCGGAATGGCTGATCGCCGACGATCAGCGCTCCTCCGAGGACGGGCTCGCGCAGCAGTTCGGCACCGAAATCGAGCTCTCGGGGCGGCGTAAGGACGGCACCGAGTTCCCAATCGAAATCACGCTGAGCCCGTTGCGGATCGCCGAGGGGATCCTGGTGACGGCGGCGATTCGCGACATTAGCCTGCGCAAGCTGTCAGAGAGCCAGCTGCTCCAGATGGAGAAGCTCGAATCGATAGGAAGATTGGCGGGCGGGATCGCTCACGACTTCAACAACATGCTCTTCGTGATCCACGGCTACACCGAACTCCTGACCGAAGATCTCGCTTCGAAGAATCGAGCCAGTCTCGATCCAGACACTCTGCTTCTTGGCGTCAACGAGATCAGCCACGCAGCCGAGCGCGCAGCGAGGCTGACGGCTCAACTTCTGGCGTTCAGTCACCAACAGGTCATCAGCCTGAGGGTGCTCAACCTCAATTCCGCCATCGCTGGTCTCGAGCCAATGGTGCGACAGCTGATCGGTGAGAACATGCTGCTCGTCGTCAAGCTCGACCCCACGGCCGGTCGCATTCGCGGCGATCCAGGGCAGCTCGATCAGATCCTCGTGAACCTCGTGGTCAACGCTCGCGATGCGATGCCTGACGGCGGAACCGTCACGATCGAGACCACGAACGCATTGGTCGATGAACCCTACGCGAGCGCCCACTTCGACGTGAGGCCCGGACCGTATGTCCTGCTCTCGGTCACCGACACCGGGGTGGGCATGGATCACGAGACGCGCGAACATATCTTCGAACCCTTCTTCACGACGAAGGAGGTTGGCAGGGGAACAGGCCTCGGACTGGCCACGACCTACGGGATCGTCCGTCAGGCCGGGGGCCACATCTGGGTCTACTCGGAGCCGGGAAGGGGCACATCGTTCAAGCTCTTCTTCCCGAGGGTCGACGCCGCGACGACGGCTGAGCTACCGGCGGTCGCCGTTGCCGGTGCCGGCGGAACCGGCACGGTCCTCGTCGTGGAAGACGAGCGCCTCGTCCGAGACATGACGACTCTGCTACTCACCCGCTCGGGCTACGAGGTGATCGCTGTCGCCGACGGCGCCGAGGCGATGGTTAGGCTCGCGAACCATGACGAGCCGATCGACGCCCTCATCACCGACGTCATCATGTCCAACATGTCCGGCATCGAACTCGCAGAGTGGACCATGGACCATTACCCACACGTCGGGGTCGTGCTCCTCTCGGGGTACACGGCAGAGACGCTCAACATCGCACGGGTAGAGGCCCGCGGCGCGACCTTCGTCCCGAAGCCCGTGAACTCAGCGCGGCTCCTCGTCGCGATTCAGCAGGCCTGCTATGCGGCAAGCCAGGCCGAACGAGCGAACCAGTCACCTGGGACGCCTGTGATGGAGTGACACTAATAAGAAACGCGCTCGTCCGGCGATGGCGTGGCCCGCTTTCGCCAGTCGGGCTGGCTACCCGTTGAGAGCGAACTTGTCGGTCGCCGGGTTGAACAGCTCGGCCAGCTCCGTGGTCCCGCCCCCGCCGCCTGACCCCCCGATGACGAGCGCGGCGCCGTTGGGCAGCGGTGCGATCAAAGACAGGCGCGGGGGCGGGGCACCGTAATCCGCGATCGGCTGGATTGCGAGAGCGCCCAGGTCCGTCCATTTGTCCGCGGCGGGGTCGTACAACTCGCCGGCCAGCATAAGCGAAACGGTCGCTCCGTAGGGCTCGCCGTTCGGGCTGGCCGCCGGCCTGAGGTCGAGCAGGACGCTCTTGTCGGTTCGAAAACCCTCTTGCTGGCTGACGACGGTGATCGCCAGAACGCGTCCGTCGCTCAGGGTCGCGAAGTCGGCGACTCGTGCGGTTCCAGGCATGCTCGTAAGTCGGGCGAACGTGTCGGTGGAAGGATCGAACGCCTCGACGACGCTGCTGCCTCCGCCGAAGAGCAGAACTCGGCCGTCCGGCAACCGCGCCAGTGAAGCGGACGAGTCGCGAGGCACCGTCGCCGTCGCTCCGACGGTGAAAGTGTCCGTCGCCGGGTCGTAGATCTTTGTCTCGACCGGCTCTCCGTCGGGCGCGTCCGCGACGAGTATGCGGCCATCGCGCAGACGCACCGCCGACTTGCCCACGCCCGCGTGACTGCCGCCGGTGATTGAACCCGCCGGCGCGAAGGTTCCGCGGACAGGATCGAAGATGGCGGCCGTGTCGCTCTCGCCGTCGATCAGCAGGACGCGGCCGTCGGAGAGCAGCGCGGATGCGACGGGGTTGGCCGGCGATACGGGCGCGATCGGGGTGAAGCGGCCGGTCCGCGGATCGAAGATCTCGTCGGAGGTCGGGACACTCCCGGCCCCATCCAGGCCGCCCGCGACGAGGACTCGCCCATCCGCGAGCAACGTCGTGGTGGCGTAGGTGCGATCGGTAGTCATCGGTCCGGTGGCGCTGAACGTCCGCGTGCTCGGATCGAAGATGGCACCGCACGAGCCCTGGGCGATCAGCACCCGTCCGTCGGCCAACGGCACGAGGATGCCGGGGGCGCAATCGGGGGACTTGCCGGAGGCCGATCCGGAACTGGCGGTGGCGCCGGGAGTCAGCCCGGGAATCAGCGTCGTCGTTGGCCGGGAGGATGACATGGGCGAGGCCGACGCAGAGGCCGTGGCGGTCTCCGTTTGGCTGGGTGTCTGCGACGCGCCGACCGGGGCCGAATCATGCGCTCGCATCATCAGGGAAGCAACGAGGACCGCGGCGACGGCGACCGCCACGCCGGCCGCCGCAAGCGAGCCTCGTCTGCCGGTCCGGGTTCGCAGCGCGATCTCGCGCAGGTCCGTGGCCTGGACGTCCGCCGAGATCATTTCCCGCAATCGCTCGTCGAGTTCGCGCTCGATCGGCCAGTCATTCATCGAGCAGGTCCTCCCGCAAACGAGCCAGGCCGCGCCGGAGCTGGGTCTTGATCGTGTTCTCGCTGACGCCGACGGCCAGGGCCGTTTCGCGAACCGAGTACCCCACGAGGTAATGAAGAACGACGGCGGCCCTGGCGCCAGGCGGCAGCCGCCGCAAGCTCTCGCGGAGAGCCACCCGATCCTCGAGGCCTGGGCCGCCCATCGGCACGTCATGGATAGCTGGGTGGAAGGGAATCAGGCCGCGGAGGCGGCGGATCCGTCTGGTCGCCTCTCGCGCTTCGATAGCCAGCAGCCAGGCCCGAAGCGAGCTACGGTCGCGCAGGGTGTGTCCTCGCCGCAGCGCAATCTCGAACGTCGTCTGGACGACGTCCTGGGCTTCGTGCTCATCGAGGCAGATCAGCCGCGCGGCACTCAGGAGCACCGACCCGTGATCGGCCAGGAGCACGTCGATAGTGGGCGGCGCCACCGTCGCGACGCAAGACTCAACCACCAACTCGGCCTCCCCTGCTTGTCAAACTATAGAGGCCGCGAATCGGCCGTTTGGGTGACAAGCATCTCGCGGGGGACACAAACAACTCGTGGCGCACCACTCGGGCGCCCGGTACGACTCGACGAGGCGGAGCGGAGCGGAGCGCGAGGAGTGGGGCAGAAGACGAAGGCCTCGACCCGGCGAAGTCGGTCGACTTCCTGCGCAACCTGCCGGCGCTCTGGGAAGCTGCGCCGAACTCCCGCCGGGCGCTGGCGGAGTCTCTGTTTGAGTCGGTGGACGTCCTGGGGCTCGACACGATGCACGTGGAGCCAACGCCAGCAGCCGTCCGCAGAGGCCTCGCGGAGGCATTTCGTGCTGATGAGCTTGTTATGGTCGGGGCGAGAGGCTTAGAGCCGAGACGCCGTCGCCATCTTTGCTGATCCCGGTCGAGAACGTACCGTCCTTGTTGGTCTCGAAGACGGCTTGAGGGCCCCATTCCACGGCCGTACAAGCGACGAGACGGCGGCGATGATCCGGTTTGGTGGTTTGACTCACACCGACGCTGACGACCTGAAGGTTCAACTGCAACTGGGATGCGAACTTGCGGGCCTGGAGCTATGGATAAGTCGGCCGGGTGCTACCGCTGGGCACCGTAGTAGTCGGCCACGGCGCGGAAGGATGCCTTGGGTTCCCAGGGCATGTCCGGGTAGGTCGTGCCGTGCTTGCCACCGGTGAGGGTCTTGACCAGGGTCGAGGCGGACATGTCGAGATCGTAGAGAGGGTCTTCGTCATAGGGATTGATCGCGTGGAGGAAGGTCGCGACGAAAGCCCCATCGACGCCAGCCCCGTCGAGTATCGCCAGCGTATCGGTGAGCGACCGGGCCTGGAGCTCCTCGTCGCGCACGTACCGGCCGTTCAGTCGCGGACGTACCAGGCGGCCGACGAGCGGGAGCGCGTGCGCGAATAGCGTCTTGACGTCGACCATCCCGCCCAGGTTCGCGAGCATGCCCTTCTCGTCGGCTCCTACATAGGTGCCCATCCCGAACTCGGTGTTGACGACGGGCTTGCCGGTGGCGAAGAGCGGCTCGAGCATCTCCACGTACCGCTCCTTTGCCGGCCCCATCCGGTAATGGTCGATACCGACAATGTCGAAGGGGCCCCAGTCGACGGTCTCGAAGGGGAGAGAGGCATAGGTCAGCGGGCCGTTGTAGACGCGTCTCACCGCGGCGGCCGTGCGGGCAAGGAATGCGTTGAGTGGCGCGTTGTGGCGCCCGGACATGAGGCTCTCCCGGAAGGCCGGGTTCTTGACTCGGTTCATGAGCATCTTGCCCGGGACGATCCCCTGCATGAAGAGCGTGAATTCCTGGCCGATGACGAACACGACCCTGTCGGGCCAGCGCAGCCGGAGCCTCTCCGCCTCTACGGCCGCCTTCTCGATGTAGGCCAGCGTGTCGTCGGGGCTCCGGTCCCAAGCGACAGCCGAGAACCACACTTCCAGGCCCTGGGCGAGCGCGTCCTCGGCCGCCGTCGTCACCCGCTTCAGGTCCCGTCCGCCGATACGAACTGCGTTGCAGTGGAGATCGTTGCGGATGATCTCCAGCTCGCGGTGGACGACGCGGGCGTCGAACACGGGGCGCCAGTTGATGCCCATGACGTGGCCGACGTCGTAGCAAACTCCGCGGCGGTTCAACATCCCCAGAGCTTGGGATGGCTGTCCAGAGTCGTCAACGGCGCGCCTCTGCTGGTGGGCCGCGCTTGCGAGATCTCGGCTTCGCACGACAGGGGAAAACTAGCTCGTAGGTCGAAACTGACCGGGGAGGATTGACAGGGGGCAAATTGCGACGGCGGACAGTGCTGCTCCACGGACAACCTGAAGGTGTCTAAATTAGTGTCGGTCCGCTCAAGGCGACCGGGCGAGATGGAGGCGGCGAGTGCTCGATCAAGCTGGCCCGCTCACAGCCGGGCAGGCGCGACCACAAGGTCCGGCGATTGCCGCTCGCGGGCTGGGCAAGCGGTTCGGTGATCGGGTTGCGTTCTCGGACGTCTCGTTCGAGATCGGCTACGGGGAGGTGTTCGGCTTCCTGGGCCCGAATGGCGCGGGCAAGACCACGACGGTCCGGACTCTGGGGACGCTCCTGGCGCCGACATCGGGTTCGGCGACCGTGGCGGGGTTCCCGCTGACTCCAGAGAACGCAGTCGAGATCCGGCGTCGTATTGCGATCATGCCCGAGGCGCCCGGTCTCTACCTCAAGCTGACGGTCGTCGAGAACCTCGAATGCTTCGCGGATCTCTACGAGATTTCCGAAGCTAACGATCGGGTCGCCGCGGCGCTCCAGGCAGTCAATCTCAGCGATCGTGGCCGCGATACCTGCGGCACCCTGTCGAAAGGTTTGCGCCAGCGGGTCGCTCTGGCCCGCGCCCTACTGAGCGATCCGGAGGTTCTCTTTCTCGACGAGCCCACCGCAGGGTTGGATCCCGTAGCGGCCCGAGAGGTCCACGAGCTGATCGATGGGCTTCGCAAGCGAGGCGTAACGATCTTTCTCACGACTCACCGCCTCGAGGAGGCGGAGCGGCTGTGCGACCGAGTCGCGATCCTCAACACCACGCTCCGCACCATCGGCCGCCCGG
>CAZGUS010000051.1:0-15892 GCA_964529245.1 uncultured Anaerolineaceae bacterium
TGCGGCAGTGGGCCCTCGGCCGCGTCCACGAGCAGCAGCACCGAGTCCACCATGTTCAGGCTGCGCTCCACCTCGCCGCCGAAGTCGGCATGACCGGGCGTGTCGACGATGTTGAGGCGGATGCCGTCGTAGTCGACCGCGGTCTGCTTGGCGAGGATCGTGATCCCCTTCTCCCGCTCCAGGTCGTTCGAATCCATGACCCGATCGACGACGACCTGATTGGCCCGAAAGGCTCCGGCCTGGCGCAGCATCGCGTCCACGAGCGTGGTCTTGCCGTGGTCGACGTGGGCCACGATCGCGACGTTGCGCACGTCGGCGCGGATCGAAGTCGCGGCGTCGACGGAACGCACCTGACCGGGATGTTCGAATTCGAAGGGCGTGGGGGAACCGGGTGAATCATTCATGGGCCCGTGAATTGTCGCACAGTCCCGTGAGAAGAGCCGCCGCACGGCTCGGTCGGCGGCTCGCGCGGCAGACGCTTACACTCGGGCTCAGGAGAGTGTCATGACCGTCGCTGCCGTAGTCCTGGTCCGAGAGTCGCGGGCCGCCCTCGCCCCGGCCGATGGAGAACCGGCCCTTCGTCGCCTCGCTCAGGCGGCCTGGGCCGGGGGCGCGCTGCCCACCGTGGTGGTCGCCGGCGATGGTCCCGACGAATTGCGCGCAGCCGTCGCGGACCTCGGGCTGACGCTGACCACGCCCGGGGCGAATGAGCCGCACGGGATCGCCTGGTTCACGCACGGGATGCGGACCGCGGTCGCCACCGTTGCCGAGACGTCGGCCGCGCTGCTGTGGCCATGGCGGTACGTATGGGTCGATCCGGAGACCGTGACCTCCCTCGTCGAGGCCCACGGCGCCACTCCCGACTCGATCATTCGCGCCGCGTACGGCGGCCGTCCCGGCTTCCCGATACTCATCCCGACGTCCCTGATCGACAGGTTGGCCTCGCTCTCGGGGCTCGGCGGCGAGCAGGCGGTTGAGGCCCTGGCGGCCGCGGGCGTCCCGGTGCGCGTCGTGGAGTTGGGCGACCCCGGGATCGTTACCGACCTCTCTACGCCCCGCGGCGAGCTGCCCGCCTATCAAGGCCCGCCGGAGCCGGCCGGAGGTCCCCCGCCGGACTGGAACTCCGCGCTGGCGGCCCAGGCTTCGGACGAGCGCCGCTAGCCGACAGCGTCCCGCGGAGCCGGCTCGCTCGACGGAAGCGCGCCTGCGCTACTTGATCGTCGGCGATGGGATAGGCAGCACCATGCCGACGTTGGAGAACGTGTAGGTCGTCTCTATGTCGAGCAGGTTGGTCCCGTCGCTGGCATCGGTCCACGCCCTGAAGGTGGCGTACACCGGCGAACCGTCGGTCGCGACCCACAGCGTCAGCAGCGTGTGCTGGGGGGCGATGCTCAGGGTGGCGACATCGAGACCGCTCAGCTTGCCGGAGTCGGGGGTCCACCACAGCGTGCTCTCCAGCTTTTCGGTCGGGGTCCCGTTCCTGGTGTCGGGGCCGTCGTACTGGAGCATCTTCGGGGCGCTCAGCGAGAACAGCGGGGTCAGGACCACGAATGGGGAGAGGGCGCCCTGAGCCTTCCAGGCCCCGATTGGGAGTCGCCTCAAGTAGTACGTGCCATCTACGAGCCGCCACTCGTAGGTCACTCCGCCGTTCGTGTTCGTGCCGGATTCATTCCCGGACGAGCAATCGACCTCCATGTTGACCGTCGTCGAAACCGAGCGGCCGCTCACCCGCGCATTGACCGAGACGCTGGTCCGGATGGAGACGTGCATGTTCAGCTGGGGATCGGCGAGCTGAGCGAGCGTCTTGTTCAGGATCGGGGGCAGGGTCGGCACAGGAGTCGGCGTGGCGGGCCGGGTATAGACGACATCCTGGCGCGGTGTCGGTGCCGGCGCCGCGAAGGCGCCCATCGCCACCAGGCCGCCCACGGCGACGGCGGTGACCACCAGGGCCACACCGATCGCGAGCAGGAAGCCCATGCCCGACCGATTGCGCGACGACGCCAGCGTCACGACCGGGGCCGGCTCGGCGAACTCCGTGCCGGTGTACTTCTCGGCGTACGAATCGGCGTCCGTCTGCGACGGCTCCGATGGCGCGATGTATGCCGCTCCGCAGCGCGGGCAGTTCGCCAGCCCAGCTTCGAACACGTCGTGGCAGCGCCGGCACCGAACGAATCTCTGCTCAGTCCCCTGATCCATCCCGCTCTCCAATTTCAAGCCCGCGACGGTCTCTGGCTGCGGTGCTAACGGTCTTGTCTCTGCGTCACGTCGCCCACAAAGCGCAGACCCAGTTCAGCGTACTGCTCCGGCTCTGGCTGTGAAGGGGCTTCCAGCATCAAATCTGTCCCGGATTGGGTCTTCGGGAAGGCCATGACCTCCCGAATGTTCGTCTGCTGCGAGAAGAGGGCCGCCCAGCGGTCGATGCCCATGGCGATGCCGCCGTGCGGCGGCGCCCCGTAGTCGAAGGCCTCCAGGATCCCGCCGAACAGCTCGTGCATCTTCTCGAGCGAGTAGCCCTGGAGCGCGAAGCTGCGCTCGAGGAGCTCGCGCCTGTGGATCCGCACCGACCCGCCGCCGAGCTCCCAGCCGTTGAGCGCGATGTCGTACTGCATCGCCCGCGCCCGACCTGCCGGATCCTCGCGGGAGGGCTTGTACGGATCGCCCGAAACCGCGACGAGCATGCCCTCGTCCTCCGGGAGCACGCCGCTGAAGGGATTGTGGGTGGCATCCCAGCGGACCTTCTCGACGTCCCACTGGTACATCGGGAAATGGAAGACCCAGCAGTACGCCAGGACGTTCGGGTCGGCGAGCCCGAGGCGCAGGCCCAGCTCCTGGCGGAGGCGGCCGAGCACCTCGGCCACGATCTCATGACTGGCGTCGGCGACGATCAGAATCAGGTCGTTCGGGCCGGCTCCGGTGGCGGAAACCACAGACCGGATCCGTTCCTCGCCCAGGAACTTTGCGATCGGCGAATGGGCCGTCCCGTCGGCGGCGACCGATATGTGGGCCAGCCCCTTCGCCCCTCTCTGGCGGGCGAATTCCGCGATCTCCTCGATCTGGGAGCGGCTGGAGTCTGCCATCCCCGGCGCCGCGACGGCCTTGACGCGCCCGCCCGCTGCGATCGCCTCGTCGAAGACGCGGAAGCCCGTGTTCCCCTCTCCGAGCGCCGGCGCCAGGTCCACCAGCTCCATCCCGAACCGGAGGTCGGGCTTGTCGGAGCCGAAGCGCTCCAGCGCCTCGTGGTAGTCGATGCGCGGGAAGGGCAGCTGCTGGATCGGCCGGTCCGGCACGACCTTGCCGCTGACCTCGACGATCATCGCCTCCACGAAGTCCATGACGCGCTGCTCGGTGACGAAGCTCATCTCCAGGTCCAGCTGGGTGAACTCCAGCTGGCGGTCGCCGCGCAGGTCCTCGTCGCGGAAGCAGCGGGCTATCTGGAAGTAGCGATCCATGCCGGCGACCATGAGCAGCTGCTTGAGCTGTTGCGGGCTCTGCGGCAGGGCGTACACCGAGCCCGGCTGCAGGCGGCTGGGAACGATGAAGTCACGGGCGCCCTCGGGCGTCGACTTCAGCAGGATCGGCGTCTCGACCTCCACGAAGCCGGCCCGGTAGTGGGCCTCGCGGATGGCGTGCACGAGCTCCGAGCGCAGCATCAACCGCTCGAGCATCGGCCGGCGCCGGATGTCGAGGTATCGATACTTCAGGCGCAGGCTCTCGTCGACGGGCGCGTCCGGCTCGTTGATGTAGAAGGGCGGCGTCTCCGCCTCGCTCAGGATCTCGACCGATTGGGCCCGGACTTCGATCTCGCCGGTCGCGAGCCGGGCATTCTCCGAGCCGGCCAGGCGGCGGGCGACGGAGCCGCGGATCTGGAGCACGAATTCGTTGCGAACCCTGGCCGCGACCGCGGCCGCGTCCGGCGTCTCCGACTCGTTCACGACGACCTGGGTGATGCCGTATCTATCGCGCACGTCCAGGAAGATCAGATGGCCGTGATCCCGACGTCGATGGACCCAGCCGGCCAACAGGACCTCTCGACCGACGTCGCCGGCCCGCAGGTCGCCGCAGGTCACGTCGCGATAGGGCGTCGCCGCGCTGAACGCGGACTCGGGCGAAGTCGAAGCGGGGCGGGGCTCACTCATACCGTGCATCGTAGCGGAACGACGGCTGTGTCTTCCGGCCTCGGTCGACCGGCTCTGGCCCGGCACTCCCGGCGGCGGTGCTTGCCCGCCCGGCGACTACGACGGCGATGGGGTGTCCGGCTGGTAGCAGCCCCCGTTGGTCCGGCTCGGAGCCCAGCGGAAACTCGCCACCAGCGCCCGGGCGGCGGCGAGGCCCGCGGCATCGTCGGTGTGAGCTTCAACGAAGACGTTGTAACCCCAGCCGAATTGACCGCCCGGCTCCCGGATCTCCCACGTGGCACCCGAACCCGATCGGGTCTCGAGCACGGCGTTGGGGCCGAGGGTCGCATTCGCGCTCGCCGCGGCCCCGCACAGATCGACCGGCCCGCCGACCTGCCGCCACACCTTCACGACGACCCGGCCGCCCGAGACGTCGAACGAGTCGCCGGTACAGGAAGCGTTGCCGTGGCCGTCCGGGTACATCGTCTCGAGGCACCCGGAACGCCAGCTCCCGGTGCCCAGGACGGCGTCGACTTCGTTGACGATCGTTTCGTCGTACTGACCCGAGAGCGTTTGCCAGGCCGATGGATAGTCGAACGAGAAGTCGCCGTTGTCGAAGTGGCCCGCCGTTCCCGGGATCGACGGACCGGCGGAGGCAGTGGTCCCTACTCCGCTACCCGGCGAAACGAGAGGCAACGTCGTGTACGCGATCACCCCCACCAGCGCCACCGCCAGCGCGGCGGCGATGCCCGTCCACAGCCGCCGGCCGATCCGTCGTCGCTGCGGCGCGCCCGAAAGCCACGCCCCTGCGTCGAGCTTCAGCGGCCAGGCCTCGCTCTCGTGGCGAAGGGCCAGTCTCAGCGCCGCGGCGGCCCGCTCTTCATTCGCGGTGAGGATCGGTTCAGCGCCGGACATCGTCGTCTCCCATTGCGACCGCCAGACGGCCGAGCGCGCGGTGAAGCCTCGACTTGGCCGTGCCCAGCGGAATCCCGAGCGCGGCCGCGACGTCCGGCACGGCCAGATCGGCGCCGAAGCGCAGGCCGAGGATCGCCCGGTCCTCGGCGGCGAGCCCGCGCAGCGCGGCCATCACGCTGGCCCGTTCGGCCCAGCCGGAGCTCGGGTCGTGCCCGGGGCGGCCTTCGGCCGCTTCGAGGCCGACCTCGCGCAGCCGGACGCGGCCGCGCCGCGCCGCGCGATCGATTGCCTGCCGGACGGCGATGCGCCGAAACCACGCCGCCCAGCTGTCCGGATCGCGCAAGCCACGAATCTGCCGCCAGGCTCGTATCGACGCATCCTGCATGACCTCCTGGGCATCCTCGGACGAGCGGACGACAGCCAGGACGGCGCGGTAGGTGCGCGGAGCCTCGGCCTGGATCAGCCTCGCAAAGGCGACCTCGTCGCCCAGCCGGGCCGCCGCGACCAGCTCCCGCTCCATCGCTCCCTCCCCTGCTGACCTGTCACGACCTATGACCGGCCCGACGGCGCGAATCGTTCCCGTAAGTGCGCCTGCTCGCGCCCGGCCGTGCCCCGGCTACCCGTGATGGTGGCTCTTCGCCGCCCGCGCCAGCTCGCGCGCGAGCTCCGCCAGCGGCACCAGCCGCTGCGTGCCCGCCTCGAGGTCCTTGAACTGCACGTTTCCCTCGGTCAGCTCGTCGCCGATGATCACCGCAAAGTGGGCGTGGTCGCGCGATGCCGTCTCGAGCTGCCGGCCGAGCTTCCGCGGCGCGAGCTCAGCTCTGACCGACAGCCCCTCGGCGCGGAGCATGCTCGCCACCCGCAGGCGCGTCACGGTATCCGCCGGATCCGCCCCGACCACGACCGCCAGCGGCGGCGTTTCGGACGCCGGGGCGGCGCCGCTCTCTTCGAGCGCCAGCATCACGCGGTCCAAGCCCAACGCGAAACCGATGCCGGGCGTGGCGCGCCCGCCGAGCAGCTCCACCAGGCCGTCGTACCGGCCGCCGCCGCCCAGCGCCTGCTGCTGCCCTTCGGCGCCCCGGCGGTAGTACTCGAAGGCGGTTCGCGTGTAGTAGTCGAGACCGCGCACCAGTGTCGGCTCCACCCGGTACGGCACGCCCAGGGCGTCGAGGTGGGCCTTGACGGAGGCGAAGTGCGCCGCGCAGGCATCGCACAGGCAGTCGCCGATCTTGGGCGCGGCCGCGATCGACGCCGCCATCGCCGGATCCTTGGAGTCGAGCAGGCGATGAGGGTTCGTGTCCAGCCTTCGCCGTTCGAGCTCGGGCAGCGTCGCCTCGTGGCCGCGAAAGTAGTCCTCGAGCCGCTCAAGGTAGGCCGGCCGGCACATCCCGTCGCCGATGGAGTTCAGCAGCACCTGGACGTCCGACACACCCGCCTCGACGTAGAAGCGGTAGCCCATCTCCACCATCTCGGCGTCCACGGCCGGTCCCGGATCGCCTATCGCCTCCGCGTCCCACTGCCAGAACTGGCGGTAGCGGCCGGCCTGCGGCCTGTCGTACCGGAACATCGGTCCGACCACGGTCAGCTTCACCGGCTGAGGCCAGGTCTGCATGCCGTGCTGCACGAACGCCCGAACAATGCCGGCGGTCGCCTCCGGTCGAAGGGCCCACGCCTCCGCGTCCTCGGTGCGAGCAGCCAGCCTGAACAGCTCCTTCTCCACGACGTCGGTGACCTCGCCGATGCCGCGCTCGAAGACCGCCGTTTGCTCGAACATCGGGGTCTCCATCTCGCGGTAGCCGTAGCGTCCGGCCAGCGAGCGGGCGATGCCTTCGAGTCGATTCAGGCCCGAGCTGACCTCTGGCAGCAGGTCGCGGGTACCCCTGGGGGCTCGGAATGACGGCATGGCCAAAGTCTAGCCACTACGAGGGCAGCCCAACGGGCGGCGCGGCGGCCGGCGCGGCGGGCCGGACGGGCCGGACCGCGCCTCAAACCTCGTCAGGCGCCTGGAACTGCAGCAGAGCCTCGAGGCGCGGATCTATGTCCGCCTCTGGATGGTCGTGCGGACCGCTGCCCAGCTCCTGGCCGCAGATGACGCACAGCCCCGGGCAATCCTCGCGGCAGAGCGGCGCTATCGGCTCCGCCAGCAGGATCGCCTCGCGAACCTCCTGCTCGAGCTCGAGCTCATGGTGGTCCGTGAGGCGCAGAACGTCCGGCTCGGCCAGCGTGTCGAGCGGGGCGCCGCTGGCCAGATCGATGATCGGCAAGGCCTCTTCCTCGATCGCCAGATCGACGGCATAGTCGATGGCGCGGAGGCAGCGGCTGCACTCGAGCGCGATCGAGGTCCCGAGGCCGGCCTTCACGAGCAGGCCGCGATTCGTCCGGGTGAGACGCAGTTTGCCGGTGACGCCGCGGTTCTGCCGCAGCTCCGTCCCGAGATCGAGCGGCGGCGAGTTGATCTCGAAACGCCGGATCGAACCGGCGGGTTCGGCGAGCAGGCCGGAGACGTTGAAGGTCAGGGCCTCAGCTGCTGATTGGCTCTTCGGCGTCTGTTGGCTCCTGGTACTCATCGAGCGCCCCTTCTCCATCGGTACTCTCCGCTACCCCGGGGACGGCGCGTCTTTCGTCGAGCAGGTCGAGCCCCAGCCTGATGCTCTTGAGGGTCCTCATGACCTCCACTTCCAGCCGGCCGAGCGCGTCGGCGGCATAGTCGTCGGCGCCGCGGCGTATGCCGTCCGATTCGGCCCGCGCCTGGCGCACGATCTCCAGGCCCATCTCCTCCGCCTGGCGCGTCAGCTCGCGCTCTTCGATCAGATAAGTGGCCTGCTCCTGGGCCCGGGCGAGGATCTTCTCCGCTTCCTCGCGCGCCTGCTCGAGCAGTCGGTCGACCTCGGAGTTGACGCGCTTGGCGGTCTTGATCTCTTCGGGAATGGTCATCCGGAGCTGGTCGATCAGATCGAGCGCGTACGCTTGATCGACCATTACCCTGCTGCTGAAGGGAACCTTCCGGCCGTCCGCCAGCAGCGACTCGAGTCGCTCGACGAGGTGGATGATGTCGATCGGACTGGCCCTCCTGGGGCGGGGTCTCGGGCTGCCGGTTTCCTGGATTATAGACGCGGGATCCGCGCTGCCAGACGCCTTGCTACGGCCGCGGGCACCATCTGAGTCACATCGCCGCCGAAAGTGGCGATCTCCTTGACCAGGCTGGAGCTCAGATAGCTGTGTTCCAGGGCACTCATGAAGAAGACGGTGTCGACCGCGGGGTCCAGCTTTCGGTTCATGTGGGCCATCTGGAGCTCGGATTCGAAGTCGGAGATGGCCCGCAGCCCGCGAACGACGAAGTTGGCCTCGTGACGGCGGCAGAACTCGACGGTCAATCCGTCGAACGAGTCGACGTCGATGCGGGCCGCGACGTCGGCGGTGCAGCATTCGTCCACCGCTTCGCGGATGACCGCCAGTCGGACCGCCGTGGGGAAGATCGGCTCGCCCTTGCGCGGGTTGACCAGAACAGCGAATACGACGCGGTCGAAGACGGCGGCCGCCCGGGCGACGACGTCGAGGTGGCCGTTGGTCATAGGGTCGAACGAGCCCGGGTAAACGGCGATCCTCATCTGGCTGCCTCCTCCGCCTGGGCGGTCGTCCGATCCACGCTGCCGGCGACAGACTGTTCCGCCCCCGGCGGCACCGGGTCCGCCGTCCGGTAGAACGTCAGGGCCGTCTCTCCGAACCGCCGCGTCCGCACCGATGCTAGCAGTCCCACCGCCGCCGGTGGCGGTGTGCGCCAGAAATGTTTGGCCACGACCCATGCCGTGGCGGTCAGAAGCGGAGCCGGCGGTCCCGCCAGCCCGGCAAGGGCCGATTCCAGCAGCGTGAATTCGGCATACGGCGGGTCGATCAGGACGACGTCGAAGGGACCGTCCGCGGCCGCTCGATCGGCCAGGTACGAGCGCACGTCGGCGTGGACGACGCGGCCCCGCGCCGCGAAATGGGTTCGCGCGAGGTTCTCGCCGATGACGCGACAGGCGATCGCGTCGCGCTCGACGAGGACCGCTCGGGCGGCGCCTCGCGACAGGCATTCGATCCCGCCCGCGCCCGATCCGGCGAACAGGTCGAGCACGGCCGCTCCGGGCAGGTCCGGCTCGAGGATCGCGAACAGGGTCTGCTTCACCCTGTCGGCAAGAGGCCTGGTGCCCTCGCCGGGAGCCGCGAGGCGCGTGCCCCTTGCCGTGCCCGCGATGACGCGTCCGGCGTCGCTCATTCGGCAGCGTCCGCGGTCGCGGGGCCGGAAGCGTCCGCAGTAGCGACGCCAGTGGGGTCCGCGATGGCGGCGCCGGCGACCTCCGCCAGAACCTCGCCCGCTCCGACGCGCGCCAGCCAGCCTTCCTGCAGCTCCGTCGCAAGGCCGTCGTGTCCGGGCAGAAGGGCGCCCCGCTCATCGACCAGTCGCTCCGCCACGGCCCGCGCCTGGGCCGCCCGCTCGCGGTCCTCCTTGTTCCGCAGCGAGGCGATCCGAAGCGTCGGCAGGCCGCTCTGATGCAAGCCAAGCAACTCGCCTTCGCGGCGCAGCTCCAGGTCCAGTTCGGCCAGCTCGAAGCCGTCGTCGTGGGTCGCCAGTGCCTCCAGCCGCGTCTTCGCAGTCTCGTCGCTGGAGTCCGAGACGAGGATGCAGTATGCCTGCGCCTCTCCCCGACCGACGCGCCCGCGAAGCTGGTGCAGCTGGGCCAGGCCGAAGCGATCGGCGTCGAGGATGAGCATGACCGTGGCCTCGGGCACGTCCACGCCGACCTCCAGGACCGTGGTGCCGACCAGCACGTCCAGCTCGCCGCGGCGGAAGCGATCCATCGTCGAATCGCGATCCGCCGCCTTCATCTGGCCGTGGACGACGCCGACGCGCGGCGCCGCAGCCGCGGCATCGCCCATCCGGGCGGCGGCCTCCGCGAACTGGGCCGGCAACGCCGCGGCCACTTCATCGGCGGACCGAGCCGCCGTGTCCTCGTCCTCCTCGACGAGCGGCACGACCACGAAGGTGCGGTGACCCTGGCCGACCTCCCGGACGATGAGCTGGTAAGCGCCTTTGGCCGGATCGCCCGCCATACCGGCCAGGTCTTCGGTGCGGCGTATGCCGGTTCTCACCTTGAGGCGGCCGGCAGGCGGCGTGCGCAGGTCCGACACATCGAGGTCGGCCAGCACGATCTGGCCGAGGGTCCGCGGAATCGGGGTCGCCGTCATGAGCAGAACGTGCGGCGATCGGCCCTTGGTGGCCAGCGCCTCTCGTTGCGCGACGCCGAAGCGGTGCTGCTCGTCGACTACGGCAAGGGCCAGATCGGCGAACTGGACCGCCTCCTGGACGAGGGCGTGGGTGCCCACCACGATGCGCCCGCTGGTCAGCCCGAGCAGGCCCTCTCCGGCGGGCGGCGCGGCCAGGAGCTTCTGTGCTTCGCGCCGCTCGCCGGCCGCCAGCGAACCAGTCAGCAGCGTCACCCCGTGGCCGAGCGGCTCCACCAGCCGGCGCAGCGCCACGGCATGCTGGCGGGCCAGCAGATCGGTCGGCGCCAGCAGCGCGCCCTGGCGACCCGCGTCCGCCACGAATGCGAGGGCCAGCGCCGCCACCGCGGTCTTGCCGGATCCGACGTCGCCCTGCAGTAGCCGCATCATCGGCCTGGCCTGGCCCAGGTCGGCCACGATCGCCTCTACCGCTGCCGCCTGGTCGGGCGTCAGCCTGGCCGCGTCCGAGGAGCCGGTCCGGGCGCGAACCTGCTCGGTCAGGGAACGCTCCACGGCCTCGATCGCCTCGCCCAGGCGCGCCGGGGGCACGGCCACCGGTTCGCCGACGGCGACGCGGCGCTGGCGATCGCGAGCGACCATCCCGATCTGCAGGGCCAGCAGCTCATCGAACCCGAGGCGCCGGAGCGCGGCATCGCGCCGCGCGAAGTCGTCCGGATAGTGGGCGCTCTCCAGGGCCGCCGCGATCGGCATCTCGCCGGACATGTCGCCGGTCCCGCCCGGCAGGTACTCGGAGTATGTCGCTCCGACGGCGTCCAGGGCCTGCCGGATCGCCCGCCGGAGAGTGGCCGCCGTCAACCCCGCGGTGAGCCTGTAGACCGGCACGATCCGGCCGGCGTGAAGGAGCGCCGATCCATCGTCGGGCTGGAATTCCGCATTGTCGAAGCTGGCCTTGAAGCCGCGGTGGCGGATCTTGCCGCTGATCACGATCCACTGACCCTCGCGCAGGCGGTTCGCTATGAAGCGCCGGCCGAACCAGGTGGCTTCGGCCTCGCCGGTCGCGTCGCTCAGCAGCACGGTCGTCCGCTCGACGCGGCGGCGGAACGTCGGTGCGACGTGGACGCTCACGACCTGCAGCCGGGAGCTGGCCGGGTCGCCGTCGGGCACGCGGGCCAGCTCCCGCGCCGTGCTCAGCGCCCGCAGGTCGTCGTAGCGGCGCGGCAGGTGGAACAGCAGGTCGCGGACCGTCCGGATGCCGAGCTTCGGCCCGACGCGCCGCAGCACCGTCGCCCCTGCGAAGCCGCTCTCCCCGATCCTGGTTGCAGGTCCAACCGGGCCGCGCGGCACGGCAGCCTTCGCCGAGCCGCCACGCGACGCCGAGCCGCCACGCGTCGCCGAGCCGCCACGCGTCGCCGGACGGCTGGGCCCCCGCGTCGCCATCCCCTACTCCGCCGCGATCAGGTACCGGTAGTGAGGCTGTCCACCGTGGATCACCTCCACCTCCACCCCGGGACGCGCCTCGCCGACCCGAGCGGCAACCGTCTCCGCCTCGGCCAGGTCGGCGCCGTCGCCGTAGTAGATCGTCACGAGCTCGAAGCCCGGCTCCAGAGCCTTGAGAGCCGCGAGGACCGCCTTCATTCGATCGCTGTTGACCGCCAGCAGTCCGTCGTCGGGGTCGAGCACGATCGTCTGACCCTTGACCACCCGGCGACCTCCGATGACGGCGTCCCGGACCGCTTCGGTGACCTGGAGCGTCTGGACCGCCCGGCCGGCCAGCGTCATGACCTCGGCGTTGGTCGTGGCGTCGCGGTCCGGATCCAGGGCCAGCAGCGCCGCGAAACCTTCGGCGGCATTCCGCGTCGGGACGACGCGCACCTTGCGGGAAGTCATCTCCGAGGCCTGGCGGGCCGCCAGCACGACGTTGGGGTTGTTCGGCAGGAGCAGGATCTCGTCCGCGGCGATCTTCTCGACCGCGTCGAGCAACTCTCCCGTAGAGGGGTTGTTCGTCTGGCCGCCGTGCACGACCGCGGCCACGCCGTAGGAGTCGAAGATGCGGGCCAGGCCCTCGCCCGCGGCGACGACCACGACCGCCAGCGGGACGGTCGCCTCGGCCAGGGTTCCGGCGCCGGACCCGTTGGACCCGCCGGACCGGTCGGACCCGCCCGCAGTGGACTCCATCTCGGCGCCGTACGTTTCGAGATCGACGTGGGGTCGTGTTTCGTGATGACCGCCGCGAGAGTGCCCTGAACCGGCAGCGCCGTGCGCGACCGGCCCGTCCGGCGCCCCCACGGCCGCCAGCCTGCCGACGCTGCGCTCCGCTTCCTTGACGTCCCGGACTTCACGGCTCTGCGAGTCGAGGTTCTCCACCGTAATCCGCGTCAGCGGTCCGAGAGACAGGCCGAGGGCGATGACGTGGTCGGGCCTCTCGCTGTGGATGTGCACTTTGACGGCCCGACCGTCGCCCGCGACCAGCACCGAATCGCCCATTCGCTCGAGCTTCGCCCGCAGGCCCTCCAGGTCCAGCCGCCCGTCTCCGGGGTGGAGCAGGAACATCGTCTCGTATCCGAACTCGCCGTCCGGCGGGGCGCCGGTCTTCGCCGCCGGCTTTGGCGACGCCGGCTTCGCGGCCGCGGGAGCCGGCGCCGGATTGCGTGCGGCGATGTACTCGAGCGCTCCCTCCAGCAGCCGGAATAGGCCCTGACCGCCTGCGTCGACGACGCCGGCGTCCCGCAAGATAGGCAGCATCGAGGGCGTTCGGGCAACGGATTCCTCGGCCGCGCGAACTGCCGCAACGAGCACGGACAGCAGATCTCCGCCGTCCTCCGCGACGATCACCGCAGCCGCCGAGGCTTCTCGGACGACGGTGAGGATGGTCCCTTCGACCGGCTTGCCCACGGCCTTGTACGCGGTGGCGGTTCCTTGCGTCAACGATCTCGCCAGGTCGGCTCCGTCGAACCGTTCCCTGCCGCCCAACGCCTCGGCCATGCCGCGAAAGATCTGCGAGGCGATGACTCCGGAGTTCCCGCGGGCGCCCATGAGAGCCCCGAAACTGATTGCCGTGGCGATGCGATCGGCCGTCGGCTCGGCAACTGCCTCCGCCTCCGCAAGGGCCGAGCGCACGGTGGCCAGCATGTTGCTGCCGGTGTCGCCGTCGGGCACGGGAAAGACGTTGAGGGCGTTTACCTCTTCGACGTGGGCGGCGAGGTTGTCGACGGCGGCTCGAAAGGCGGCCAGGAGACCGGCTCCGTCGCCGGCGCGGCGTGTCATCTGGAAGCTCGATGGGTCATCTGGTCCTGCGTCGTCTCGAAGGCGTATCCCCCTCAACCGCCGGCCGGTGAGCCTGATCCGCGCCCGTCGCTTCGGCGGCGGGCTCACGGACGGACTCGTCCAGATCGCTCGATTCCCGACCGATCGCCTCGGCCCGCTCGACGGCGGTGGGCTGGTATCCCAGGCCGTCGACGTGGATCGTGATGCCGGCGACCTCCACCCCGACCAGGCTGCGGAGCGAGTACCGGACGGCCGAGTCGACCTGGCGCGCCACCTCCGCAACGGGCATCCCGAAGGCGATCTTGACGTACAGGTTCAGGCGCAGCCCGCCCTCGGTCGTGAGCTCGATGCCAGGCCGATCCAGGCCGACCCAGCGGGACAGGCGCCGCGCCAGCGACGGATCGCTGAAGCCGGTCACGCCGTAGCTGCTCTGAACCGCGGTCCGGACGATGTCGACAATGGCGCGACGAGTTACGATCGACCTGCCTGCCACCGAGCGCTCGGGCATGTTGTTACGACTCCCAGCCTGGGGGGCGGAAACGGTGTGCTATCATACCGCCCCGTTCGGCCCCGGTCGGGGCCGCCTCTATGTTCAGTACCCGTGAGGACCTCATGGCTCGCTCCTGCGCCGTCTGCGGGAAAGTCTCCATAGACGGTTTCAACCCGCAGTCGTCCGGAATGAACCGGGTCCGCGCTCACCGGCGCTACCACCCGAACCTCCAGCGTGCGACGATCGCCGTCGGCGGCAAGATGGTGAAGACCCTGGTCTGCACCCGCTGCCAGCGCACCGCGTCACGCGGCCCTCGGTAGGCCCACCCCGGCCCGCAAGGGCCGCCCGCACCCGACCGACCCGGCGTCGAGCCCAGAGCTCGGCGCCGTTTCCGTTTCGCGGCATCTCTTCGCGCCCGGACCAGCCGACGAACTAGCCACCCGCCCCGGGGGCGATGCCGCCCTCGTCCGAGTCGAGCCAGATGGTGAACGGGCCGTCGTTGACCAGCTCGACCGCCATGTCGGCACCGAATCGGCCGCGCGCCACGGCGATCCCCGCGCCCGCCAGCTTGTTGCAGAAGAGCTCGTACAGCCGCTCGGCGAGGACCGGCCCCGCCGCTCGGACGAACGATGGGCGGCGACCCCGGCGCGTATCGGCGTAGAGGGTGAACTGGCTGACCACGAGTGCCGAGCCGCCGATGTCGGTCACCGACAGGTTCGTCAACCCTTCCGAGTCGGCGAAGATTCGCAGTCCTGCGACCCTGGCCGCAAGGCCGGCGGCCACCGACTCGTCGTCGCTCGGGCCGACGCCCAGGAGCACGAGCAGTCCGGGCCCGATCGAGGCCACCACCTGGTCCCCTATCCGGACCTCGGCCCTGGAAACCCGCTGCAGAAGCGCCCTCATGCCAGCCGTCCGGTAAGCGCGCGGCTCAGCGGCTGACCAGGCCGGCCGCCCCGCGCCACAGCCCGCCGAGCATGGCCAGCCAGGCCACCATGTAGAGCCCGCTCTGCGAGCCGCCGAACCAGCCGAGTCCGTCAATGCCGACCGCCATCACGAGTCCCAGCAAGGCAACGACGGCGCCCTGGACGACGAGCGCCCAGCGAACCCGCCGGCCGATGCGCCGCAGGGCGCCGACGTCGCCGGCATCCTCGGCCTCCACGCCGGCTTCGATCTCCTCGTCGGCAACGTGCTTGAGGAAGCGCTGTGTCCACGCCGGCCCGTGCAGGATCACCAGGTACGCCACAGAGGCGTAGATCACGCCGCCGATTATGTCGACAACCCAGTGCTCGCCCAGATAGACGATGGCGAACCAGACGCAGACCGTGTACGCCAGCATCAGCCAGCCCGCCCGGCCGAAGGCCCTGCGGGCGAACAGGAACGCCAGGAACGGGTAGGCGGCGTGAAGCGACGGGAAAGCCGCCGTGTCGTTGGAGCTGATGCTGTAGAGCGAATACGAGTAGATGTAGTTGTTCTTGCCAAAGCCGAAGAGGCTTACCAGGCCGTCGAACCCCGTGTCGCGCAGGTGCAGGACGCCGCCGACGAAGCCTTGCTGGGCAGCCCACCAGGGAGGTCCGACCGGCAGCAGAAGGAAGGTCACGAACGCGGCCATTGACAGCAGGATGAGGGCGGCCACGTAGTCGTAGTAGTGACGACGCTGGTGGATCCACAGCAGGAACCCGACTGCCAGCGGCAGCGGGAAATGCAGGAAGTAGAAGATGACCGATATCGTCGCGATGTTGTCCGAGGCCGACGCAGGGCCGTGATGGAGAAGCTGCTGCAGGAAGGTCGTGGGCAGCCCGCCCAGGCCGATGATCCGCTCGATCGAGACGACGTCGGTGACGTGGATCGGCAGCCCGAACTTGTCGGCGTAGCCGCGCATCAGCTC
>CAZGUS010000052.1:0-15757 GCA_964529245.1 uncultured Anaerolineaceae bacterium
ATATGCGGCTGACATCTTCGAGCTCGATGATCGCCTCGACTGCGCCGGCGGTCATGGAGCGAACCCGCCGGGACCACTGCCGGTAAGTGAGTTGAGATTGATCCCGCTGCCGGTCGTCGAGGCGCCGGTTCGCGTTGACGTGGTCCCGGTCACGACCGTCTCGCCGTCGCTGAGTCCGCTCGTGATCTGGACCATGGAAGTGGTGACGACGCCGACCTGGACCGACACGGTGCTCGTCGTGCCGTCGGCGTTGACGAGCTGCACGGTGTAGCCGGCGCTGGCCGAACCCGACAGGGCCGTGGCGGGCACCCGAACCGCGTTGTCGACGGAGGCGGTCGTGACCGTCACCGTGGCGCTCATTCCGGCCAGGACGGTCGCGGGCGGATCGGTAAGAGTGACCGTGACGGCGTAGGTCGCAACGCTGCTACCGCTGCTGCCGGCACCGCCGCTCGAGGACGAGGACGTGGCCGCCGGCACGATCTGGGTCAGCGTGCCGGGAACGACCACGCCGGGGCCGGTCACGGACACCGATGCCGTCTGGCCGACCTGCAGGCCGGTGATCGCGGACTCGGCGAAGCTCGCCGTGGCAACCATCGGGTTGACGGACTCTTCCACGGCGTAGCCGCTCGGAGCGCTGACGCCCGGGAGAACGTTCACGGCGGTAATGAGGCCGTCGGCAGGGGCGACGATCGTGGCGTCGGTCACGGCCAGCTGGGCCGCGTTGACGGCCGCCTGGTCCGAGGCCACGAGGGCCTGATCGGCCGTGACGGTGGCGCTGGCGGCCGCAGCCGTGTTGTTCTGGTACTGCAGTTTGGCTGCCGTCAGATTGAGCGAGGCGCTGGTGACCTGCTGAGCGGCCTGCTGGTTGGACTGGCTGACCTTGAGCTTGGTGGTGGTCAGGTTCGACTGGGCGTTCTGGAGAGCGGTCAGGTTCTGGGGAGTCGGGTCGCCGTTGTATGCCGTCTGGGCGGCGGTCACCGCGGCCTCGGCCTGGCTCAGGGTGAGCGAGTTCTGCTGGTTGGTTATCTTGCGGTTGGCGACGGCCTGGCTGTAGCTGCTCTTGGCCTGGTTGAGCTGGTTGGCCGCCTGGGCTCGGGTGAGTGCGCTCGGGCCGCCGGTATCGGTCGCCAGCTTCGACTGAGCCGAGGCGAGGTTCGCCTGGGCGGATGCGAGCGAAAGCTGGGCCGCGGTGCTGTCCGCCACCGCCAACGTGTCGCCTTTCTTGACCGTCTGGCCGACCGTCACCGCAACCGACTGCACCGGCCAGGTGAGAGTTGCGGCGGAGTTGCTGCCGCTTCCGGTCGAGCCGCCGACGCCCGACGTGGTAGCCACAGACGTCGCGATCGACGGGGCAACTCCGAACGTGAGCCCGTATACGGTGCTCGCCGAGATCGTCCCCGTGGCTACGGATGTGGCGCTAACCGTGCCTGTGGTGACCGTCGACGTAGCCACTGCCGAGCTGGCCGACCCGCCGAAGACGGGGCCGACCACGGTCCAGGCTACGGCCCCGACCCCCACGAGGATCAGGGCGATCGATGCCAATCTGAGCTTCATGCATTCATGCCTCTCTTGTCCCGCCGAGTCGCTTCGGCCCGTGAAGCCACGGGAGCCATCGCCGAGCAAGCTCGCTCGTCGCCAGCGTTCGGGCGCAGCTTCCTTCGGCCAGGCTGTCGAATTGATTACGGGACCGGAGCGGCGCGACGGGCCATGCGGTCGGCGCCACGCGGCTTGAGGCGCCGACGGCAGCCTGGGCTGGGCCCTTGGGCCGGCGCCGCAACTTCCGGCCGGCAGAGCGGGCCCGACGAATCTCGGACGGCTACGCCTGGAACTGCAGGAACGTCGTCGGCGGGCGCCTGAAGATCCTTCGGACCGAGTTCTGATTCAGGTACCCAAGCACCGTCAGGTGCGCGGCGATGCCGAGCAAGTCCAGCCCGTCGATCCCCCACGTCAAGACGGACAGGACGATGAGGCCCATGAGGACGGCGCTCAGCGTGCAGGCTGCCATCCAGGCCCACGCTCGCATCGACCACAGCTCCAAGGCGACGACGAATCCGCCCACCGATGCCATGAGGTAGGCCACACCCATGATCATGTCGATGCCGCCCCAGCCCGCGTCCCAACCGGCCCAGTAGAACAGGTCCGAAACCACGGTCAGCCCGACGAGCGCGATGATGACTTCGACGGCGGCCACCATGAGGATCCCCAACGGCCGGGCCGCGGTCAACGACGGGCTGCCGCTGCCGTAGCCGCCCGAGGGAGTCGGGTACGATCCGACGACGTCGGCCCAGCGCGGCGCGGACGGTGCCGCGGACGGGTTCGCCGCGCCCCACGCCGGCGGGGCAGACGGCGGAGCGTCGAGCGGCGGGAACGGCGTGGACCACGCCGGCGGAACAGCCGGCGGAGTGGGGGGCGCGATCGGCTGCGCGAACGGCTGCGCGAACGGCTGCATGAGCGGCTGCGGAGCCACAGGTGTAATCGGCTGCGCGAACGGCTGCGGCGCGGCGGGCGCGACCGGCGGAACCGGGGCGACGGGCACCGAGGGCTGGGCGGGCGGGACCACTTGACCGTCAGGAGTCAGGCTCTGGCCGCAAGTCGGGCAGAAACTCGCCCCGGGCCACGACCAAGCGCCGCAGCTCCCGCAGAAAGCCGCCTCGCTCAACAGGAGCCCTCCTCTAGTCAGACCTGGAGCCCTCGACCGAGTCCGCCGCGCCGGCGACAGCCGATCGTACGACTGCGCCGCCGAGGCCCGGTCACGTGGCGTCGGGAAGATTACCGGCCAATCCTACCCTGTCGGATGGGCCCCCTGCCCTCCGGAGACGCTCGTCCGAGGGTCAGTGAGCGCGGCGGCGAGGCGTCATCTGGGCGACCTGGGCGTCGGCCCGACGAGTCAGCCCGTTATCGGCGCCGAGCGTCCGGCGGAGGACCTCGGCCACGTTGCGGGCCTGGTTCCGGCCCGCCACCTTGCGCCCCAATGCCGCCATCGCGTCGGCATCGTGGCTCAGGACCTCGAGCGTGTCCGGATCGTCCGGACCGGGGAACTTGCGGAAGAGCGCCAGGGCGTCGGCGTAACGAGCCCGAGCTCCGGCCGCGTCGCCCTGACGTAGCAGCGTGTCGCCGATGCGGGCAAGCATCTCCGCCACCTTGCGATCCCTCGGCCCGAACTGGCGGACATAGGCATCCAGCACCGTCTGGTACATGGCTCGAGCTGCGTCGAGCTGGCCCAGCCGCTCCATCACCAGGCCCAGGTTGTGGCCGAGCTGAAGCGTTCGAGGATCGTCGGGCCCGGCCTTGTCGCGGCTCTCGGCATGAATGGGACCGTACGGACCGGCGATCCGCTCGTAGACGGCCCGCGAGGCGTGATGCTCCTCCAGCTTCTCGTGCGTTTCGGCCAGCTGGAGCAGGCACTCGAGCGTCTTATCGTTCCGCGGCCCCTTGTTTCGTTCGTAGGCGTTGGCCAGCTCCTGCCAGCGGGCGCGGGCCTTCTCGAGTTCGCCGACCTTGCCGAGCTCCCAGGCATACGCCTCGAGGGTGGCCAGCGCGTCATCGCCTTCCGGTCCGACGATCCCGACCCGGGTCTCATAGAGAACGCGATAGGCCTCCAGGGCGGCGGCGTGCGATTCGGCGCGGCCCAGGACTCGGGCGAGGCCGGTCAAGGCCCAGATCGTGTCCGGCGCTTCGGGTCCGAGCGTCTGCATCCGCCCCTCGGCTAGCTCGCGGTAGCGTTTCGCCGAGGCGGGCAGGTCGCCGAGCTCCTCGAGGTTCCAGGCCAGGTCGCCCAGGACCCATTGAGTGGCGACGTGGTCTTCGCCCAGGACCCTGCCACGCAGCTCGAGCAGTTGCTCGTCGAGCTTGCGGGCCCGAACGTGCTCCCCGCAGCGGCCCAGGGAGTCGGCCAGCCCCGCCAGGGCGTCGAGAGTGGTCGTTTCCTCGGGGCCGACGGTGCGCTTGAGGCGGCGGTAAAGGTCCTCGTAGACTCGCGCCGCGGCCGCTGGATCTCCGACGCGGAGCAGCAACCGGCCGTGCTGGCCCCGGGCGGCCAGTGTCGCCGGGTTATCCGCCCCGAGAGTGGCAATAGTGGCGGCGAGCGTCTTCTCCGCAAGGGTGCGGCCGGCGGCGCTCTTGCCCGACCCCACCAGCGCCCGCGCCTGGCTGAGCATCGCCTCGAGCGTGTCGGGGTGGTTCGCCCCCAGAACGCGCCGGCTCAGATCGACGCGCTCGGCGAGCACCTTGCTGGCGCGCGGGTAGTCTTCGATGGAGATCAGCACGCTGCCCAGGTTCGCCATCGTCCGGATGAGCGCCAGGCTGGCCGGCGGCAGCGTCTTGCGCTGGGCCTCGAGAAGGGCCTCGAAGGTCCCGCGCGCCGCGAGGTCGTCGGCGACGGCGCGCTGCGTCAGGCCCAGGTTGTGGAGGGCGCTGAGAGTGGCCGGGTCCTCGGGGCCGAGCGAGTTGGTGCGGCCGGCGACCACTCGTTCGTAGAGCGGTCGGGCTTCCTCGGGCCGGTCCAGGTAGGACAGGGCCACGGCCAGGCCGTGCGCGGCCGAGAGGGTGTCGAGGTGGCGAGGCCCGAGGACGCGCTCGCAGCGCTCCAGCAGGATGGCGTACTGGTCGCGGGCGGTCGAATAGTCGTCCAGTTCGAGACCGAGCGCGGCGACGCGAGCTTCGGCCTCGAGGGTTGCCGGGTGCTCCGGCCCCAGGAGCTTGCGCCGCGCGTCCATGATCTGACGGCACAGCAAACGCTTGACCCGCAGGTCCGGGAATCCCTCCAGAAGGACGTCCAGGTCCTGCAGGGCAGCGAGCCCGACGATGGACGGGATGTCCGAGTTGTCGGCGCCTGATAATCCGCGATCCATCGACAGAGCAGATTCTCCCGCCTAAGCCCCCTGTGGCTACCCATGATGCCAGGTCGGCCGAGTTAGAGGGCGCGGCGGTTACGATAGCGGAGCGACCAGAACGGTGCCGCGGCGCCTCGTATGGCGCCGGGCGAAGCCCTATTGCGTCTGCGGCCCTACGCGGCGCCGCTGTGCATGGCGCCCGCGCTCCCGACGGTCCGCAGCGAGATCGCCAGCTCGCGGTTCACGAGCAACGTCCGGAACCACTGCGAAACTGGTTGGCCGCACGACTGGTACTCGAGGACGGCGTCGGTGATGGCCACCATGGCGGGCTTGCGGTCGAAGCTGCGAACCGGGTTGGCCGTCGGCGGCGCGTGCATGAAGCCCTCGGCGCAATAAGGCCCGAGCTTCATGGTGACGCCGTTGGGCTTGGTGGCCAGGCGCCGCTTCGGATCGCCGCGAGGTCCGCTGGCGACGACGATGTCGAGTTCGTCGCGCGAGATCTCGAGCTTCTCGAATTCCTGGGTGTGGCCGTCCAGCGTGCTCACGAGCGTGACGTCGCGGACGGTGATGGTCTTGTGCCGATTGAGCAAATCGGCCAGGCGCGAGTCTTCGAGTTCCACCCGGCCTTCGACCCGGCAGTCGCCGGAGAAGCCGACAAATTCTATGTCCGTTCCCATGACTTCCCCTAATTCTTCGTGGGGCATTGAGATGAATCTCCTACGGGTGGGATCGGACGGGTAGTCCCGACGACGATACGCCGAACGGGGAGGTACTCCCTGCGCAGCCCGCAGGATGGAACGAGCGCCGCGGCTTCGCAACGGCCGGACGGCCCAGCCCGTTCGAGCAGGCCTTCCTGCCCACCCGCCGGGAGCGTTCGGGGTCGCGGGCGGGCGCGGCCGAGCGTGCTCGTCGGCGCCGCGAAGGCGATCAGCGAGGCGCGCCGGCCGACTCTCCGCCGCTCGGCCCGGGCTTGTCGGAGGGGCCGAGTCGCCGCTCCTTGCCCGACAGGAGCCGCTGGATGTTGTCGAGATGGAAGACCCAGATCAGCCCCGGAGCCCCGACTCCATATACGTAGAAGATCGGCGCCAGTGGCACGAGCGCGGTCGCGATCACCATGGCGATACCGCCCAGGAGGGTGGCTCCGAGCGATCCCAGGGACGAGATTCGGGTTACCGCGATCACGATCACGAAGACGGGGAATATGACCGCCAGGATCAACGGCGCGAGGATGAGGGCGCCGCCCGTGGCCGGCGCGACGCCTCGGCCGCCGTGGAAGCCGATGAAAGGCGAGCGGCTGTGACCGACGATAACGGCCAGCGCGGCCGCAACCTGAGCGACCTGATCGCCGCCGATGGCGATGATCAGCAGCACGGCGACGGCGCCCTTGGCGACGTCGAGCAGCCCGGAGACGGCCGCCCAGCGGAAGCCGACCGCTCGTGAGACGTTCGCGCCGCCCGTGCGGCCGCTGCCGACGGTTCTGGGATCGGGCCCGCCAATCAGGCGCGGCACGATGATTCCGAACGGGATGCCGCCCAGGAGGTACCCGGCGATCAGGGCGACGCCGACCCGGACGAGGTCGATGGTCTGCATGCGCGGCAAGTATATCGATGGATCTATCGCGCGGGGCTCTCCGGCGCGGGACCGCTCGGGACGGCCGGGGCGGCCATCTCGGCCAGGAATCGCTCGGCGTCGTGGCGGAGAACGGCCCGCCTATCGGGGTGAGCGGCGACGTCGTCCACCAGCTCCGCGAGCCGGGCGTTGACCGGCGTGGCGATCCCGAGCCGGCGCCCGAACCGTGCGACCGCGCCGTTCATCCATGCCACTTCGGTCTGCTCCGTCGAGGGACCGACGCCGGCCATCTGGACATGGAGACGCAGCGACGGCAGCTTGCCGGCGCGCGCCCCGCCCACGATTCGCCGCAGGATCGGGCGGGCCAGCCAGGCCGGCAGACGCACCGCACGGGCCAGCCACGGAACTGCGGCGCCCGGCAGCTTCACCGGCCGGACGCCGAGTGCGCTCATGACCGCCAGGGTCTCGAGGAGCTGCCGTCGCTCGACATCGAAGAGCCGCGGGTCGGCGTAGATCGCGTGCGGATCCATGTCCAGGATCGCGCCGGTGGCGTTGGCGATCAGGTTGGCCAGCAGCTTCGACCATTTCATGGCCGTCGCGCTGGGCAGCGCGGCGGTTCGCAGCCCCGCGCGGTCGAAGGCGGCGAGCAGCGGGGCGACGAACGGCTCGGCCGCGGGATTGGCGGCGGCGAGCGCGATCCCGCCTCGGCCGAGCCAGACGACCTCGTCCTCCGAAGCGAGACGGATGGGAGCGGTCATCGAGGCGGCGATCTGCGGCGCCGAGGGACGGATCTCGGCCGCGGCCTGTTCGGCGCCGATGCCGTTCTCGACGGTGAGAGTCGGGACGTCCGGCCATGCCACGGTCGGCGCCAGGGCTTCGCGCAGGACGGGCATCTTGACCGCCACCAGGATCAGGTCCGGCGCCGTGGATTCGTCGGTTGCGGTGACGCGATGAGTCGGAACGGCACTGCGCGTGCCGTCCGGCCGAACCAGCGTGACCGGCTTCTCCGACGGCGGCTCGAAGATCCGCACCAGGGTGACCTCGTAGCCGGCGCTTCCGAGCAGGGTCCCGAGGAAAGACCCCACGGCTCCCGCGCCCACGACGAGAACTCGTTCGGGGCGCGGGCTGCCGGATTGCGGTCGGGGCGCGGGCGTCGTCATGGGCACCTGTCGGTCGAGGGTTCGGCAAATCGGTCGGTCCTAGCCTAGCCGTACGCGGCGGCCGCCGCCGGCCCGGTCGTGTCCGCGAGGCACGCTACCGCCCGCCAGCCGGGCCGATCTGGACGACTACCCGATCCGGCGGCACGATTGGCGCATGAACACTCATCGTGCGCTCGCGCTCCTGCCGGTGGCCCTCCTGGTCATAGTCGCGGGCTGCGGCTCGTCGAACCCGACGCCGACCGGTTCGGCCGTTTCGGCGCCGGCATTGGGGTCGAGTGCCACGCCCGCCGTTGCCGCGCCCACGCCGTCGGGCAGTGGCGGTGGCCTGTCGTCGTCCGTGCCGTCGGCCGTGCCGTCGGCCGGCACCGTTCCGTCGACCGCGGCCGACTGGCCGGTCTACCACCTCGATGCCCAGCGCACCGGTCTTGCCGCCGGGTTCCCCTCGCCGAGCGGGACGCTCTCGAAGACCTGGACCGTCAAGCTCGACGGAGCGGTCTACGCCGAGCCTCTCGTCGTCGGCGGCCACATCATCGCCGTGACCGAGAACGACACCGCATACGCGCTCGATCCCTCGACCGGCGCCGTCATCTGGAGCAAGCACCTCGGCACGCCGGTCCGGCTGGCAACTCTGCCGTGCGGCGACATCAACCCGCTCGGCATCACCGGCACGCCCGCCTACGACGCCGCGACCGGTTCGCTCTTCATGGTCGCGGAGGTCTCCGGCCCGCATCACGTCCTCTTCGCCCTGGACGCCACTACCGGAGCGATCCGCTGGTCCCGGAACGTCGACATTTCGGGCGACACGCCGATCACCCACCAGCAGCGGCCCGCCCTCGCGGTCGCGAACGGCTATGTCTACATCGGCTTCGGCGGCCTGGCCGGCGACTGCGGCCAGTACAAGGGCAAAGTCGTCGGTGTGCCGACCAGCGGCTCCGGCGGCACGATCGCCTACCGCGTGCCGGTAGCGCGCGAAGGCGCGGTCTGGGCGACGGGCGGACCGGTGATCGACAGCGCCGGCAATCTCTACATCTCGACCGGCAACGGCAGTTCGACCGGCACCTACGACGGCAGCGACTCGGTCATCGAGCTGTCGCCGGCGCTCAAGATCATCGGCCGTTTCGCTCCCGCCATCTGGGCCAGTGACAACGCCAGCGACCTTGACCTCGGCTCCACCAACCCCGCGCTCGTGCCCGGCGGATGGGTCTTCCAGATCGGCAAGCGAGGCATCGGCTACGTCATGCACCAGGGCGCCCTCGGCGGCATCGGCGGCCAGGTCTCCAGCGCATCCATCTGCGGCGCCTACGGCGCCACGGCCCAGGACGGCGCCACGATCTATGTTGCTTGCCGGACGGCGATTCGCGAGGTGACCATCGCCGCCAACGGCAAGATCACGGTCGGCTGGGAATCGAAGAGCGGCATCGGAGGCGGACCGGCCGTCATCGGCGGCGGCGCGGTCTGGAGCGCCAACTGGTCGAACGGCCACCTCTACGCCCTGAACCCGGCCACTGGAGCCGCGATCGCCGGCATCTCCGTGGGGGCTCTGCCCCACTTCGTGTCGCCGACTCTGTGGGGCGGGCAGGTCTTCGTGGGAACGATGAGCGGCGTCGTGGCGGTCAAGCCGTAGGTCGGCGATCATTTCGAGACACCCGAAAGGAGGCCTCTCGTGGCTCGCATGACCGACGCTCAGGCGGAGGAATACCGACGGCCGGTGCTCGCCATGCTCGCGCACGACGACCCGCTCGAGGTCCAGGCGGCCGAAGTGGCGGCCTGGCGCGAGCTCGTGGACCGAGCCGGCGGCGATCTCCGGACTCGTCCGTCGCCGGGCGAATGGTCGGTCATCGAGTGCCTGGGCCACCTGGCCGACTCGGAGCTGGTCACATCGGCCCGCTATCGATGGGTTCTGGCCGAGCCCGAGCCGCCGCTCCAGGGCTGGGATCAGGAGGCCTGGGCCGATCGCCTGGATCACAGCCACGACGACCCGGCCACGCTATTGGCCTTGCTGGCCGCACTCCGCCAGGCGAATGTGGCCCTCTGGAAGCGCACTCCGCCGCAGTACCGGGCCCGTTTCGGGGTCCATGCCGAGCGCGGCCCCGAGTCGTTCGAACTGCTGTTCCGCCTCCAGGCCGGCCACGGCCGGGTCCACCGCGATCAGGCCGAACGGGCGCTGGGGGAGGCTCGGCGCGGCCGGTAGCTCTACCCGCGAACGACGCGCAATTCCAGGCTCGAGTGGTTCAGGACGTCGGCGCCCTCCCGGCCGCACATGACGATGTTCTCGAGGCGCACGCCCCAGCGGCCGGGGAGGTAGATGCCGGGCTCGACGCTGAACGCCATCCCCGGCGCCAGGGGAGTGGCATTGCCGGTGACCATGTACGGGTCCTCGTGGACCTCCAGCCCGATGCCGTGTCCGACGCGATGCGTGAACGACTCGCCGTAGCCGCCGGCGGCGATCACCGCACGGGCCGCGGCGTCGATTTGCTCGGCCGGCACGCCCGGTCTCACGGCCGCCGTCGCCTTCGCCTGCGCGTCTCGCACGAGGTCGAAGACGCGCACGAATTCGGGCTCGGGCTCGCCGCCCACCCAGACCGTCCTGGTGGTGTCGCTGCAGTAGCCGGCCAGAGTGCCGCCGATGTCGAGCACGATCGGTTCGCCGGCGGCGATGACTCGATCGCCGGCGTCGTGGTGGGACGAGGCGCTGTTCGGCCCGGAGCCCACGATCGCAAAATCGGCGACGTCGTGGCCCTCGTCGATGAGCCGCCGGCGGACCTCGCGAGCCACCTCGGACTCGGTTCGGCCGACCAGCCGACCGGACGCGATCGCGTCCACGGTTCGGTCGGCGGCAGCCGCGGCCAGCGAAAGCAGGCGCGCCTCGTCGGCGTCCTTGACCTGGCGAAGCTCGCGCATGACCACGCTTGCCGGTTCGAACTTGCGGCCGGGCAGGACCGCCGCCAGCGCCAGGACGTGCATCGCCCAGAGCCGGTCCGAGATGCCGATCGGCTCCCAGGCGGCGGCGCCGGACGCCAGCTGACGGGACGCGAACAGGTCGGCGACCAGCGCGGGCGCGTTGTCGGTTTCCTCGAACGGAACGACATCGGCATGGCCGGCCCGAACGAGCGGAGTCGCGCTCGCCTTCTGCGCCTCCAGGCGCGGCACAACGAACGAAACGGGACCCTCGCGCGGGATGACCAGGAGCGTGATCCGCTCCATGGGTTCGCCGGCGAAGCCGGTCAGGTAGCGCAAGTCGGGACCGACGCCGATGAGCAGGGCGGCGAAACGGCGCTCGACGATCGCCTCGCGACAGGCGGCCAGCCTGTCTGCGAAACGGTCGGCGGGGATCTGGCGGGCGGACTCAATCATGTGCGGAGAGTAGCCCTGGATGGAATGGCGCGCCAGGCCGGGGATGGCCGGCTCCCGCCGACCGGCGCGCGCCGCCGGCCGGGCTGACCTCGCCCGCGCCTACCGGCCCGTAAGGGCCTCGACCAGCGGCGCCATCGACTCCATGGCGCCGCCCGGGATCGTGTAGTAGCTGATCCCGAGCCTGTCGCGCCGTCGCAGCAGCCGCTCGCGGACTGAGCTCAGCGTGCCGTAGAGGACGTAGGGACTGGCGTAGATCGACGTCAGCGCCCAGCCCGCGGCCGCAACCAGGCCCAGCCGCGGCCCGCCGCGCCCGGCGAGTCCGGCGCCTGCGAGCCAGATGTTGAGTTCCAGATTCGCGAAGCGATCGCCGGCGGCCTCCTTGACCAGCGCCACCTTTTCGGCCGTGGCGCCCTCGCTCGCCTGGCGGAGGATGGGCCGGCCCTGCATGTTGAAGCCGGGAGTGAGACCGACTATGTCGGCTTCGCGCGCGGCCAGCCGGAGCATGCGCGGTCCGCCGGCGCCGATCGCCAGGCGAGGCCGCGGCCGTTGAACGGCGACCACGCCCACCGACGCACCCTCGAGCCGGTAGTGGTCGCCGCTGTGCGTGACCGTCTCGCCGGCGAGAAGCCGCTTGACCAGCGGGACGGCTTCCTCGAGCCGGTCCACCCGCCGCGGTCCGGGGTCGTAGGTCATGCCGAGACGGCGATAGTCGCCCGGCATCCAGCCCGCCCCGAGCCCCATCTCGAACCGTCCCCCGGAGAGCAGGTCCAGAGTGGCCGCTTCCCGGGCGAGGATGAGAGGGTGGCGGTAATCGTTGGCGAAGACGAAGGCGCCGACGCGGAGCCGCGTCGTTGCGGCCGCCGCGGCAGCCAGAGCGGCCACGGGCGACAGCTGCGAGCCGAGGTGGTCCGGCATCACCAGCACGTCGTAGCCTAGCGATTCGGCGCGGCGGGCGAGGGCCGCCCACTGCTCGCCGGACGGCGCCGATCCCTGCTGGACCGCGAACCGGAACGGATGCATGAGAGCAGGTTACTCCCGGGTGGATTGATCGCGGCGCGGGCCGCGGCGCGCGCGGACGCACCCAGAATCGAAGGAGGCCGGTCTCAAGCGACCGGCCTCCTTGTGTACTCGAGTGCGTCGGCTACACCGCTTCCGCGATTGCCTCCTCGAACTGGGAGTTGTACAGGTCGAAGTAGAAGCCCTTCCTGGCCATTAGATCGTCGTGGCTGCCCTGCTCGACGATCTTGCCCTGGTCCATGACCACAATCTCGTCGGCGTTGCGGATCGTGGAGAGGCGGTGGGCGATGACGAAGGCCGTGCGGCCCTTCATCAGGCGCGCCATCGCCTGCTGGACGAGGACCTCGGTGCGAGTGTCGACCGAGCTCGTCGCCTCGTCGAGGATCAGGATCTGCGGGTCGGCAAGGAAGGCTCGAGCGATCGTCAACAGCTGCTTCTCGCCCTGTGAGAGGTTCGAGGCATCGTCGTCGATCACGGTGTCGTAGCCGTGCGGCATCGTCCGCACGAAATGGTCGACGTGCGCCGCCTTCGCCGCGGCGATGATCTCGTCTTCAGTCGCGTCCTCGCGGCCGTAGGCGATGTTCTCCCGGACCGTGCCGCCGAACAGCCACGTATCCTGCAGCACCATGCCGAAGGTTCGACGCAGGTTGTCGCGCGTCAGGTCGCGGCTGTCTATGCCGTCGATCTTGATGCTGCCCTTGTCGATTTCGTAGAAGCGCATCAGCAGGTTGACGACGGTGGTCTTGCCGGCGCCGGTCGGGCCGACGATGGCCAGCACTTCGCCCGATCTGACGTCGACGTTGAAGTCTTCGATGAGTGGCGTCTCGGGATCGTACCGGAACGAGACGTTCTCGACGGTGACGTGCCCGGTCGCGTTCTCCAGGACGCGCGGATGCGTCGCGTCCGGAATCTCCTCCGGCTCATCGAGCAGCTCGAAGACCCGTTCTGCCGAAGCCATCGTCGACTGCAGCAGATTCATGATGCTCGCGACCTGAGTGATGGGCTGAGTGAAGGAGCGCGAATACTGGATGAAGGCCTGAACGTCGCCGAGCGACATGCCGCCTGTGGCGACCTGGATGCCGCCAAGCACACCGATTGCCACGTAGTTGAGGTTGCTGACGAATGTCATGACCGGCATGATCAGGCCGGAGATGAATTGCGCCTTGAAGCTCGCGTCGTAGACCTGCTGGTTCTCCTCGTCGAAACGGCGGATGGCGTCTTCTTGATGGCCAAACACCTTGACGACGCTGTGGCCGGTGTGCGATTCCTCGACGTGGCCGTTCAGAACTCCGGTCATCTTCCACTGGGCCGCGAACTGCTTTTGGGACTGGCGGGCGATGAGCATCGTCAGGATCGCCGCCGTTGGTAGAACGAGCAGTGAGATCACAGCCAGCATTGGGCTGATCCAGAACATCATCAGCAAGACGCCGATGATCGTCGTGAAAGACGTGATTATCTGGGTCAAGCTCTGCTGCAACGTGTTGGCGATGTTGTCGATGTCATTGGTGACGCGGCTGAGGGTGTCGCCGCGCTGATGTGTGTCGAAGTACTTGAGTGGCAGTCGACCGAGCTTCTGGTCAACTTCTCGGCGGAGGCGATAGACGGTGCGCTGGGAAACGCCGGCCATCGTGTACCAGGCCACCCAGGTGAAGAAGGTGGCCACGAGGTAGAGAGCGGTGAGGCCGAGCAAGACCATGCCCAAAGCGCCGAAGTCGACGCCGACGCCGGGGACCGCGCTGGTCCCGGCCACCAGGTCGGCGATCGGGCTGTGGGCAGCACGCAGGGCGGCGACCACCTGATCGTGGTTGAGGTTCGTGGGGACGCCGTTCTGGGCCATCATCTTGCCGACCAGGCCGTTCATGAGCTGGTTGATGGCGTTGCCCAGGATCTTGGGACCGAAGACGGTGCCGGCGGTGCTGAGCAGCGCGACCGCGACCACGAGGACGATGCGAGGTCGTTCGGGTCGCAGTTCGCCGATCAAGCGTCGGAGAGCGCCCCGGAAGTTCTTGGGCTTCTCGACGGGCATGGCCATGCCGCCCATCGGGCCCATGCCGCCCCGCATCGGGCCACGACCGGGTCCGCCCATCGGCCCGCCGGGCGCTCGCCCCGCGGCGCCGCCTGTTCTGGAATTGCCGCTCGCAGGCCCGCTCATGCCACTTCCTCCCGGGTCAGCTGCGAGTAGACGATCTCTTGATAGGTCTCGCAGGTCTCCATCAACTCCGCGTGAGTTCCGATCCCGGCCACACTTCCGCCGTCCAAAACGATGATCTGGTCGGCGTGGAGGACCGTACCCACTCGCTGGGCCACGATGATCACGGTCGCACCGCGTATGTCTTCTCTGAGGGCCGCGCGGAGCATCTGGTCGGTCTTGAAGTCAAGCGCTGAGAAGCTGTCGTCGAAGATGAATACCTTGGGCTTCTTCACGATGGCGCGTGCGATTGCCAGACGCTGGCGTTGGCCGCCCGAAACGTTCGTGCCGCCCTGATCGATCTCAGCCTCCAACTCGCCAGTCATGTCGGCGACGAAATTCTTGGCCTGTGCGATCTCCAGAGCCTTCCACAGCTCGTCGTCGGTGGCGTTCTCGTCGCCGTAGCGAAGGTTGCTGGCGACCGTCCCGCTGAACAGAAAGGCCTTCTGCGGGACCACGCCCATCAACTGCCACAGGTCCTCCTGGCGCAGTTGGCGGACATCGATGCCGTCGATCCGGACACTGCCGGAAGTGACGTCGTAGAAACGTGGGATCAGGTTGACCAGCGTCGTCTTTCCGGCGCCCGTGCTGCCGACGATGGCAGTCGTCTGACCCGGTTTGGCCGTGAACGAGATGTCGCACAGGACGGGCTCCTCGGCGCCCGGATAGCCGAACTGAACGTTTTCGAATTCGACCAGGCCTTGAGGATTGTCAACTTCAACCGGCACATCCGGATCGCACAACTCCGCCTCCGAGTCCAGAACCTGCTGGATGCGCTCGGCGGCGGCCGCGGCCCGTGGAACCATCACGAACATCAGCGCGGCCATCATGACGGCAAAGAGGATCTGCATCACGTACTGCAGGAAGGCCGAGAGATTGCCGATCGGCATGCTGCCGGCGTCGATCCTGAGCCCGCCGAACCATACGATGGCGACGGTGGAGAGGTTCATGATCCCGAACAGGAACGGGATCATCATCGCGAAGAGGCGGTTGACGCGTAGAGCGGTGTCGGTGAGGTCGCTGTTGGCGACATCGAACCTCGCCTCGTCGTGATCGGTGCGCACGAACGCGCGAATGACGCGCATGCCGCTCAGCGTCTCTCTCATCACCTGGTTGATGCGGTCGGTGCGCTTCTGCATGGACCGGAAGAGAGGCATCGCTCTGGTCGCGAGCAGTCCCATGACGATGGCGACCAGCGGCACGATCACAACAAGCAAACCTGAGAGCGGGACGTCTTCGCGGAGCGCCATGATGACGCCACCAACGAGCATGATCGGGGCGATGATCATGACGTTGAAGGCCATGACCAGGACCATCTGGACCTGCTGGACGTCGTTGGTGTTGCGCGTGATCAGCGACGGCGTCCCAAAGGTGTTGGTGTCCTTCTGCGAGAAGTCCATCACCTTGCGGAAGATCGCGCTACGCACGTCGCGGCCGAACGACATCGCGGTCATCGAGCCGAAGTAAACGGCGATGATCGAGCAGACGCCGAGGGCCAGCGTCACGAGCAGCATGAAGCCGCCCGTTCGCAGGATGTAGTTGGTGTCGCCCTTGACGACGCCGTTGTTGATGATGTCCGCGTTCAGGCTCGGCAGGTACAGGTTGGCGATGGCCTGGACCGCGACGAGGGCGAGAAC
>CAZGUS010000053.1:0-13122 GCA_964529245.1 uncultured Anaerolineaceae bacterium
CCCGCGGCTATACCGCCTGGGACGTGACCAGCCCGATCTTCCTGCAGGTCGAGCCCAACGGGGTGACCCTGACGATCCCGACCGGCTTCGTCTCGTACACCGGCGAGGCGCTCGACCACAAGATCCCGATGCTGCGCTCGCAGGAGGCCCTGGGCAAGCAGGCCCTGCGCGTCCTGAAGTGGTTCGGCAACACCACCACCAAGCGCGTCTTCACCAACATCGGTCCGGAGCAGGAATACTTCCTCGTCGACCGCCGGCTGGCCGAGCAGCGCCCGGACCTCATCCTCACCGGCCGGACCCTCTTCGGCGCTCCCTCGCCCAAGGGCCAGGAGCTCGAGGACCAGTACTTCGGCTCGATCCGCGAGCGCATGCTGGCGTTCATGATGGACCTCGACCGCGAGCTGTGGCGCCTCGGCATCCCCTCCAAGACCCGCCACAACGAGGTCGCCCCGGCCCAGTTCGAGATGGCGCCGGTCTACGAAGCCACCTCGGTCGGATCCGATCACAACATGATCGTGCTGAGCACGATGAAGCGCATAGCGGCCCAGCACGACCTGATGTTCCTGTCGCACGAGAAGCCGTTCGTCGGCATCAACGGCTCGGGCAAGCACAACAACTGGTCGATGGGCACCGACGACGGTGAGAACCTCCTGGAGCCCGGCCACAACCCGCACGACAACGCCCAGTTCCTGGCCTTCCTGGCCGCCATCATCCGCGCCGTCAACGTCCACGCGGATCTCCTCCGCGCCGGCGTCGCGGACGCGGGCAACGACCACCGCCTCGGCGCGAACGAAGCGCCGCCGGCCATCGTCTCGGTCTTCCTCGGCGCTCAGCTGGAGGACGTCGTCGAGCAGCTCGAGAAGGGCGCCGCCTCCACCTCCAAGACCGGTGGGTCGATGGAGCTGGGCGTGACCACCCTGCCGGTTCTGCCCCGCGACGCCACGGACCGCAACCGCACCTCGCCGTTCGCCTTCACCGGCAACAAGTTCGAGTTCCGCGCGGTCGGTTCGTCGGCCCCGATCTACTGGCCGCAGACGATCCTCAACACCGCCGTCGCCGACTCCCTGGAGAAGCTTGCCGACGAGCTCGACAAGCTCGAGCCGTGCGACTTCGCGGGCCTGACCAAGATCCTCTCCGCCATCGTCAAGGCGAACAAGCAGGTCCTCTTCGAGGGCAACAACTACGCCGAGGAATGGCACGCCGAGGCTGCCAAGCGCGGTCTGCCGAACAACCGGAGCACGGTCGACGCCCTCCCGGCCCTCGCGACCGCGAAGGCGAAGAAGGTCTTCTCCCATTTCGGCGTCCTGTCCGAGCGCGAGCTCGCGGCCCGCGTCGAGATTGCCTGGGAGCGCTACGTCAAGGTCTCGAACATCGAAGCCAACTGCACGCTGGACCTGGCCAAGACCATGATCCTGCCCGCGGCCGTGAAGTACCTGGGCGAGCTGGCATCGGCCGGCAGCTCCAAGGGCGTGGCCCAGGTTGCCGGAGCGGTGTCCGCTCTGTCCGACCAGCTGGTCGACGCCATCCACGCCCTCGAGCACGCTCAGCACGCCGCCCACGAGGCGGGTTCCGTCCATGCCGAGGCCAAGGCGTTCCACGACAAGGTCATCCCGGCCCAGAACGCGGTTCGCACCGCGGCCGACGAGCTCGAGGCCCTGGTGTCCGACGAGCTCTGGCCGCTGCCCAAGTATCGCGAGCTCCTCTTCCAGTACTGACCGTCGAGCGGGTCTCTCTCGGACCCGTTTCGAAAGAAGCCTCTCCGGTCTCTGCCGGGGAGGCTTCTTGATTCCGGGGAGAGCGGCGCGGTGCGCTCTCAAGCCCCGGGCGTCGGCCAGGTGCAGGGAACGCGAGCCAAGACAGCCGCGACCGCGGACATGGAAACGTTGCCTTCGTGCGGGGTCTGAACGAAACCGTCGCCGCCGACGGGCCAGGCGTCGAGGACGCTCGGATCCGGACTCAGCTTGCCGTTGATATCGTCCAAGGGGGACATGAAGAAGAGATATCGACTGCCGACGATGAGGTCCTGGGTGTCGTCGTCGGTGAGCGTGATGCGGTCGCAGCCGAGCCGCCCTCCTCGAACCGTGGCCTCTAGGCCGCCGGGCCCGGCGGGTCTGATGGCCGTCTCTACGACGATCGACGCCGGGCGCTCCAGCATCGGCGCTTTCGACTGGTTCTGGAGGTCCGCGGCGGACGGGCGCTTGCCGTCGGGCGTGTTCCAGAGCGCGGTCCCGTAGCCGCCGAACGTGCCGACGACGACCACTGCGGACTTCGTGGCCAGGTCTGCCATGGTGCGCGGATTCATGGACTGTTCGGCGATGATGCTTTCGTCCACGCAGCTGGGAGCCGGAAGCGGCGTCCGGACCGTGCCGTCGTCGGTGGCCGGGATCTTGACGTAGCCGCTCGGGCTCGCGCCGCCACCGACGCAGCCGACGGCGGTCAGGGCGACGGACAAGGCGCAGAGGCCGCCGAACACTCGGGCGCGAACTGATGTCATGGCATCGACCCCCTTTGTGCCGGATCCTACTGTGCGGGTGCCTCCGCGTCAGCCCGCGGACGATCCACTGGCTGCCCGGGCGGCGGCCAGGCCGCGCTCGAAGTCGGCGCGCAGGTCTTCGACGTCTTCGAGCCCGACGGAGCAGCGCAGCAGTCCGGGCGCGATACCGGCGTCGCGCAGGGCCGCGGCGTCCAGCTGGCGGTGCGTGGTCGACGGCGGATGGGTCGTGATCGTCCGCACGCCGCCGAGCGATGCGGTGCGCTCGGCGATCGTCATGGCGTCGAGGAACGCGCGGCCGGCCTCGCGCCCGCCGGAAAGCTCGAACGCCAGCATGCCGCCGAATACGTGCAGCTGGCGCACCGCCACCGCATGGCTCGGGTCGCCCGGCAGGCCCGGATAGTGGACCCGGTCGACGCCTTCCTGCCCGCTGAGCCAGGCCGCCAGCTCGAGCGCCGTTTCAGTGTGGCGCTCCATTCGAATCGCCAGCGTCGGCAGGCCGCGCAGGACCAGGAAAGCCGCGAACGGCGCCAGCGCTCCGCCCGCGTCCACCAGGATCGGGCGGACGGCCGCGAGCCTTTCGCGACTCCCGACCACGACCCCCGCCAGAGCGTCGCTGTGGCCGGACAGGTATTTCGTGGCCGAGTGCATCACCAGGTCCGCGCCGAGCTCGATCGGACGGCACGCGTACGGCGAGGCGAAGGTGTTGTCGACGAGCAGCAAGGCGCCGTGGCGATGGGCCGCCGCGGCCAGCGCCGCCAGGTCCGAGACCACGATCGTCGGGTTCGATACGGTCTCCACGTACAGCACCGGCGTGCCGGTTCGGGCCAGCGCCTCATCCACGGCGCCGGGGTCGCGCGGGTCGACGAACTCGGTGGCGACCCCCAGGCCCGAGAGGACGCGCACCATCAGATCGCGGGTCGTGCCGTAGACCGCGCGGGTGGCCACGATCGTCTGGCCGGCGCGGACCACGGAGACGATGGCGGCGTGGATGGCCGCCATGCCCGTCGCGAAGGCCAGGCCCGCCTCCGCGCCCTCGAGCTCGGCGACGGCGTTGCCGAGGGCCGCGGTCGTGGGGTTGTCGATGCGGCTGTAGGCGTAGCCGGGTATCGCGCCGGTCAGGACGTCGCCGAGCTCCGCGGCGTCGGCCGTGGAGAATGCCGCGGCCTCGTATATCGGCACGGTCGACGGAATCTGGTCCACCTTCGGCGCGCTGGTCTCCGCCCTGATCGCTCGAGTCGAAAAGCCGGTCATTGGCGGATGCTACACCGTGGCCCCGTCGCCGCGCCCGCAGTCGGGCTGCGCTCTTCGCGCTAGCATCGGCGGGTGGAGAGATACCTCGATTCCCAGGCTCGGCGCGATGCCGCCCGCCGCACCGCACGCGGCCGGCGCCTCGAGGAGGCGCTGCTGGCGGCGTTTCCGGACGCGGGCGATGCGGCCCGGCCCGAGATCGAATTCGGTCGCGCGCCCGGACGCGTGAACCTGATCGGCGACCACACCTACTACAACGACGGGCTGGTCATGGCGGCAGCGATCGAGCTCGACACGTGGGTCGCGGCCCGCCCCCGCCGCGACGGGCTGGTTCGCGTCGTCTCGCTGCAGACGCCCGGCACGGCCGAGTTCTGGATCGACGAACTCGCGGCCCGGAGCCCGGGCGCGGGCGTGGCCACCACAGGGCTTGCCGCCGGCCCGGGCGTGGCCGCTGCCAGGGCCGGTGCCGCGCTCTCCGCCGGCCCGGGCGTGGCCGCCGACGCGGCCGCTCCGGCCCCGGCAACGACGGCGCCGATCGCCGCCTGGTGCAATCACATCGCCGCGATGGCATGGTCGCTGCACGCGGCCGGGCTGCCTGTCCACGGCTTCGACGGCGTGGTCGACAGCGCGCTTCCGCGCGTCGCCGGCCTGGCCTGGGACTCGGCCCTAGAACTCGCCTCGGCCATCGCGCTCCTGGCCGGCGAGCGGGTCGTGGCGGCGCCGTCGCTGGCGGCCCTGGCGCAGCGCGCCCAGCGCGAATTCCTCGGCCTGGAGGGCGGGATCGTCGGGCCGTTTGCCAGCGCCGCCGGCCGGGCCGGTCGGGCGATCCTGCTCGACTGCCGATCGATGGACGGCCGCTACGTGGTCCTGCCTCCGAACGTTCGGATCGTCGTATGCGACACCGGTGCCCCGCCCGAGCCGGGCGCCCCAGCCGAGCCCGGCGCGCTCCCCGGCCGGCCTTCCGTGGCCGTGTTCCTCGACCGTCGCGCCGAATGCGGCCGCGCCGTGGCCCTGCTGGCGGAAGAGTTGCCAACGGTCGCGTCGCTGCGCGACCTGGACACCGCCACGCTGCGCCGACACCGCCACTTGCTGCCCGAGACCCTGGCTCGGCGCGCCGAGCACGTCGTCGCCGAGAACGAGCGGGTCGAGGCGACGGCCGCGGCCATGGCCGCGGGCAACCTCAACGAGATCGGCCGCCTCTTCGCCGCTTCGCACGAATCGCTGCGCGACCTCTTCGAGGTGGGATCGCCCGCCCTGGATGCCATGGTGGAGATCGCCCTGGCCGTGCCCGGAGTCGTGGCCGCTCGGATGACCGGTCTCGGGTTCGGCGGCTGCACCGTAAACCTGGTTCGCGAGGAGGCAGCGCCCGCCCTGGCCCAGGCCGTCGCCGACGAGTATCCCCGCCGCACCGGCCTGACGCCGCGGGTCTATTCCGTGGCCGCCGTCGACGGCGCCGGCCCAGCCTGAGGCCGATTCGCGCCGGCGAAGCCGGCCAGGATGGACGACAGGCGCTCGTACTGGCCGAGGTGGTTGTATACCTGGGCCGAGACCCTGACCAGCACGTCGAATTCGGTGTCGGGCGGCAGGTCGCCCGAATCGACGAGCCACGGGCAAGGCCACATCATCAGCGGCGCTTCGAAGTGGCGGCCGCGCAGCGCCTCGTCGATCATCTCCATGCGCCGGGCGGCCTCGGCCCGCGGCCACGGGCCTCCGGGCAACCGGACGGACGCCATCGAGCCGATCATGTCCGGCGGGGCCTGCGTCGCGGTGTGCAGCGCCTCCGCCAGCATCTCGCCGGCGGCGACGGCCAGCCTGTGGTTGAACGCCATGATCGAATCCCAGCCGCCGGGCAGGATCTCGGCGACGCCGTCTATCGCGGCCGGCCAGGTCAGCCAGGCAGTCGGGTCGAACGTCCCCTGCCAGTCGAACTCGAGCCGGAAACGCGACCGATCCATGCGCGTGTCGTTGGCGCCGTGCGAGATCGAAAGCGGCTTGATGCGAGCCTGGCGGTCGCGCCGGACGTGCAGGAAGGCCGCGCCTTTCGGCGCGCACATCCACTTGTGGCCGTTGCCCGCGTAATACGCGGCGCCGAGCGCGTCGAGCCGGACGGGCAGCATGCCGGGACCGTGGGCGCCGTCGACGAGAACGTCGACGCCGCGCTCGGCCAGGGCCGGCACGAGCCGCTCGAGCGGCATGATCAGCGCCGTGACGCTGGTGACGTGGTCGAGCAGGGCCAGCTTCGTCCGGGGAGTGACCGCCGCCATGACGGCCTCGAAGGCTTCGTCCGGCGACGCGATCGGGAAGGGGATCCGCGCCAGCACGACCCTCGCGCCGTCTTTGGCGGCTCCGTAGCGGGCGGCGTTGAGCGTGGCGTTGTAGGCGTGGTCGGTCACGATCAGTTCGTCGCCCTTCTCGAATCGGAGCGAGCGAAGCACCGTGTTGACGCCGGCGGTGGCGTTGGTCAGGAGAGCCAGATCGTCCGGATCGGCCCCGACGAACGCGCCGATCTCCGAGCGGCACCAGTCCAGCAGATCCTCGAGGTCGCGCCCGAGCAGCCGCGTCGGATCTGCCTCGAGCTTGTCGCGCCAGCCCTTCTGGACGGCCAGGATCGCTCGCGGGCACGCTCCGAAGGAACCGTGATTGAGGTAGGTCACGGCCGGGTCGAGGGCCCAATCGCCGGCCGGCGACGGCGCCTTCGAAAGCGGCGACTCCTTCTCGATCATCTGGTTTGGACTCCAGCGCGGGTTCACATCGGCCGGCGTGACGAACGAATGCGGACTCTGATCCGGTGTGCGGGACGCGCTCCACTTAGGGATCGGCCGGGTTCGGCATTTCCAGCATGGACCATTCGAAGGGGTATTGCACCGGCCTGGGGACCGGCGTAGGTTGATCGAGATCTCTTACGTGCCCCGGTATGTCGGGAGGCGAGATGCAAGCGCCGATGACGGCCAGAGATACGCGACTCAATCGCGATGGCGGTGGGGACTACCTGCCGACGGCCGATCCGGACTGCCGCGCATCGAACCTGCTCTTCAGACCCAGGGCCGGCAATATCAGCGGTGACACTCGCGCCGGCCTCTCGGCGCGGTAGGGGCCAGCGGCCTCTATCGCATGCGAGTGCCAGGACCGGCGCCGGCTGCGCCGGTCTTGTGCTATCCGGGGGTCGCGCGCCTATTCGGGCAGCGTCAGCCGGTTCGCTCGCGAGATGTCGCCGAGGAAGCGGGCGGACGGCTTGACGGTCCGCTCCTGAGTCGCCCGATCGACCGCCACCAGGCCGAATTGCATTGCGTATCCGCTGGCCCATTCGAAGTTGTCGAAGGCGCTCCAGTGGACGTAGCCCCGGAGGGGGATGCCGTCGGCGATGACCTCATGGAGGGCCTTGAGCCCCGCAGTGATGAACTCGACTCGTTCCGCGTCGTTGGCCGTCGCAACGCCGTGCTCGGTGACCAGGATCGGCTTGCCGGGAAGCAGCTGCGCAGTTCGCCGAACCGTGGCGGCGACCGCCTGGGGCCGGTATTCCCAGCCCATCTGAGTCACGCGAACCCCCGGTTCGCGGCTGACGCCCCAGCCGCCGCCGGCTCGCTGGCGCGCGATCACGCGTCCGACGACGAGCTTCTCGAGCGGGGGAATCGACAGCGCCAGGCTCGCGGCGATCCCGACCGCGCGGGGCATCTCGAGCACGGCGCGCGTGTAAGTCTGGACGCCGATGAAGTCGTCTTCCTTCGCGGCCTCGAGAAAGACGTCCTCCATGAGATGGCGCGCGTAGTTCACGATCGGGGCGCCGCCGGCGTTGGACTCCCACTCCTGCATGGCGTTGGTCAGGCCGACCTTGGCCGCCGGCCGCAGCGCCTTTATCGCGGCTCGCGAGGCCTTGTGAGCCGACACCAGGGCCGCCGTCGCGGTCTGCCAGCTCTCCGCGCCGACGAGTCCGGGCGGAAACGGGAACCCGCCGCCGTAGCCGCCAAACGCCACCACGCCCGGCTCGTTGAGCGTGCAGTACCAGTCGACGTCCGCGCCGAGCGCTTCCACGACGCGACGCGTGTAGCGCTCGAACCGGCCGACGATGGACGGGGACAGCCACCCGCCACGATCGGCTACCCACTGTGGAAGGGTGAAGTGGTTGAGCGTGACGATCGGCGTGAGCTTGCTCTTACGACAGAGCTCGACCATCTTGCGGTAGTGGTCCAGCTGGGTCTGATCGAAAGTGCCTTCCTTGGGCTCGATCCGCGCCCACTCCACGGAGAAGCGGTAGGCGTTGAAGCCCAGCCCCGCCAGCAACGCCATGTCGCGGGGATAGCGCGTGTAGTGCTCGATCGCGCTGCCGCTCGGCTCCTTGCACGGGGTGCCCGGCTTGAGCTCGAAGGCCCACCAGTCGCTGTTGGTGTTGCCGCCCTCTACCTGGTGGGCTGCCGTCGCCGTGCCCCAGATGAACCCTTCGGGAAACGTCAGATCGCTCATCCTCGGAGAATAGCCGGTCACGACGGGCGTCGTCTGCGCGGGGCGCACCGGCCGGCCTTGCCCGATACTCAGGTCATGGCCGATGAACCGCGCGTCCAGCCCGAGACGAGAGCCGCCTGGCGGGCCTGGCTCCAGGAGAACCACCTTCGCGACTCGGGCGTCTGGCTGGTGACCTGGAAGAAGGCCGCCGGCAAGCCAACCGTCTCGTACGAGGATGCGGTCGAAGAGGCGCTCTGCTTCGGCTGGATCGACGGCGTGTTGGGCCGGGTCGACGACGACCGGACGATGCAATGGTTTGCGCCGCGCAAGCCCAGGAGCACCTGGGCCCGATCCAACAAGGAGCGCGTCGAGCGCCTGGAGGCGGCCGGGCTCATGACCGCTGCCGGCCGCCGGGCCGTCGAACTCGCCCGGGCCAACGGATCGTGGGAATCGCTGGATGTCATCGACGCGTTGATCGTCCCTGACGATCTGGCCGCCGCCCTCGCCGCGCTCCCGGGCGCGCGCGAGCTGTTCGACGCCAGCTCCGCCTCCGTCCGAAGGAGCGCCCTGGCGTGGGTCTACCAGGCGAAGCGGCCGGCGACTCGGGCCGAGCGCGTCTCGCGGATCGCCGCCGTGGCCGGGCGCGGCGAGCCGATCTCGAGTCTCTGGCAGCGCCGCGACTGATCCGCGACCGACGCACGTCGCTCGGCGAGCCCACCGGCCGGGACGGCGCTTGTGCCGCCGCCGCGGGAACGGATACTCCCTGCCTCAGGACTTGAGTGTGGCCGCGCGTCGGCGGTCCCAGGACGGTAGGCTTGCTCGGATGACGCAGAAGGAGTTCCGCGTGCGGTTGGTGAACTCGATGGTGGAGTCGATCGGCCCCGACGTGGAGGATCCCTTCGGCCTGGTGATCCGGCTCCAGCCCGTCGCCGGGCTGCCCGATCCGATCCTGAAGATCGCGCGCGTCCAGATCGACAGCTTCCTGGCCGTCCTGGGCCTGGCGAGCCAGTCGGACCTGATCGGGCGCGGCGTCCAGATGACGGTCGACGACGAAACCGGCAGCGAACGCATCGCGTTCCTGACGTCGGCCGAAGCGGCGCAGGCGGCCGAAGCGGCGAAGGCCGGCGAGCTTGCCCCGGCCGTAGAGCTTGCCCCGGCCGTAGAGCCTGTCGCGACCGAAGCCGCCCAGGCGGTCGAACCGGCCCAGGCGGTCGAATCTGCGGTGGTCGAGTCGGTCGAGTCGGTCGAGGCGGCCCAGGCGGCCGAGCCTGCCGAATCTGCCGCGGTCGAACCGGCCCAGCCGGTCGAGCCGGCCGAACCGGTCGAAGTCGCGACTCCTTCCGCCGCCGTCGTCGCGGAGGCGCCTTCGATCCCGCTCGAGCCTGCCGCCGCCGTCGAGAGCGCCGCCTTTGCCGTGGCCGCGCACGTGCCGGACATCGTGACTGCGGGCACGGCCGTCATGGCCGCCCCGCCTTTCGCCGACGAGATAACCGTGTACGACGGCGTGCGCGCTTCAAGGGCCGCGCCGCCCACAGACGCAGAATGCGCCGACGGCCCGGCCGCGCTGACGCCCGACCAGCAGGCCATCGAGGCCGCGGCCCGAGCCGCCCTTGCCGCGGCGGCGGGCGCCCCCCTGGATGCGCGCTACTTCCTCTACCGGGAGACCTACGAACGTGGGCCCCGGCCGAGCGTGGTGGAGCTGACGTCCGATGAGTTCGCCCTGCTCAGGGGCACCGGCTCGTACCTGCACGTCGACGATTGCTCGGTCGTAGGCATCCAGAATCTGTCGCCGGAGACGGCGCATGGGATCGAGCGCTTGCTCGAGCGAGCGACCTCGCGGCCCGAAGCCGGGCTTCCGCGCGCCGAACTCGAACGGCTGGCCGCCACCGGCCGTGTCGTCAGCTGCGCCGTCTACTGAGGCCGACCGGCCGCTTTTCGGCGAGTTACTTGTCGGTCGGCGCCTGTTCGGTGGCCGGCGCGTCGCCGCCTTCGGTCGCTTCCGCTGGATCGGTCGGGAACTGCCAATCGTCCCCGGTGCCAGGCTGCCCGGGCCCCACGTTCAAGTCATTCATCGGCACCAGGAATCCGCCCCCTCCCAGGTCCGTTGGATTGAGGAATACGCCGAGGTTCTTCTCGGGCTCTCGCGGCTCGTCGTCGCTCATCAGCATTTCCCCCTGTTGAGTCCGCGGCACTTCGTCGGCCACCGCGAATGGGAGTTGGTCGGGGCGGTGGGATTCGAACCCACGATCTCGTGCTCCCAAAGCACGTGCCTTGCCGCTAGGCCACACCCCGAGTGGAGTGAATGATACCCGCGGATCAGCGGTATCGATTCACGGGGAGACCGTTGATCGCGTTGCTGGTGCCGACCACGAGCAGAAAGAGACCGACTGCCATGAGGATGGCAATCGATGCGACAGGACGGCGGGCGATGATCCCGGCAGGCTCAAGGCGAAAGCTCAAGCGGACGGCAGGCGTCTCCAGATAGACCGCCGCCGCGATCGAGATGGCCGCGATCCCGAGGGCGAAAAGACCCCACGGATTCCCGATCGAGAGCTGGGCCAGCCCGTAACTGGCGACGTTGACTGCCAGGGACGCGAGCCCCAACTGAGTGGCAAGTCGCGCCCAGCCCGATCCTCGCCAGAGTTGGACGGCAACGATCAAGAACCCAAGCGCGACCGACGTGACCATGGCGAAGTCCGCCAGGTCCTGGCTGAGGGGCGGACGAGCTCCCCACCATCGACTGAGGTAGTACGCCGTCAGGTTGAGCAACACGCCGATCAGGACGGCCAGGACTGCGAGCATGGCGGCAATCAAACGGACGGCGACCGGTCGGCCGGCGACCGCTCGGCCGGCGATCAGACCGTCGGCGCTATCCATATCGCACACTAATCGGCACCTTCACCGCTCGCCCTCTCGCTCGGATGCCTCGCCGCCCCTCGCCCCTAGAACTCGGTTATCCGCCTGGCGCGGTCCAGGTACTTGGCCCGGAATTGGGCGTTGAGGCGCAGAACCTCGGACTCGGGACCTACGAAGGAGCAGCGCAGGCAGTAGTACTCGCCCGCGGCCGCGTCGAAGAGCATGTCCATGTCGATCTCCCGCATCAGGCAGCGCGGGCAGCGGTAGTTCAGCTTGCCTTTTCGACCTTGAGCCATGTGCGCAACTCTCCAGTGCCGCGGAACGCCTTTCGGATGCCGATGGTGTACATCGGCGAGAACGCCATGCCCTCGCGCAGGTAGCCCGCGGCGTCGGTCACGTCCGAACGCATCGAGAGCCGCGTGTCGACCTGGGGCACGATCGCCTCGGCCGAAGCGATGCTCTCGAGCGCGGCCTCGCGGCACCGGTAGGCGTAGTCGATCGACTCGGACCCGGCCTTGCCCGTGAGCGTCAGGCGTACGCCGGTGAGGTCCTCGGGATACTCGGTCGTGCCGTAGCAGGCGGTGATGTACTCGTCGATCTCGACCTGCGCGGCCGGGTCGGTGGTGGCCACGATACGGCGCACGACCTCGATCTCACCGCTGCCCTCGGCCAGGCGGAAGACCGACTCTACGCTGATGGTGAACTTCTCGAACTCGATCTCGACCGGATCGAGGGTGACCACGCGGGTGTCGCCCTCCTCGGAGAACGAGGCCCGGGTCCGGCACGCGCACAGGTCGACTTCCTCGCCGCCGTGGCGGAAGCGCGCGCTCTTGACCGCGCCTTCCCCGGCATAGTGGGTGAAGTAGCCGGCGCGGTAGTTGGACTGGACCAGGAACGGGTAGCTCGCGTCCTGGATGTGGGCGGTGCCCACGCCGCAGGGCCGCACGAGCTTGGCCGCATAGGGCCGCAGGTCGATCATGGCGCCGCCCTGGTTCATGTCCAGGCAGAAGCGCATCGCCGGATCGGCGAACCAGAACTGCTGGCGCGCCGAGCCATAGAGGATGTCGGTCCAGAGGGTCACTTCGGGGCGGGAATAGGGGCGGTCGGCCCGATAGGCGTCGGCAAACTCGCTCAGGGTCAGATCGATCGCCGCGCCCTCGGCCTTGAGCTTGCCGTAGTAGGCCATGCCGTCTTCGTAGCTCTTGAGCAGGAAGTCGTAGTCGGCCTCCCAGCGGCCGCTCTTGCTCATCCAGCCCGGGCCCACGAACATCATGTTGTAGGCGTAGCCGCGGTTGAACCCGGCCATGGCCCGGTACTGGTCCACGATGTTGGCGAAGTAGGGGATCTCGGTGCCCTCGTAGACCATGCCGCGCAGGATGTTCTGAGGGTGAGTGCCGTAGTAGGAGCCGAGGCCGTCGAACACGGCCATGAGATCGCGCGAGAGGTGCGGGACCGCGACTATGCCGATGTCGTCGGCCGCGTCCGAGGCGGGGCAGTGGATGTTGCGCTTGCTCGGGATCCAGGGGTTCCAGGGGCCGCCGTCGAGCAGGGTGTACCAGGAGTTGTTGGCGTTGTGGTAGGCCTTGGGACCCTCTTCCCAGCACGTCGCCACCGCGGCCTTGACCATGGGGTAGCGCTCTTTGATGTAGCCCACGAGCTCGGCGTCCATGTAGTAGGAGCCGGTCGAGGTAGGCAGGAAGCCGAAGACCTCCTCGAACTTGCCGAAGACCTCATCGACTATGGCCCGCTTGTCGGCCATCGAGAACAACCAGATGGCGAGCTCGCGCGAGTGGAACTTCTCGCGGAACTGAGCGCACTGGAGGCCCAGGAACGTCAGCCCGATCTCATCGCCGAAGCGGGCGTGATCCTCCATGGCAATGGCCACGGCCTCGGCGTTGAACAGGCTCGCGTAGGTCATCTGGATGGTGGTCCGGATGCCGTTGTCGTGGGCCACGCGCTGCTGGGTCCGAAAGATGTCGAGCGACTCGCGAATGACGCCGCTGCGCCCGATGTCCTCGGCTTTGCCCTCCTGCGCCTCCTTCTGGAGGTACTCGGGCACCATCTCGGGCCGGTGGATCACGGTCAGA